>CAYTTC010000200.1:0-4440 GCA_964440525.1 uncultured Propylenella sp. | reverse complement strand
TGATTTTTCCGGTCAGATTCCGCTCGGTCGCGTCCGGCTTGATGATGGAAAAGGTTCGTTCGATTGCCATGGGTAGGGTATCGGTTCTCGTTGAAGGTCCGCGGCTTATAGGGGGCAGGGACCCAGTCGTCTATCAGCGTTGCGGCGGGGGACACCTGCACCCGCTACGTGAATGATTTCGCCTTCGCTATTCCATTTTGGTCTCAATTTGCCGTGAGCACGGCGGAAACAATCAAGTTACTCCAATTGCTTACCCTGATTGCTGGACGGAAACGATCGCTGTTGCTGACTGGGCAAAAGCATACGGCAGGCCCTAATCTCGCACTTATCAGAGAAGGGATATCAGGAGAATTTTCGAATGTCGGACAGCATTCTTTTCGAGGTCAATTTGGCCTGTTGCCCACGGTGTAAACACCCCAATGTAAACGTGCCGGAAGGCTACGACGACGACACCATCATCGAATGCCCTAATCCCGACTGCAAATTCAGCGCTCGGTGGTATGATTTCTTTGGAGAGGGCGCGGACAAAACGCAGGAGCAATGATGGGTGCAGGCGACGATATGTGGGGCGATGGACCGGCCCTGCCGCCCCTACCGCTTGTCAAATCAAAGACGCCGACGCTAGACGCCCTTCGGCGTGAACTCGGCGAACTGCTTGAGTTTCCTTGGTTCATTGCCCGCGCTGTCGGATTACTGGCCTTCATATTGGGAGGCTTTGCCCTTTTTGTTTATTTGATCTTTTTCACGACCTGAGCCGCCGTGCCCAAAGGGGCTTGCGTGCCGTGAGCACCGTTCCGCTCCATGGCGCGGGGGCGTGGAATCGTGGAAGCCGAAAGTAGCGTTGTGTGACCGGCCTCTTTCTAAACCGTCTCCGGCCGCGGCCTGAACTTCACCTGTGGTGATCGTTAGAATTCCAATCGCATGACAACCCGGTTCGACGACGGCCGGCTGATCGCCTCGAAGCCGCAAGATTTGAATATGTGCTCCGTCCCCACCTGGCGGTCTGCGCTGCCGAGTTTCGAACCCGCGGTTGGAAAACCCTCTATTGGCGAGGCGCCGGATTTTTTGGCCAGCTTCACGGCGCGCTCAAGCAGCGGTCGAGTTATTTTCTGCCCGCGCATGTCGGGCCGGATGAAGAAACAGGGCACGAGCCAGACATCGTCATTTTCAGACTGGTCGATAGCCCTCACCCAGACCCTCTCCCCACATGGGGAAGAGGGATCAGTGGCTGACGACGGAGGCGCTCAACGAAAACCGGTCGGCGGAAACGGCACATTTCGCTCCGCCGCTCTTGGCTGCGGTCGGTCACGCGGCGCGGGCTCTTTTTGCGGTTCGCGCTTTTCCACCGTTCAAATCGAGGCATCGCTCGAACCAGTGCGCGACAACGTCCTCCGCAGGAAGAGGGAGGGCCCCGGAGATCGTCGTCAGCCACATCAAGGTGCCGAAGAGAATGTAATCGGCAAAGCGCGGCGCGCCGCCACCGAGCCAGGGATGCCGCTGCAGCGTTCGCCGGGCTGGCTCGAGCGCCGAGCGGAAAGCCTCCATGTTCGCCTCAGGCCCGGTCTGATGCGCTTCGAGCGTGCGGCCGAGCCGCGTCTCGCGCGACGGCCGGAAGTAAGCCTGGTCCGCATCGCTGAGCACGTCGTGGATGTCCTTGACCATCATACGCATGACAACGGCATGCAGCGTCAGCATCGCCCAAGCCTCCAGGAAGCGGGCCGCGGCTACGTCGGATTCGCTGTCGAAGAGTTTTGGCCGCTCGCGATAGGCCTGGTCGAGATAGAGCGCGATGTCGAAGGAGTCGAAGACGACGCGCCCGCCGTCGTTGATCACCGGAACCGATTTGGAGGCGCCGCCCTCGACCGACGGAATGCCGGTGAAGGGCGTCGGCACGGTGTCGAAGGCGAGGCCCTTATGCGCGAGCGCCATCTTGGCGCGCCAGCAATAGGGGCTGAAACGCAAGTCGGGATCGCGTCCGCAGAGGTCGTAGAGGACGAGAGGCATCGCCTCTACCGACCGCGGTAGATCGCGTTTTGGCGGGCCACCAAACCGGCAAGACCGCCGCCGATCAGCGGCGCTACGATATAGAGCCAGAGCTGGCTAAGCGCGGTGCCGCCAACGAAGAGCGCCGGCCCGATGCTGCGCGCCGGGTTCAGTGAATTGCCGGAAACGGGGATGAAGGCGAAATGCAGGATCGCGAGCGTCAGCCCGATCACCAGCCCGGCGAGCATTGTCTCCTGGCGCGGATGCGTGACGCCGAGAATGACCGCGACGAAGACGAAGGTGGCGATGACCTCGATCAGGAACGCCGACCACATCTGGTAGCCGGCGGCCGGGTCGAAGCCATTTTGGCCGAGGCCCGACGCAGCGGCGTCATAGCCTCCGACGCGGCCGCTCGCGACAAGATAGATGATTGCCGCGGCGATGATCGAGCCGATCACCTGTGCGACCATGTAGGGGATCACGTCCTTCGCCTCCATGCGCTTGGCGAGCCAAACGCCGAGCGTCACTGCCGGATTGAGGTGCGCGCCCGAGACGGGACCGATCGCATAGGCCATCGCCGTAACGGCAAGACCGAAGGCGAGGCCGATCCCGATCTGGCCGATCGGCAGCGCGCCGCCGAACCCGCCGGTTACGATCGATCCGACGCCGATGAAAACCAGTACGAAAGTGCCGAAGCACTCGGCGATATATTTCTTCATGAGATTCACCCCGCAGCCCGTTCAGGACGCCCGCGAATCATCCGCGTTCGTTTGTCTTGCTGCGCCTAGGGAGACATGACGCAGGCGCGGAGACAACAGCGGAGCGCCGATGATATGTTGTGCAGTGCACACACCATCGGGGAAGGGCCGAGCTTGAAATCACAGTTCACGATGTTCGCCCGTTACAACGCCTGGGCAAACCAGCGCCTCTATGCGGCGGCGGCCGCGCTCAGCGACGCTGCCTACCGCGCCAACGGCGGCGCCTTCTTCGGCTCGGTGCACGGGACGCTGAACCACATCCTCGTCGGCGACCGCATCTGGATGCGCCGCTTCACCGGCGAGGGGCCGACATACACGGATCTCGATGCGGTGCCGTGCGGCGACCTTGCGACGCTCCGAACGGAGCGCGAGGCGGAGGATGCGCGCATCAGCGCCTGGGTCGACGGGCTCGACGACGAGCGGCTTGCGGGCACCCTCAGCTATCGCACCATTGTCAATCCGCAGGAAATCACGCAGCCGCTCGCCCCGGCGCTGGCGCACTTCTTCAATCACCAGACGCATCATCGCGGCCAGGTGCATGCGCTGCTGACCGGGATCGGCGGGCGCGCCGCCGCGCCTTCGCTCGACATGATTATATTCCAACGCGAGACGGGAATCGGGATCAACGCGTGAGGCAAGGACGAGGCGACAGAGCGCCAGCCCTCCCCTCAAGGGGAGGTAGGAACGCTTGCCGGTCTAGCTCTTCATAGCGCCTCGTCGACGACGAGCGTGATGAAGGTGCACCAGAAATCGTAGTCGGGCGCGCCGCCCTCGATGCGCATCTGCGCCATGGCGCAGGCCTGAACCGGCCCGGCCGTGAAGGACGGTTTTCCCTCCTTCACCTTCAGCTCGGCGGCAAAAGTGTCTTCGCCGTCGGTGCAGGGCTGCTGCTTGGAGAAGCCGCGCACGGCGGCGAGGTTTTCGTGTTGCAGGACCGAGACCGCGACCTGCGCGATGCCATCCGCCGGGCCGCAATCGGCGGTGCCAGTGACGACAAGCCGCTGTCCGTCGGCGCTGAGCTTCGCCTCCGGCGCGAAGAGCCGGAACATTGTGAACGGGTCTGGGGTCGGGTCGATCCAGCCCGAAGCCGGCGAGGCGGCCGCCGCCGCGAGCATCGATGCTACGGCCAGCATCGCAACCGGCCGTCTGGCGAATGTCATCTGCATTGTGTGGTCCCCTTAAATTGCCTCGTCGATGACGAGCGTGATGAAGGTGCACCAGAAATCGTAGTCGGGCGCGCCGCCCTCGATGCGCATCTGCGCCATGGCGCAGGCCTGAACCGGCCCGGCCGTGAAGGACGGTTTTCCCTCCTTCACCTTCAGCTCGGCGGCAAAAGTGTCTTCGCCGTCGGTGCAGGGCTGCTGCTTGGAGAAGCCGCGCACGGCGGCGAGGTTTTCGTGCTGCAGCACCGAGACCGCGACCTGTGCAACGCCATCCGCCGGGCCGCAATCGGCGGTGCCGGTCACGACAAGCCGCCGTCCGTCGGCGCTGAGCTTTGCTTCCGGCGCGAAGAGCCGGAACATTGTGAACGGACTTGGTTCCGGGTCGGTCCAGCCCGAAGCCGGCGAGGCGGCCGCCGCGAGCATCGATGCTACGGCCAGCATCGCCACCGGCCGTCTGGCGAATGTCATCTGCATTGTGTGGTCTCCCTCTGCGACTGCACTCAAATCTCTCTTCGTGCGGGGGCATGCGCGGTTGG
>CAYTTC010000199.1:0-4485 GCA_964440525.1 uncultured Propylenella sp. | reverse complement strand
TGGCGCAACCGACGACCAGCGTCGGCCCGACCGGCGGGGTTAGGAGCCCGATGCCAAGATTGAGAATCATGATGATGCCGAAATGCACCGGATCGACCCCAAACTTCATCACGATAGGCAGGAAGATCGGCGTGCAGATCA
This sequence comes from uncultured Propylenella sp., assembly GCA_964440525.1. GTDB lineage: Bacteria > Pseudomonadota > Alphaproteobacteria > Rhizobiales > Afifellaceae > DASWJZ01. The sequence continues at coordinate 4,344 of CAYTTC010000199.1, read as the reverse complement.
GTAGCATTGGCGCCAGGTCCATAAAGGTGCCGAGCACTAGAAGCAGAACGTTTATGAGAAGGAGCAGGGTGTATTTGTCGTCGGCAATCGAGAGGAAGAAGTCCGCCGCCAAAAGCGGCACCCGCATGATCGCCATCATGTAGCCGAAGGCGACCGAGAAGCCGATCATGATCATCACCATGCCGACGGTTCGCACGACGCGACCGACGAGCAGGTGCAGCTCGCTCCATTTGTAGTCGCGGTAGACGAACATCGTGATGACGAAGGCGTAGATGCAGGCGACGGCGGCCGATTCCGTCGGCGTGAAGACGCCGCCCAGAATGCCGCCGAGAATGATGAAGACCGTGAGCAGGCCCCAGAACGCCTGAACCGCGATCTTCAACGCCTGCCGCGGCGTGACCGATTCGCCTTTCGGATAATTGTTGCGGCGGGCGATGATGAGCACGAGCACCATCAGCGAGAACCCAAGCAGGAAACCCGGAATGGCGCCGGCCAGGAAGAGGTCGCCGATGGAGATGAAGCCCCCGGCCGCAAGCGAATAGATGACGGCATTGTGTGACGGCGGGATCAGGAGCGGCTGCAGCGAGCCGGCCACCGTCACATTGACGGCGAAGAGGCGCGGATAGCCGTTCTTGATCATCTGCGGGATCATCACCGAGCCGATCGACGCGGTGTCGGCGACCGAAGACCCGGATATGCAACCAAAGAACGTCGAGGCGAGGATGTTGACCAGCGCCAGCCCGCCGCGGATCCAACCGACGAAGATCTTTGCGAGATTGACAAGGCGCTCCGCCATGCCGCCTTCGCCCATGATGGCGCCGGCGAGGATGAAGAAGGGGATGGCGAGGAGGGCGAAATCGTCGGTGCCGTCGGAGACCTTCAGCATCACCGCTTCAAGCGGCAGGTCGATCCAAATGGACGCGCAGATCGCCGCGAGCCCGAGCGCATAGGCGACCGGCATGCCGAGCAGGCAAAAGACTACGAAGCCGCCGATAAGGAAAAGAACGTCCACGGGCTCCCGCCGCTATTCCACCGACACGCGGCTGAGCGCCGCGTCGTCCGCTGTTCCGAACAGCGTTCCGCGCCACAGTCGTTCGATCACAAAGAGCAGGATGATGGCTCCGCCAATAGGCACCGGCAGGTAGGACATGCCGGCGGTCACGATGGGAAAGTCCGAGATCGACTGATACCAGGTCGTCCGTACGAGACTGATTCCGTAGACGAGCATGAACAGATTGGTGGCCGCCATCAGGATTTCGACAACCCAGCCGAGCAGGGTGCGCTTCCAGCCGGTCAGGGCGTTCGGCAGGATCGCCACGCCGATATGCAGGTGCTCGCGGTAGCAGATCGCTGCTGCCAGGAACGAGAACCAGATCATCAGCAACACGGCCAGCGGCTCCGGCCATGAGGAGCCGACGCCAAGCATGTAACGGGTGAACACACCCCACGGAATGATGATCGTGATTACAACGAGGCAGATGCCCGCAATCACCATGCAGACGCGCTGGACGGCATCCATCAGGTGCGAATAGGCGGCGAGCATCGCCCAATCCTTGAATGTGGACCTTTCAGAACTGTCGTCATGCCATGGCTTGACCGTGGCATCCATTCCGTGGCGCTTGCGGCACGCATAGTCGTTACGGAATGGATTGCCGGGTCAAGCCCGGCAATGACAACAAAAGTTGGAGGGAGGTGGGCCGACTCGCCTTGGAAGCAAGCCGGCCTCTTCCGCTACGACTTATTGAACCGCCTGAATGCGCTCAAGCATCGCCGTGTGCTCGGCCCCGTATTTATCCCAAATCGGCTTCATCGCGTCCTGGAAGCGCTTCTTCTCTTCCGCCGAGACCGTGGTGACGGTCACATTGTGAGCCGCCATGTCGGCGAGCGACTCCGCTTCCTTCGCCGTCCAGAGCTCGCGCTGCTCGAGCTGCGCTTCCTTGCCGAGCTTGCGGAGAAGCTCTTGGTCCTCCGCCGAGAGCGTGTCCCAGATCTTTTTGGAGAAGACCAGGATTTCCGGAATCATCAGATGCTCGGTCGTGGAGTAGAAGGGGGCGTAATTGTAGTGCTGTCCGGTCGAGTAGCTCGGCGGATTATTCTCCGCCCCATCGACCACGCCGGTCTGCAGCGCGTTGATTAGCTGGTCGAAGCCCATGGCCACGCCGTTGCCGCCCATGGCGTTCATCATGTCGACGAACATGGGATTGCCCATGGTTCGGATCTTCAGTCCCGAAAGGTCTTCCATCTTGGCGATCGGCTTGTCGTGCGTATAGACACTGCGCGTTCCGGCATCCATCCAGGCAAGCCCGACCAGGCCGGCGGTCGGGTGATCGGTGATCTTGCCCAGAAGCTCGGCTCCGATCTCGCCGTCGATCACCGCGTGCATGTGGCCGACGTCGCGGAACACGTAGGGCAGGTTGAACACATTGAGCTCGGGCACGATCGGGCCCATGACGCCGACCGACACTCGCGCCATGGCGAGCGCGCCGACCTGCGCCTGTTCCAAAAACTCCTTCTCGCCGCCAAGCTGCATCGAGGGATAGACCTCGACGGTCAGCCGGCCGCCTGTCGCTTCCGCGAGCTTTTTGCCTAGGCTTTCCACGGCGGCGACCGTCGGATAGCCGACGGGGTGCACGTCGGCCGACTTCAGAACCATCGGCTCCTGCGCCCAAGCGCCCTGGATCGGCAGCAGGGATAGAGCTGCCGCCACCCCGATGAGGCTCCGTCTGTCAATGATCATGATGCTCCTCCCATTCGCTTGTCCGGTTAAGCCCGGTCCGCAGTCCGCGTCCATTGCGCAGCGTCGTTGTATGGTAGTATGAACTTCCTCGACAGGACAAGGGTGATCGCCCACATGGAGGCTCTAGACACGCTCGCTCGCGGATCGGCGGCGCGGCGGATCGAGACCGAGCTCCGCCGCGCCATCGTAGCGATGGAGCTGCTCCCGGGGGTGCGCTTGTCCGAGCAGGATATTGCAGTGCGCCATGGCGTGTCGCGCCAACCGGTGCGCGAGGCGCTGATCTCGTTGGCCAAGACGCGGCTCGTCGAGGTGGTCCCGCAGCGCGGCACCATCGTCGTCAAGATCTCGGTCAAGAAGATGATGGAGGCGCGCTTCGTGCGCGAGGCGATCGAAACGGCGGTGGTGCGGCGCGCCTGTGAGGGCTTCGACCCACAGACGAAGCTGCGGATCGACGACCTGCTCGACCTTCAGGAGAAGGTCGCGCGACGCGGCGATCACGTCGAGTTTCAGCGCTATGACGAGCTCTTTCACATCGCGCTCACCGAAGGCACCGGTTGCCCGCTCGCCTGGCAGGCAGTGGCGGACATCAAGGCCCATATGGACCGCGTGTGCCAGCTTACGCTTCACGGACCTTCGGCCATGCTGCCGCTCGTCGAGCAACATCGGGCAATCATGGCCGCGATCGACGCATGTGACGGGGATGCCGCCGCAGGTGCCATGCACTGCCACCTGACCGAAATCCTGCGCGCTCTGCCGCGGCTGGAAACGGAACACTCGGAGCTTTTCGAATAGCCTTGCTACAATGCGCCGTTGCCGAGAATTTTAGCGCAAGGCGGCTGGCGGTAGGAGTGCGCGCAGCCGACTTCGGTCGTCACGCTCGATACGCAAGGGGTTCTGGTCGGATCGGGCGGGAGTGAGACCTTACCTTCGACGATGCAAAGTGGAGCGACTGCATTCCCAATCTTTTCCGGGCGAAGATCATCCAGGCGTTCGAGAATGCAGGATACTTGCGCACCGGGGGTGACATGCAGGGCCTCGCCGCAGACCGCCAGCTCATTTCCGACGTCCGCGCGTTCCGGATCTTGGCCGGGACCGCGGTGGTTGGGAGGTCGAGATGACAGCGAAGATCGTCAGCAGAGACTGCCCGGTAATCGAAGCCCGAATGTTCCATGCGACTGCGCCGGTCGAAGAGATGACGGCGCCCGCCGCCGCGGTCGCGCTAAATCGGGCCTTCGGAAAAGTGGCGACCGGGCTAGCAACCGGGGCGATGCAGGTTCCGTAAGGAGAGCCGTTCCGCGAAACTCCGGAACTAGCCGATCTGGCCAGTCAGTCCTTTATCGAGGCGATAAAACCGCTGCCGTTTCCCGGTGGTCTCTCAGCCATAAGCTTGGATCGTACCGGTCGAAAATTGGCGCACGAAGCCAGCGTCCAGTTTTGAGCTGCATCACTAGCAGGCCACCATCCGCATGGGCAGTGCGCAACGTATCTCCGCGTTCAGTCTGCTTCACCCCGATAAGCAGACATCAACTAGCGCGATCGCCAGTTCCGTTTTGCGCCATGAGCGGTCATCGACGCGAAAATGGTATTCGTGTCAAACTCATGGGACC
>CAYTTC010000198.1:0-4504 GCA_964440525.1 uncultured Propylenella sp. | reverse complement strand
TCCCAGTAACCTTAGTTAACGCTTTCTCACCAATTTCCCGTCCAAGTTCTTCTCCACGAATCGCGTTCGGTGGAGAGGTGTCGCGTCATGGCCCAGAGAAAGCACGTGGCCGTGCTGATGGGCGGCTGGTCGGCGGAGCGGCCGGTGAGCCTTAACTCGGGGCGGGAGTGCGCCGATAACCTCGAGCAGGCCGGCTATCGGGTGACGCGCGTCGACGTGCAGCGCGACATCGCCGAGGTGCTTTCGAAGCTTCGACCCGACGTCGTCTTCAATGCTCTGCACGGGCCGTTTGGCGAGGACGGCGCCATCCAGGGCGTGCTGGAAATCCTCGATATCCCCTACACGCATTCGGGCGTGCTCGCCTCGGCGCTCGCCATGAACAAGGAGAAGGCCAAAAGCGTCGCCGCTGCCGCCGGGATACCCGTCGCCGAGCACAGAATCGTCTCGCGCTTCGAGGCGGCGAAGGAGCACGTGCTTCCTCCGCCCTACGTGGTGAAGCCGATCGCCGAAGGCTCTTCCTTCGGCGTCATCATCGTGCCGGCGGATCAACCGCATCCGCCGCAATCGCTCGGCCGCGACGAGTGGACGTTTGGCGATGAGGTGATGGCGGAGCGCTACATTCCCGGCCGCGAGCTCACCTGCGCGGTCATGGGCGAGGAGGCGTTTGGCGTCACCGAAATCGTGCCGCAAGGCCATGGTTTTTACGATTACGACGCCAAATACGCCGAGGGCGGATCAAAACACGTTCTGCCGGCGCCGATTAAACCGTTTGTTTACCAAAATATTCGCAGGCTCGCGGTCGATGCGCATCGTGCCATCGGTTGCCGTGGCGTCTCCCGCTCGGACTTCCGCTTCGACGAAGCGGGAACCGGCGAAGTCATTTGGCTGGAGGTGAACACGCAGCCCGGCATGACGCGCACATCGCTGGTTCCCGAGCTCGCGGCCCATGCCGGGCAGAGCTTTCCGGAACTGGTGGCCTGGATGGTGGAGGACGCGTCGTGCCGACGGTAAGGGGAACGAGTCTTCAGGGGCCGACATTCGTCGCCACCCTCGACCGTGCGCTCGGCCGGCTCATGCGTCCGCTCGCCAATCTCGTGCCACTTCGGCTTCGTCGCGCAGCCGAGAAATTGGAGCGGCGGCGGACGCGGCCGATCGGCCAGATCGCCGCGCTCGGCTTTCTGGCTGCCACCGTCCTTTACGGGCTCATCGCAGGCGGGCAGATCGGCCGTTTCGGGGACTGGATTCTCGTCACCATCGGCTTCGGCATCGAGGATGTGCGGATCAACGGCGAGACGGAAACCTCGGAAATCGCCATCCTGGAAAAGCTCGATATCGCTGGTTCGCTGATTTCCTTCGACGTCGAGGATGCGCAGAAGCGGCTGGCCGGGCTGCCATGGGTAGAGCGCGTCACCGTGCGAAAGTTCTACCCCGGCACGCTTTCGATCGAGATCACCGAACGCAAACCCTTCGCGCTGTGGCAGCGTGACGGCGAGGTTCTTGTCATCGACAGGAGCGGCACCGGCATCGTACCGCTCGACGAATCCCGCTTCTCCAAGCTCCCATTCATGGTTGGCGGCGGCGCCAACGATGCGGCGCAGCTCTTCCTCGCCGACCTTCTGTCGGAGCCCGACATCGCGGCTGAGATGCGTGCCGCGGTGCTGGTCGCAGGGCGCCGCTGGGACCTGCATCTCGACAACGGCGTCACCGTGAAGCTTCCAGAAAAGGGCGTACGGCAGGCGCTCGCCCAGCTGGTCAAGCTGAATTCTGACAGCCAGATCCTGACGCGCGATGTGGTCGTCATCGACCTTCGTCTTCCCGACCGGGTGACCGTGCGGCTGCCTGAGGGGCGGTCGCTCGAAGACGTCACCTCCGAGGGCGGCGGCTCAACCGAAGGTAAGACGCGGACGTGAGCGCGCGCAGACCGCAAGCTCCGGCCGGCGTATCGCGGGTCAAACCGCTCGGCTCGCGGCGTTCCGCGACCGTCAGCGTTCTCGACGTCGGATCGACCAAGATCTGTTGTCTGATCGCAAGGCTGAAGCCACGCGACAGCGAGGCGCTACGCCGCCGGACCCATTCGGTCGAGGTGCTGGGTTTTGCCTCCACCCGCTCGCGCGGCATCAAGTCCGGCGTCGTCGTCGATCTGGAGGAAGCCGAGCGCGCAATCCGGCTTGCTGTCGACGCAGCGGAGCGCATGGCCGAGGTCACGATCAGCAGCCTCATCGTCAATCTCTCCTGCGGGCGGCTCAAGAGCGAGACCTTTTCGGCCAGCGTCGATATCAGCGGTCCGGTCTCGGAGGCCGACATCCAGCGGGTGCTTGGTGCCGGGGGCGCGCACTCGGCGAGCGATGGGCGGATGGTGCTGCACGCGCTGCCGATCGGCTACTCGCTCGATGCCAGTCGTGGCGTACACGACCCGATCGGCATGCTCGGCGAAACGCTCGGCATCGACATGCATGTCGTGACCGCCGACGAAGCGCCGCTCTCCAATCTCGAGCTCGCCGTCAATCGCTGTCACCTCGAAGTGGAGACGGTTGTCGCTACGCCCTACGCGTCGGGCCTCGCCGTGCTCGTCGATGACGAGGCAGAGCTCGGCGTCGCCTGCGTCGACATGGGCGGCGGCACCACCACGCTTTCGGTCTTTCACGACGGCGAGTTCGCGCATGCCGACGCCATCGCGGTCGGCGGACAGCATGTCACGCTCGACATCGCCCGCGGGCTCTCCACCAATCTCGCCGATGCGGAGCGCATCAAAGCGCGCCACGGGTCGGCGCTGTCGTCGTCCTCCGATGACAAGGACATCCTGACAATACCGCCTGTCGGGGAGGATGAGCGCGAGCATCCCAATACGGTGGCGCGCTCGGCGCTGACTCGCATCATCCGGCCGCGCGTCGAGGAGACGTTGGAAATGACGCGCGACATGCTCGCGAAGTCAGGCTTTGTCGACCAGGTCGGGCAGCGCGTGGTGCTGACCGGTGGCGCGAGCCAGCTGACCGGACTTGCCGAGGCAGCCCGGCGCATTCTTGGAAAGAACGTTCGCATCGGCCGGCCGCTCGGCATTCAGGGGCTGCCCGAGGCGGCAAAGAGCCCGGCGTTCTCGTGCGCGGTCGGCCTCATCATCTATCCCCAGGTGGCGCAGATCGAGCAATTCTATGCCCGCAATCCGGGGCGAGCCGCGATGACCGGCACCGACGGATATCTCACGCGGGTGGGGCGCTGGTTCAAGGACAGCTTCTGACGAAGCACGAGGTGGAACGGAAAGTTCAGGCGGCTTGGCCGGGCCTGGCGGAAAGGCGGAGAGGACTTAAACGATGAGTATCAACCTGAAGATGCCGGACATCACGGAACTGAAGCCGAGGATTACCGTCTTCGGAGTCGGCGGCGCTGGCTGCAATGCCGTCAACAACATGATCGAGGCGGGGTTGCAGGGCGTCGAGTTCGTCGTCGCCAACACCGACTCGCAGGCCTTGACCATGACCAAGGCCGACCGCCTCATCCAGATGGGCGTCGCCGTCACGCAAGGGCTCGGCGCCGGCTCGCAGCCGGAAATCGGCCGCGCTGCCGCGGAGGAGACGATCGACGAGATCACCGATCATCTGAACGGCGCACATATGGCCTTCATCACCGCCGGCATGGGTGGCGGCACCGGCACGGGCGCCGCGCCGATCGTGGCGCGCGCCGCCCGCGACGCCGGCATCCTCACCGTCGGCGTGGTGACCAAGCCGTTCCAGTTCGAGGGCCAGCGCCGCATGCGCGTCGCCGAGGCCGGCATTCTCGAACTGCAGAAGCATGTCGACACTCTTATCGTCATTCCGAACCAGAACCTCTTCCGCGTCGCAAACGACAAGACCACCTTCGCCGATGCCTTCGCCATGGCCGACGAGGTGCTTTATTCGGGCGTCGCCTGCATCACCGACCTGATGGTGAAGGACGGGCTCATCAACCTCGACTTCGCCGACGTGCGTTCGGTGATGCGCGAGATGGGCAAGGCGATGATGGGGACGGGCGAAGCTTCCGGCGACAAGCGTGCCATCGAAGCGGCGGAGAAGGCTATCGCCAATCCGCTCCTCGACGACGTGAACATGCGTGGCGCGCGCGGCCTCCTCATCTCCATCACCGGCGGCCGTGACATGACCCTCTTCGAGGTCGACGAGGCGGCGAGCCGGGTACGCGAGGAAGTAGAAGCAGACGCCAACATCATCTTCGGCGCCACGTTCGACGAAGGCCTCGAGGGGGTGATCCGCGTCTCGGTCGTAGCGACCGGCATCGAGCAGGAGCGGGCGCAGGAGCAGATCGCGCCCCCGACGGCTGGCATGGCCGAGCTGACGCGCCGCCTGAAGTCGGTCGGCGCTCCGGCGCCGGTCGCGGCCGCAGCAGCCCAGTTGCAGCCGCAGCTCCAGGCGACGCCGCAGCCGCAGCCGCGGCGTGCTGCCGTGCCGGATTATGCCCTGGAGGGACTCGAGCAGGAGCTTGCCATACCGCCGGCGCAACGGCCGCAGCAGCGTCC
>CAYTTC010000197.1:0-4506 GCA_964440525.1 uncultured Propylenella sp. | reverse complement strand
CCCCTACCCACCCCAGTCGAGCACAACCTTGCCGGATTCGCCCTTCGCCATGATCTCGAAGGCTTTTCGATAGTCGCTAGCGGGGAAACGGTGGGTGATGATGGCGCGGACGTTCAGCCCGCTTTCGAGCATGGCGATCATCTTGTGCCAGGTCTCGAACATCTCTCTGCCGTAGATGCCTTTGATGGTCAGCATGTGGAAGACGATCTTCGTCAAGTCGACCGAAAACGGACGCGCCGGGATGCCGAGCATGGCGATCTTTCCGCCCACGAGGATGGTATCCAGCATCTGGTTCAGCGCCGCCTCGGCGCCGCTCATCTCGAGCCCGACGTCAAAACCTTCGCGCATGCCGAGGCTTTGCATCACCGATCTCAGATCCTCCTCCGCCACGTTGACCGGCCGCACGTCGGCGACCTTTCCGGCAAGTGTCAGCCGATAGGGATTGACGTCGGTGATGACGACGTGTCGGGCGCCGACGTGGCGAGCGACGGCCGCCGCCATGATGCCGATCGGCCCGGCGCCGGTGACCAAAACATCCTCGCCAACGAGGTCGAACGACAGCGCCGTGTGCACCGCGTTGCCGAGCGGGTCGAGAATGGCGCCGAGCTCATCGTCGACGTCGTCGGGGAGGGCCACGGCGTTGAAGGCCGGGATCTTCACGTAGTCGGCAAAAGCGCCGGGGATGTTCACGCCGATGCCGCGCGTTTCCGGATCGAGATGGTAGCGCCCTCCCCGCGCCGCGCGGCTTTGCATGCCGATGACATGGCCCTCGCCGGAGACGCGCTGGCCGACGCTGAGGCCGCGCACGCTCGCGCCCACTTCGACGATTTTTCCCGAATATTCATGGCCGACGATCATCGGCACGGGAATCGTCTTCTGCGCCCATACATCCCAGTTCCAGATATGCACGTCGGTTCCGCAAATGCCGGTTTTCGCCACCTTCACCAGCACTTCGTCAGTGCCGATCTCGGGCACCGGCTCGTTCTGCAGCGTGAGACCTGGCTCGGGCTTCGCCTTCACCAGCGCTTTCATGTCATTCCGCATCAGGTCATCCCAAGCGCCCGGCTCGCATCCTTAAACGCCTGGATAGCGAAATCCACGTCCGCCTCGCTCATCGCCGCCGATATCTGCGTGCGGATACGGGCCTTGCCCTTCGGCACCACCGGATAGAAGAAGCCCGCGACATAGACGCCGCGCTCGTCGAGCGCCGCCGCCATGTCCTGCGCGCGCTTCGCCTCATGCAGCATCACCGGGATGATCGGCGTTTCGCCCGGCAAGAGGTCGAAGCCGGCCTCCTCCATGCCGCTGCGAAAGCGGCGCACAAGTTTTGTGAGATGCGCCCGCTTATCGTCGGCAGCCTCGGCGATATCGATCGCCTTCAGCGCGCCGGCGGCGACCGGCGGCGCGAGCGAATTGGAGAAGAGGTAGGGCCGCGCCCGCTGCCTCAGCATGTCGATAACGGGTTGCGGCGCGGCGACGAAGCCGCCCATCCCGCCACCGAGCGTTTTCCCAAGCGTGCCGGTGACGATCTGGACACGCTCGCCCGCGCCGATCAGCGCCGGCGTCCCTCGGCCGCGCTCGCCGAGATGTCCGTGGGCATGGCAATCGTCGACCATGACGAAGGCGCCGAAGCGCTCCGCAAGCTCGCAGATTTCTTTAAGCTTCGCGACGTAGCCGTCCATCGAAAAAACGCCGTCGGTGGCGATCAGCTTGAAGCGCGCGCCGTCGGCCTCCGCTTCCTTCAGCCGCGTTTCCAGCTCGTCCATGTCGGAGTTGGCGAAGCGGTAGCGCTTGGCCTTGCAGAGCCTGATCCCGTCGATGATGGAGGCGTGGTTCAGCGCGTCGGAGACGATCGCGTCCTCCGGTCCGAGCAGCGGCTCGAACAGCCCGCCATTGGCGTCGAAGCAGGCGGCGAAAAGGATCGCATCGTCCTTGCCGAGCCAGCGCGCGATGCGCTCTTCGAGCTGGCGATGCAGCGTCTGCGCCCCGCAGATGAAGCGGACCGAGGCCATGCCGAAGCCGAATTTGTCGAGCGCTTGGCGCGCGGCGGCGATGATTTCGGGATGGTCGGCGAGGCCGAGATAGTTGTTGGCGCAGAGGTTCAAGAGCTCGCGCTCGCCGCCTTGCGCCTGTGCATCGCTGATGCGGATATGCGCCGATTGCGGCGTGGTGATCGTCCGCTCGCGCTTCAAGAGGCCGTCGGCCTCGATCATGGCGAGCTCGGAATTGAGATGCGCGAGAAAAGGGTGCGTCACGGGAGCCTCGAAGCGAGCGCCGCGATCCTAAGCCCCGAACACCGGCACGCAAGGTCCGGGCGGCCCCCTCCGGACTGGGGCAGCGGCGCAAATCCTGCCCGTTCTACTAGAATCACATAGTAGCTACGGTTTACGGAGCGTTACCGGACGCTTTTTGATCCCGTAGATTGCGTCGCAAGACGAGTGGACTCCGAAAATAAGCTCTCCGTCTTAGTGAACTAGCAAGATGAAAGCCCTCTAATAGCGGAAGAAAACATCGGAACTGCACGACGTTGTCTTCCGCCGATACGCGCGTCCCGAAGGTATGGAGCCGGCTGCGTTTTGCTGGATTGCCTGCCGTCGTTGCGATCGCGCCTGGTCTCGTCGTGGCGACTGCCTATCTGGCGATTGGCGGGCGAAGCAGCGTTGTGGCCGCGACGATCTTCCTCACAACCAGTGCGATTGCCGCGGCAGCTGTCGCATTCAGGCACATGGTCGCGCGCCCGGTGGCGGAGGCCGCTGAGGTGGTGCGCCGCTATTCCCGCGGCGAGACGAAGCTTCGGCTCGACCCGCGGAAAGGCACCCGCCGGTTCCGCGATCTCGCCTTGGCGCTCAACAGGATTGCCGACCGCGTCGAGGATCGCGAGCTGTATTATTCGCTGGTGTCGGAGGCGACCGGCGATGTCATCTGGGAGTGGCAATCGCTCAGCGACTCCGTCGTTTGGACGGGCGAGTTGAGAAAGCTCTTCGGCGTAACCAGCGACCGCTTCGAGGCGGGATCCACCTGGTGGCATGCGCGCGTGCATCCGCACGACCGCAAGCGCGTCGAGCTACGCCTCGAGGCGGCGATGGCCGGCAGCGACCGCCGCTGGTCCGAGGAGTATCGCTTTCGGCACGAGGACGGGACCTATCGCTGGTTCTGGGATCGCGGCGTCGTCACGCGCGACGCAGACGGCAATCCGCTTCGCTTCATCGGCTGCATGACGGACATTTCCGCCCAGCGGATCGCCGAAGCGCGTATCTGGCAGCTCGCCAACCAGGACGAGCTGACCGGCCTTCCGAACCGCAAGGTTTTTCACGCCCAGCTCAAGACCTGGCAGGAGTCCCCCGAGGGCGATCAGCACAACGCCGTGCTCCTCATCGACATCGATCATTTCAAGGACGTGAATGACAGCCTCGGCCATCCGGCCGGGGACGCGCTCCTGAAGGAGGTCAGCGGCCGGCTAACGGCCAGCGTCGGGGAGAAGGGAACCGTCTTCCGCCTCGGCGGCGACGAGTTCGGCATTCTGCTGCCGAGCTTCGATCGCCAGGCGTCGACCGAGATGGCGGAGAGCGTGCTTGCCTCCTTGGCAAACCCGATCATCGTGGCCGATCAGATGGTCAGCACGCGCGCCACGATCGGCATCGTATTGTTCCCCGATCACGGCAGGGACCCGGCGGCGCTGCTGCAGAACGCCGACCTTGCGCTCTACGAGGGCAAGAACCGCGGGCGCAATCAGGCGGTCTGCTTCGAGCCGAGCCTGCGCGATGTGCTGGAGCGGCGCATGTCGCTCTTGGGTGAGGTTCGAATCGGCACGTTGATGCAGCACTTCCTGCCCTATTACCAACCGATCGTCTCGCTTCGCGACGGCTCGGTGAAGGGCGTGGAGGCGCTGATGCGGTGGGAGCATCCCGAGCGTGGCCTGCTGACGCCTGGGGCGTTCATGGCGGCTTTCGACGATGCGGAGCTGGCGCTGAAGCTCGGTGAGCGTCTGATCGAGTGCGTGCTTTCGGATTATCAACGCCTCGCGGGGGCCGGGCTTGCCCCCGCCTATGTCGCGATCAATGTCTCGAGCGCGGTGTCCAGGCTTCCCGATCTTGCCGAGCGGCTGCTCGATCAGCTTGCCGAGGGCGGCATGCCGCCGTCGCGGCTCTGCGTCGAGCTGACCGAGACGCTGCTCTTCGGCGAGCATGCCGAACTGATCGGCTCGACCATCCGAAAACTGCACGCCGCCGGCATCAGGATCGCACTCGACGATTTCGGCACCGGCTACGCCTCGCTCACGCATCTGCAAAAATTCCCGGTCGACGCGATCAAGATCGACCAGTCCTTCGTCCGCTCGATCGCCACCGATCCCGGTTCGCAGGCGATCACCTCCGCCGTGCTGGAGCTCGGCCGGCGCCTCGGCAAGGACGTGATCGCCGAAGGGGTGGAAACGGAGGAGCACGCGGTGATCCTGCGCGCCGCCGGCTGCCGCCAGGCGCAGGGCTTCTACTTCGCGCGGCCGATGCC
>CAYTTC010000196.1:0-4513 GCA_964440525.1 uncultured Propylenella sp. | reverse complement strand
TCGAGGCAATGGCGGGATTTGGGATACCCGAGGCCGCTATCGCCCGGGTGATGCGCGTCGATGCTCCAACGCTTCGGCACCATTTTGCCGATGAGCTGGCGGAGGGTCAGATCAAGGCGAACTCCAAGGTGGCCGAGAACCTCTATCGAAAGGCCACCGGCGAAGGGCGGGAGGCCGTGACCGCCGCGATCTTCTGGCTCAAGACCCGGGCGGGCTGGAGGGATACCGCCGCCTGCGAGATCACCGGCAAGGACGGCGGACCGATCGAGACCGCCGAGACAAGCCCTCGCGATATGGCCAAAGCGATACTGATGATACTCACCCGCGCCGGCGCTGAGACGGCATCGGCGGAGGTCGAGCAATGAGCCAAGACAGTGAACAAGCGACGGCAGGTCCTGCATCTGGCGAGCCCCTGCCCGGCCAGCGCAAGCAGGTCGAAGCCCTGGCCGGCTATGGCTTCGCGGAAGCGGACATCGCCACCGTGATGGCGATCGAACCAGAGCTTCTGCGGCAGCTCTATCCGGGCGAGCTCGCGGGTGCACACATCAAGGCCAATGCCAAGGTGGCGGAGAGTCTCTTCCGAAGAGCCACGGGCGAAGGGCGGGAAGCGGTGATTGCGGCGATCTTCTGGCTGAAGGCACGGGCGCGATGGACCGAGAGCAGCGCCCATGAGCTGTCGGGCAAGGACGGTCAGCCGATCAGGATCGAGATCAGCGCGGCGGACGCGGGCCTTTGATTTGCGACGGCAACTGCTCAGTAGCCGGCCGCCTGCACATGTCGCAGTGCAACGTCGAAAGTCCCTTAAGTCCAATGAGTTAGCGACTTTCGCGACTTCAACCAAACGGCAAACGGTGGTATGCAGTTTGGTGGACAAGCCATTGAGGCCACAGTGAAATCCGCCATCGCCTACTACCGTGTTTCAACACAGCGCCAAGGCCGTTCCGGGCTCGGCATCGAGGCGCAGCGGTCCACTGTGGCGCGCTTTGCCGAAGCCGAGGGAATGGTCCTCCTCCGTGAGTATGTCGAAGTGGAAACCGGCAAGGGCTCCGACGCGCTGGACCGTCGTCCTCAGCTCGCAGCAGCACTCGCCACGGCGCGATCAGCCAAATGCCCGGTGGTTGTCGCCAAGCTCGACCGGCTCTCCCGCGACGTCGCCTTCATCTCCGGACTGATGGCGCAGCGCGTGCCGTTCATCGTGGCGGAACTCGGGGCCGACGCCGATCCCTTCATGCTGCACCTCTACGCAGCTCTCGCCGAAAAGGAGCGACGGCTGATTTCCGAGCGTACCCGATCCGCGCTCGTCCAACGGAAGGCGCAAGGCGCCCGCCTGGGCAATCCGAAAAACGCGAAGCACGCTGCATCACTCGGCCGTCAGGCTCAAGTGGCGGAGGCCGATCGGTTTGCGATCAGCGTCCTTCCAATCATTCGAGCCATTCAGGCCGCGGGAGCCGCAACTCTTGCCGAGGTGGCCAAGGCGCTGAATGTGCGCGGCATCAGATCGGCACGCGGCGGCAGATGGCACGTGTCCTCGGTGCAAAACCTGCTCGCGAGATCCGAAACCCTTTTATAGGCGGGAACAAACGTCAGCCGACTACCGGTCGAGGGGGTAGCGCGGCTTCGGCGGCAAGGAGCGCTGGTTGCGGCTCTGCCATCGACACGACGGGCCCGGCGAGGGGCGGCGGAGGTGCGAAGACGGGCGGGTTGTTTTTGCCGGGACGGGGGGAACGTCGGTTGACGCCTATGTTCAAGAATCCGTCGACGGCGGGACGACCTATGCCGACCTTTACAACGCCCATTTCACCGCCGGGTAGTGTCCTAATTTGAACCCGTCACTTTTTCAGAATGGAAGGGCGCGGGGTGATCGTCGGCCAAAGGTTGACGATCTGGCGGCATGCCGCTCGGATAGCCCTCAAGCGAGTAGCATGGTCGGTGGCTGGTCCGATCCGTTCACCCAACCGAACGTCCGCGACGAAACAGAGGTCGCGTTCCGCAACCCCGAGACGGCCATCTTGGGCCTCAAGGAGCATTTGGAGCATGGCGACCATGTAGCGCGCCATCTCGCGTCGGTGGTCACCTCGCTTGCGCCGCGTTTCGTCCAGCTTGCAACTGTCCGGGTCCGGAGCCTTGGCGACTCTCAATATGCCCGCGCCGACCCGTCCTGGGCCACCGTCGACTAAGAAGTCGGGGTAGATGGAAAGCTCAACACCCTCTACGTCGATTGGATCGAATCGGGGAGATTCGCGCAGAGCCATTGACCGCATTCCCAAGGCGTTTTCGGCGCGCTGAAACAAATTGATGATCTCGACGCAACGCATTGCCTCATCACGGGTTTTGGGCTTTATGTCCTGCTTCCGCGCCTTTTCCGTTAACGCCACCTTAACCCTGTCGAGGACGGAAGTGTCGCGTCGTGGATCGCAGTTGTATGCGCGGAGCGCGCGCATGGCGTCGGCATTGGCCGTCACGATTGGTGGTCGAGAATAGCGGGAATCATGGAGGATCGTTTCTTGTCCATCAGGCTGCAAAATCAAATACTCGGCCAAAGCCGTTGCAGACATTCGCGGCGCGTGACGCTCGCGAACCGAGGGATGCAATGCGGGGGAGGCGACCATGGATGAAGACCTTTCTGTTTCGCTAGATAATCACCGTACGCTGTGGCTCACTGAAATCTCTCGCGCGACATTTGAGGACCAGGCTCTTGACGGCCTTGGTGGCGATGGCGGCGTGTTCGTCGTTCTGGAAGACTGCGCAGAGGGCAAGTTCGAAGTGCTCGCCAAGGCGACCTCCATCTGGGCCGGCGAAGCTCTTCTCGATCTGCTCGCGCAATCGATGCTGAAACGTCCCATGCTAAGCCTCGTCAAGTAGACCCCTTCGTACGCTGCTCTTGCACTATCGCGGCACGAACCGCCGCCAGCGGCGACGTAATCGGCGGCACATGGAGCACGGCAAAGAACCTGCGCCGCTCGCTCCCATCGATGGGAGACGACCAGGCGTAGGCACGTTTGGCGGTCGGGTGGCCCTCTAGGTCAAAGACGTGGACGATGCCTTCCCACGCCGGTAGACCGTTGAAAGCCTCTGAGATGGGCATGGATTGCGTTAGGCTGGCCTTACAGTGGTGCAACCCCTCAACAGCTGTTTGAAGTTGGTCTGTGCTGACCTCGATCATGGGAACCGCCAAATAGCGAGTGCCCTCTTTGCCATCTTCGTTTGACGCGCCCCGATCTCGCGTCTCTTCCATTGTGGATGCGAGGTAAGTGCCTTCGTTGTCAGGATGTCCGTCCCTGCATATGCCCCCTTCTTCTTATTGAAAGAATCGCGACCGACGCCCCTATTCGATTTGCCAAGTAAGCATAGATTTCCGAGTCTGTACGCGCAATCATCCACAATATCCGGATCTTCTCTTAAAACATCCTTCCACTCAACTCCTGGATTTCTTGGTAGTATATGTTCAATGGTCAACCCGATACCTGGGTCCGTTACTCTGGCACCGTCCGATGACGCAAGCCGCCTCGCCTCTATCTCCAGCTTTCTCAAAATGTAATGCACTTTGGGACTTGAGCGCTCTTCCTTAGTCTCGAATGCCTGACGAAAATCCAAATCGGACAGGTAGACCTCTTTCAACGAGTCACGCGCGCCCGCCGCCGTGGATATCGTGCCGTCAAATATATCCTTCGCCGTTCTTGCGCACTGGATTTCAAGCCGGCCGGTGCGTTCACCGCCAATGAGCTGATAGCGGACGATGACCGTCTCCAGCAGCCGCAGAAGGCGCTCAAACTCATTGCCCCTGAATCTTTCCAGAGCCGCTAAAATAATCGGGTGCGTCTGCGCGGCACCGATGACCCTCAAGGCTGCTATTGTTTCCTTGGTTGCCAGCGAGTACGGCGCCCAGATTGGATCGTCGGAAGACTCTAGCGCCGCATACTGTTCGGCTGCCGCCAGAAGATCGACGGATAGCGTAACCGCCTGCCGCCCCGTCTTGTGAGCCCTTTTCAAATCTTGAAATAAATTATCCTTTTGTATTCTCCCGTGTCGCGATGTCCAAAATGCCTTCAGAAAATCGTTGGCCTTGACGTTCGCGAGAGTGAACATCATTTGCGCCCAACGGTCCTCAAGCTCCCTTATCTGCCCTGCCCCTTTTGGACTGGAGATGCGCCCAAACAAGTAGTTTTTCACCAAGTCGATTGTAGTTAAGTCGAGTCCTCGGTCATTCAGCGTCTCAAAGATGGTGTACGCTGCCGAGTCATCATCGACGACAAACCGAACGAGGCGCACGTTCTCGTGCATATACTTTACTATTTGAATGAGCGAACCCGCGCCTAGCAGGCTGTTGAAGAAGCCTCGTCGATCGGGCTTTCAGACGAATGCCAAGTTGCGGCCTGCGTCTCCGCGGGTGGCCGGCGGCCAGCGAAGGTCTCTGCGAAGGCAGGTAAGCTTGCCATCAGCCGCCCTGCGCCATCAGCTTGGGTAATCGGACGAGATTGTAGGCCACAGCGGCGAAGGTGAAGGCCCATCCGAC
>CAYTTC010000195.1:0-4541 GCA_964440525.1 uncultured Propylenella sp. | reverse complement strand
AAACCTGCCGCAAGAAAACCGAAGGAAGCTTCACCAGGTGCGAAACGCGAAATGCGGCGCACCAAAATGGGGAGAAAGACAATGAGAAAGATTCTGGTCACCGCCACCGCAGCCCTCGTCACCGCCATCGCTTTCGCAGCTCCGGCCAATGCCGGCGGCAACTTCAGCTTCAACTTCGGTGGGGGCGGATGGGGCCCCGGCTGGGGACCCGGCTACGGCGGCATCTATGTCGGCACGCCCTACTACCAGACGAACAACTGGGCGGCGCACGTCGACTGGTGCTACGACCACAAGGGCCCGAGCTACAACCCCCAGACCAACACCTACGTGAACTACAAGGGCAAGGTGAAGTACTGCAATTCGCCCTTCATGTGACGCCTCCGTCTGAACAAGAAGGCCTCCCCGGTTCCAGCCGGGGAGGCTTTTCGTTTTTGAGCACGCTTAGTTCTTCGCCTTGTCGACGAGCTTGTTGGCGCCGATCCACGGCATCATGGCGCGGAGCTTTTCGCCCACCTCCTCGATCGGATGCGCGTCGTGCATGCGCCGCGTCGCCTTGAACATCGGCATGCCGGACTTCACCTCGCCGATCCATTTCGAGGTGAAGGCGCCGGATTGGATGTCCTTCAGGATCTTTCGCATCTCGGCGCGCGTCTCGTCGGTGATGATGCGCGGCCCGCTGACATACTCGCCGAACTCGGCGGTGTTGGAGATCGAATAATTCATGTTGGCGATGCCGCCCTCGTAGATGAGGTCGACGATGAGCTTTACCTCGTGCAGGCATTCGAAATACGCCATTTCGGGCGCGTAGCCGGCTTCCACCAGCGTCTCGTATCCGGCGCGGATCAGCTCGACCAAGCCGCCGCAGAGCACCACCTGCTCGCCGAAGAGGTCGGTCTCGCACTCCTCCCGAAAAGTCGTCTCGATGACGCCGGAGCGGCCGCCGCCGATCGCCGAGGCATAGGAGAGCGCGAGGTCGTGGGCATTGCCGGTCGAATCCTGCGCGATCGCGATCAGGCAGGGCACGCCGCCGCCCTTCTGGTATTCGCTCCGGACCGTATGGCCCGGCCCCTTCGGCGCGATCATGATCACGTCGACGGTCGCTTTCGGCTCGATCAGGTTGAAGTGCACGTTCAGGCCATGAGCGAAGGCGAGCGCCGCGCCGTCGCGAATTTTTCCGGCGACATGGTCGCGGTAGATGTCGGCCTGCAGCTCGTCGGGGGCGCAGAACATGACAAGGTCGGCGCGCGCGGCAGCATCGGCGACAGCCATGACTTTCAGGCCCGCGGCCTCGGCTTTCTTGGCGGACGCCGAGCCGGCGCGGAGCGCAATCATTACGTCCTTGACGCCGGAATCGCGGAGATTCAGCGCATGCGCATGGCCCTGGCTGCCAAAACCGACGATCGCGACCTTCTTGTCCTTGATGAGATTAACGTCCGCATCGCGGTCGTAATAAACGCGCATTTTTCGCCCTTTTCGCTCGTTCCAAACGGCCATTTTTGGCTGAATATGGGGCGTTCTAGCCGCCGCGCGCCCCGCCGGCAACCGAATGCGCACACTACTTCGTCTCGCGTTCTGTTGGCGCGAGGCTCTCAGCGGCTCGTTTGGTCCCTCCCGATGGAGGGATGCGGGGCGCCTTGCGGCGGCCGTGCCTAAGCCGACTGCTTGTCGAGCCGCGTGATCGCGAAAAGATTGTCGACCCAGGATTGGCGCGAGCGCCCCCAGAGCTGCCGCTTCGGCACGAGCTGATCGCGCTGGCGTGTCGTCCCGACGCGGATGTTCAGGATCGCGGTCGGATCGCCGAAGGCGGTCGCATAGATCGGCGAGCCGCATTTCGGACAGAAGGCCTGCGCGCGCTTCGAGCCGCTCTCCGCCGTCTTGACGTAGATCGTAGGCTCGCCACTGAGCAGCCGGAAATTCGCGGGTGAGGTCGGAACCGAGGCGCGATAGGGCGAGCCGGACAGCGTCTGGCAGTCGGCGCAATGGCAAACCGAGGTTTTCTCCGGATCGATTTCCGCCTCGAAAGTGATGAAGCCGCAATGGCACGCTCCGTCGATCTTCATGGGTTCCCTCCCCTTCCATTGAGCTTGATTTGAGTGGCCTTCTTAGACCAAGTCGGAAGAACGGCAATTCGAGTTGTGATCACTTTCCGGAGCGTGGGGCGGTCGATGTGCGAGCTTTTTATCGCCAACAAGAACTACTCGTCATGGTCGCTTCGGCCATGGGTGTTGATGAAGATGCTCGGCATTCCGTTCGAGGAGAGGCTCGTTCCCTTTGCCGGTTCCAGCTCCGCCACCTCGGAGGCGTTTAGAAAATTCTCGCCGAGCGGAAAGGTGCCGTGCCTGAAGGACGGCGAGACGGTGGTCTGGGATTCGTCGGCAATTGCGGAGTATCTTCACGAGCGGCATGCGGGTGTTTGGCCCAAGGAAGCCGATGCCCGCGCCTGGGCGCGTTCGGCTTCGGCGGAAATGCATTCGGGGTTTTCCGCGCTCCGCAGCACCTGCAACATGAACTGCGGCATTCGGGTGAAGCTTCGGGAAGTGTCGCCGGCGCTCAAGGCGGATGTCGCGCGCCTCGCCGAGCTATGGAGCGACGGTCTGTCGCGGCTCGGCGGGCCGTTCCTCACCGGCGCGGCTTTCACGAATGTCGACGCGTTTTTCTGCCCGGTGGCGTACCGGGTGCAAACCTACGGGCTTGCGCTCAACGCAAAGTCGGAGGCGTACGTCCAGCGGCTGCTTGCGCTGCCAGCGATGCAGGAGTGGTACGAAGCCGGGCTGGCGGAGACGTGGCGGATAGAGAGGTACGAAGACGACGCCCGCATGGCTGGGGAAGTGACTGTGGATCTGCGGGTAGGCTGAGGAAGGGCCGGCCCGCCTCGGCGCGACCCCTCCCCTGGCCCCTCCCCACAAAGGGGAAGGGGACGACAGCGTCGCGGGCGCCGATCAGGCCACCTTCGCAACGTAGCGCGCCACCTTGATGCGCCTCGCGCGGCGGCGCGCCTCGGCGAGCGCGAATTGCGCCTGCATCCGCAACAACAGCGCGGCGTCCACGCCGAACGCCTTCTCGAAGCGGACGGCCATCTCCGCCGAAACGGCGGCACGGCCGTTGAGGAGAGCGCTCAGCGCGGGACGGCCGACGCCCAGCACGCGCGCCGCCTCGGTGACGCTTAGCCCGAGCGGGGCGATAAGTTCCTTGGACAGGAAAATGCCGGGATGAACAGGGTTTTTCATTACTCTTGGATTCGCTAAAAGTAGGAACTGCGGATCACACGCCTCTCGATGCGGCGTTGTTCAAATAGAATAGTTTCTTTTCCTTTTCTGGCGGCCCTCGCGGCAGGTCCGCTCGGCCGGCGGCAAGCCACCCTGGTACGGCGGCTAGCGTCGGCTTACGAGCGAAGCTATTAGCTCACGTGAGCAGCCGGCGACCATGGTGCTTTGCTCCCAGACGATTTCGTTGAACCGCCTGATAGCGCGGGCGTCCGTGACCCGCACGACTCTTTCACTGTCAGGTCTCCCGCCGGGCGAGACCGCCACGCCACTGGTGATTGGAAGCCACCACTCTCTCGGCCCCAGCTTGGTCAGCCCCGGCCTGGGATAAGAAACCAGCGGACTGCTGCCGAGGATGAACGCCTTCTTGGGTATGTCGATGACGGCAACGACTAATCCGAGCCTTGCCAGAAACGCCGCCACGTCGGGGTCCACCAATCCCAACGCGTCATTACGCGCATTCCGCGCAATCTTGGCTCGATCATCTGGCCCAACCGTCACGCCGCGCTCGCGTTGAAACTCGGCCAGTATCCGATCAAGCTCCTCATCGGCTCCGACAGACAACGGGTTCAAGTGGTCCGGCACACGCTTGAACTGTCCCTGGACGTAGATGTCCCAGGCTGTTCTCTCTTGCAGCGACAGATTTGGGTTTTTACCGCTGCGAGCGGCGGTGACGATCTTCTTGATGATGCGCGCCGCCTTGTCTTCCACCCGGCCGAAGGCATCCTCCAGGGTGGTGTCGAACTCACCCTTGTCGTCGATCGTGCTGTAGAGGTGCTCCTCGAAGAAGATCGGCTTCGGAGTATTGTAGCCGATGCCTTTCTCGGGCTGACTCTTGTCATAATGAAAGAGCGAGCCGTGCGGGTCAGTGAACCCGCGCTGCAGCATCTGCGGCAAGAAGTGTTGACGCCAGGGCGCGTTCATGAGGGCGGCGCTTTTGCACCGAGTCGCGCTCGAGGGCAAGCGCCAGGGTTCACGCGGAGCGCCGCGCGTCGTGTAGCGCCCACCCGGCGCGCTCAAATGTTGCCATGGATGTTGCTACGGTGAATTTCTGGTACCTCGGCCTGCCTCAGCGCATCGGTCTAAGCTGTTGTCTTGATTACCATTATCGGACTATTGTGATCGTCTCCGCCGCTCTCGTAATCGCCGTGTAGAGCCAGCGGTCGCGCGTGTCGCGAAAAGCGAAGCTTTCGTCGAAGAGGACGAGCTTGTCCCATTGCGAGCCTTGCGCCTTGTGGACGGTCAGCGCGTAGCCGTAGTCGAACTCGTCGGTCCGCC
>CAYTTC010000194.1:2563-4554 GCA_964440525.1 uncultured Propylenella sp. | reverse complement strand
AATCCGGAGACCGTGTCGACCGACTACGACACCTCCGACCGGCTCTATTTCGAACCGCTCACCGCCGAGGACGTGCTGGAGATCGTGCGCGTGGAACAGTCGCGCGGGAAGCTGCTCGGCGTCATCGTCCAGTTCGGCGGCCAGACGCCGCTGAAGCTCGCCGCCGCGCTGCAGGCGGCCAACGTGCCGATCCTCGGAACTTCGCCCGACATGATCGATCTCGCCGAGGACCGCGAGCGGTTTCAGAACCTGATCCGGCGGCTCGGCCTCAGGCAACCGGAGAACGGTTCCGCCCGTTCGACCGAGGAAGCGCGGAAGATCGTCGAGCGGATCGGCTACCCGGTCGTCATCCGCCCTTCCTACGTGCTCGGCGGCCGCGCCATGGAGATCGTGCGCGATCCGGCGAGCCTCGAGCGCTACATGACGACAGCCGTCGTCGTCTCGGGCACCTCGCCGGTGTTGATCGATTCCTATCTCTCCGACGCGATCGAGGTCGACGTCGATGCGCTCGCCGACGGCAAGGACGTCTTCGTCTGCGGCGTGATGGAGCATATCGAGGAAGCCGGAATCCATTCCGGCGATTCAGCCTGCTCGCTGCCACCGCATTCGTTGTCGGACGCGATCATCGCCGAGATCGAACGGCAGACGATTGCGCTCGCCAAGGCGCTGCAAGTCGGCGGGCTGATGAACGTGCAATATGCGGTGAAGGACGGAGACATCTACGTGCTGGAGGTCAATCCGCGCGCCTCGCGCACCGTGCCCTTCGTCGCCAAGGCGACGGGAAAACCGATCGCCAAGATCGCCGCGAAGATCATGGCGGGGGCGAAGCTATCCGACTTTCATCTGACGCGGGCGCGCTTGAACCAGATCTCGGTCAAGGAGGCGGTCTTCCCCTTCGCCCGGTTCCCGAACGTCGACACGCTCCTCGGACCCGAGATGAAGTCGACCGGCGAGGTGATGGGGATCGACGTCGCCTTCCCCCTCGCCTTCGCCAAGAGCCAGATCGCCGCCGGCACCATGCTGCCGGCCGGCGGCACGGTCTTCGTGTCGGTCAAGGATAGCGACAAGCCGCGCATCATCGACACCGTGGCGCGGCTTTCCGGCCTCGGCTTCCGCATCATCGCGACAACCGGCACCCAGCGCTTCCTGGCCGGCCAAAACATCCCCTGCGACAAGGTCAACAAGGTGCTTGAAGGCCGGCCGCATATCGTGGATGCTATCAAGAACGGCGAGGTTCAGCTGGTGATAAACACCACGGAAGGGGCGCAAGCCCTAGCTGATAGCCGTTCGCTCAGGCGCGAAGCGCTTCTGCACAAGGTTCCGTATTTTACGACCCTGGCAGGTGCGAGTGCGGCAGCCCTCGGGATCGAGGCGCTGATGGGCGGTCAGCTTGAAGTCAGGCCGCTGCAATCCTACTTCACGGCCGCCTGACTGACGTATTTTGCGGGGTGTTCCGGAAAGATCGGCACGCCCTGATTTTGTGTTGCCCCCGGCCAGAGGACCGGGGCTTTGGAGGTTGAGATGGAAAAGGTGCCGATGACCATAAGCGGCTACGCGAACCTCGAGACGGAGTTGAAACGCCTCACGTCGGAGGAGCGTCCGCGCATCATCCAGGCGATCTCCGACGCGCGCACCCACGGCGACCTTTCGGAGAATGCGGAATATCACGCCGCGAAGGAGGCGCAGAGTCTGAACGAGGGCCGCATCGCGGAACTCGAGGACAAGCTGTCGCGCGCCGAGGTGATCGACGTCTCAAAACTCTCCGGCGACACGGTGAAGTTTGGCGCGCAGGTGAAGCTCGTCGACGAGGACACCGACGAGACGAAGGTCTATCGCATCGTCGGCGATGCGGAGGCCGACGTGAAGGAGGGGCGCATCTCGATCTCCTCGCCGATCGCGCGTGCGCTGATCGGGAAGAGCGTCGGCGACACGGTCGAGGTCACCGCGCCCGGCGGCGCGCGCTCCTACGAGATTCTCGGCATCGCCTGGGG
>CAYTTC010000194.1:0-2463 GCA_964440525.1 uncultured Propylenella sp. | reverse complement strand
GGCCGCCATTCGAGCGGCACGTGGCCGGGCTGCGCGGCAACGCGCGCGAGCCACGCCGTGATGCCGGGGTAGGCGGAAAGATCGTAGCCGCCGAGCTCCGCGCGGTGGGTGTAGGCGTAGAGCGCCAGGTCGGCGATCGAATAGCGGTCACCGGCGAGCCAGTCCGCGTCCGCCAGCCGCTTCTCCATGACGCCGAGCGCGCGATTGCCGGCTTCAAGGAGGCTCGCCAGCCGCTCCGGCGTGCGCATGTGCGCGCGCTCGGGAGCGGTGAGGATCGAGATGCGCACCGCGATCGCCGGCTCGTGGCTGTATTGCTCGAAGCACAGCCACTCATACGCCTTGGCGCGATCGAATTTTTCAGTCGGCAAATACTGAGTGCCCTCCGCAAGATGCAGCAGCATCGCATTCGATTCGGCGAGGAACCGTCCGTCCTCGAATTCGAGGAGCGGCACCCTGCCGATCGGATTCTTAGCGAGGAACTCCGGCTTCCGCGTCGAGCCGTCATAGGTGTTCATATCGACGATGCGGAACGGGATGCCGAGCAGCGCCAACATCAGCCGCGGCTTGTAGGCGTTCCCGGAAGCCTGCTGGGAATAGAGTTTGAGCATGGCGCGCCCCGATCGACCGTGACGCGATTTCTCCCTGCGCCGCGCGCCGCGTCAAATGAATAGGCTTGGCGGCAGCCGTTCACATCGTTGACTGGTTCGCGAACGGAGCAAGATCAAGAGAAGGACGGAAGCACGTCATCGCGGGTCGGCACGACCGCTTTCGCACTTGCGAAGGGCCGGTTCCGGCCATAGGGTCCGCCGCCGTTTTCCAACCAGCCGGAGCGCGCCAGAGCATCCCATGAGCTTCCTTGCCGACAGCCTTTCGCGGGTCAAGCCGTCCGCCACTATCGCCGTGACACAAAAGGCGCGCGAGCTGAAAGAGGCGGGCCGCGACGTGATCGGGCTCGGCGCCGGCGAGCCGGATTTCGACACGCCCGACAACATCAAGGAAGCGGCGATCGCGGCGATCCGGCGCGGCGAAACCAAATATCCGCCGGTCGCGGGAATCGCGCCACTCAGGAAGGCGATCGCGGAAAAATTCCGTCGCGAGAACGGGCTCGACTACAAGCCCGAGCAGGTGATCGTCGGCACCGGCGGCAAGCAGATTCTCTACAACGCCTTCGTCGCGACGCTGAACCCCGGTGACGAGGTGCTGATCCCGGCGCCCTATTGGGTGAGCTATCCGGAGATGGTGGCGCTGAACGGCGGCGAGGCGCGCTTCGTCGAATGTCCGATCGAGACCGGCTTCAAGCTGACGCCGGAGGCGCTCGACAAGGCGATCACCAAGCGCACCAAGTGGCTTGTCTTCAATGCTCCGTCGAACCCCTCGGGCGCCGCCTACTCGGCCGAGGGGTTGAAGGCGCTGACCGATGTGCTGATCAAGCATCCGCAGGTCTGGATCCTGACCGACGACATGTACGAGCATCTGCTCTACACCGACGCGCCGTTTGCCACGATCGCAGAGGTGGAGCCGCGGCTCTACGAGCGCACGCTCACCATGAACGGCGTATCCAAGACCTATGCGATGACCGGCTGGCGCATCGGCTATGGCGCCGGACCGAAGCCGCTCGTCGACGCGATGGTGATGATCCAGGGCCAGCAGACCTCAGGCGCCTGCACGATCGCGCAATGGGCCGCGACCGAGGCGCTGACCGGTCCGCAGGACTTCATCCCAAAATTCCGCAAGGCGTTTCAGGAGCGGCGCGACCTCGTCGTCTCCATGTTGAACCAGGCGCGCGGCATCAAGTGCCCGTCACCGGAGGGCGCCTTCTACGTCTATCCGTCCTGCGCCGGGACGATCGGCAAGCACGCGCCCTCGGGCCACACCATCGTGACGGACGAGGATTTCGCGCGCGAGCTTTTGGAGGCGGAGGGCGTCGCAGTGGTGCACGGCTCGGCCTTCGGGCTCGGCCCGAATTTTCGCATCTCCTACGCGACCTCGGCCGATATCCTGGAAGAGGCCTGCACGCGCATCCAGCGCTTCTGCAACAATCTGAACTGAGCAGGCGCTCCGAGGAAAGGCGGCGCGATCGACGCACAAATGAAAACGGCGGGCTCAGGCCCGCCGCTCGTAATTCCGATCGGCCGACCTCTATTCTTCGACGATCTGCAGGTTCACCGCCTGCGGCCCGCGCCCGCGCCGGTCGTCCTCCGTCTCGAAGGATAGCTTGGTGCCTTCCGCGAGCTGCTGCAGGCCGGAGCGCTCGATCGCCGAGATGTGGACGAACACGTCCTTGCCGCCACTCTCCGGCGTGATGAAGCCAAAACCGCGATCGTTGTTGAAGAATTTTAGCGTGCCGTTCTGGCGCGGCCCGCGCTCGCGCGGCTCTTGGTTCTGCTGAAAGCCGCCACCGCCGCCACCGCTGCGGTAGCCGCCGCCGGCACCACCGCCGCCACCAGCACCACCGCCACGATA
>CAYTTC010000193.1:0-4555 GCA_964440525.1 uncultured Propylenella sp. | reverse complement strand
ATCGGCATCCGCCGGATCGGCATTTGCGGGACCGATTTCCATATCTACGAGGGGCTGCACCCCTTTCTCCAATATCCCCGCATCATGGGGCACGAGCTTTCCGCCGAGGTGCTCGAGGTGCCGAAGGGGAGCAAGTTTTCCGAGGGCGATCCGGTCATCGTCATCCCCTACCTCTCATGCAGCGTCTGCGTCGCCTGCCGCCGCGGCAAGACCAACTGCTGCACGACGCTGCAATGCCTCGGCGTCCATTGCGATGGCGGCATGACGGAGCGCTTCGTGCTTCCCGAGCAGAACCTTTATCCGGCCGACGGGCTTTCGCTCGACCAGGCCGCGATGGTGGAGTTCCTCGCCATCGGCGCTCACGCGGTTCGCCGCTCCAGGCTTCAGCCAGGCGACCGCGCGCTCGTCGTCGGCACGGGCCCGATCGGCATCGGCGCGGCGCTCTTCGCCAGGATCGCCCGGGCGGAAGTGACGCTGATGGACCGCGTGCCGGCCATCGTCGATCTCGCAAGCCGCATCACCGGCATCGGCTCAAAGATTCTCGCTGACGAGAACTCTGGCGAGCGGATCGCGGCGCTGACCGGGAGCGAGAATTTCAACGTCGTGTTCGACGCGACCGGCAGCGCCCGCGCCATGGAGAAGAGCTTCGATTTCGCCGCGAGCGGTGGTACCTTCGTGCTGGTTGGCGTGGTAAAGGACCAGATCGCCTTTTCCGATCCCGAGTTCCACCGCAAGGAATTGACGCTGCATGCCAGCCGCAATGCGACGCGGGAGGATTTCGACACGGTCGTCGCCGCGATGCGCGCCGGAAAAATCCCGACCGATGCGCTGAATACGCATGCCTGTGCGCTCGACGAGCTGCCGGATGCCATGCCGCGCTGGCTGCACGACCGGGTGGGGGTCGTTAAGGCCATGGTGCGGTTGAACGGCGTGGGCGCAACCGCGCAATTGACAGCGTCTAGTTAAATCATACTTTTGCTTCGAGGCATGAAAGCCATGAACGAGCAGCCAAAAGTCGCAACCCTCACCTCCGCCGGGGTCGTCCCCGCCGCGGTTCTGGCGCCTGCTCGCCGATTCGTGCGGCTGCATCCGAATGACAATGTCGTCGTGGCGGTGGTGTCGCTCCCAACCGGCACGGAATTGGCGGGTGAAGGCGTCCGCGTGGTGCGCGCCGTCCCGATGGGTCACAAGGTGGCGACCCGGCCCATTGCGAAGGGCGCACCGGTCATCAAGTTCGGCCAGATCATCGGCTACGCCACCGATGACATTCCGCCTGGCGCACATGTGCACGTACACAATTGCGCGATGGGCGAACACGATCAGAACTACGAGATCGGCGTCGACTATCGCCCGGTCCGCTATCGCGATCCGATGGGCGCGACTTTCAAGGGCCTCCGCCGGTCGGATGGGCGCGTCGGCACACGCAATTTCATCGCGCTTTGCTCGACGGTGAACTGCTCGGCGACGGTCGTCCGCCACATTGCCGACCGCGTCAATCGGTCGGACATGCTCGCCGCCTATCCGCACATCGACGGCGTCATTGCGCTCTCGCACGGCACCGGCTGCGGCATGGACGATTCGGGCGAAGGCTTCGCCGCACTCGAACGGGTTCTCTGGGGCCACGCGACGCATCCGAACGTGACCGCCGCGATCTTTATCGGGCTCGGCTGCGAGGTTATGCAGATCGGCCGCCTGAAAGCGAAATACGGTTTTGGCGAGGACCATTTTCACACCCTGACGATTCAGGAGACCGGCGGCACTCGCAAGACGATCGAGACAGTCACGCGGATGATCGAGGAGTTGCTCCCGACGTTGCCGGTCATCGAGCGCACCGACGAGCCGGCGAGCGAGCTCATGGTGGCGCTCGAATGCGGCGGCTCCGACGGCTATTCCGGCATCACCGCCAATCCGGCGCTCGGCTACGCATCCGACATGCTGGTCGAATACGGCGGCACCGCCGTGCTCGCCGAGACGCCGGAAATCTACGGCGCCGAGCACCTGCTTGTCCGCCGCGCCGCGTCGGAGGCGGTCGGCCAGAAGCTGATCGACCGCATCCGCTGGTGGGAGGACTACACCAGGCGCAACAAGGGTGAGATGAACAACAACCCCTCGCCCGGCAACAAGGCGGGCGGCCTCACCACGATCCTGGAAAAGTCACTCGGCGCAGCCGCCAAGGGAGGCACCTCGCCGCTCGCGGACGTCGCGCTTTATGCCGAGAAGGTCACCGCGAAGGGCCTCGTCTTCATGGACACGCCCGGCTACGACCCGGCCGCCACAACCGGACAAATCGCCGGCGGCTGCCAGCTCGTCTGCTTCACGACCGGCCGCGGCTCCGCATTCGGCTCGAAGCCCGCGCCGACGATCAAGCTCGCCACCAATTCCCGCCTCTACGCCACGATGGAGGAGGACATGGACATGAGTTGCGGCGACATCGTCGACGGCGACGCCACGATTGAATCGAAAGGCGAGGAGATTTTCCGAAAAATCCTCGCCGTCGCCTCGGGCGAGCGCTCCAAGAGCGAGCTTCTCGGCCTCGGCGACAACGAATTCGTGCCCTGGCAGATCGGTGCGACGATGTAGGGCAAACGTAATCAGGTCGGAAATCGGCCTGTCAATCCGAGCCGAAGCAAGAGAATTGCCGGCTCATTGTGGGAGGAAGAAAGTATGAAGACGTTACTCACGACGACTGCGATCGCCATTGCCCTTGCAGCCTCGGCGGGCCCGGTGCTCGCCGACACCAAGGACAAGAAGATCGCGCTTTCCAACAACTACGCCGGAAACTCCTGGCGGCAGGCGATGTTGGCGAGCTGGGACAAGGTCACGAAGCCGGCCGTGGAAGCCGGGATCGTCGCCGCGGCTGATCCGTTCACAACCGCCGAGAACCAGGTGACCGAGCAGGCGGCGCAGATCCAGAATCTCGTCCTGCAGGGCTATGACGCCATCGTGTTGAACGCCGCCTCGCCCGACGCTCTGAACGGCGCGGTCAAGGAAGCCTGCGACGCCGGCGTGATCGTCGTCTCCTTCGACGGCATCGTGACGGAGCCCTGCGCCTGGCGCATCGCGGTCGACTTCAAACAGATGGGCAAGGACGAGGTGCTGTATCTGAAGGACAAGATGCCCGAGGGCGGCAAGCTGCTCGAAATCCGCGGACTCGCCGGCGTCTTCGTCGACGACGAGATTTCGAAGGGTATCCACGAGGGTGTCGCCGAAAACCCGCAGTTCGAGGTCGTCGGCTCCGTGCATGGCGATTGGGATCAGGCCAAGGCGCAGGCGGCGGTCGCCGGCATTCTGCCGAGCCTACCGGACGACATCGCTGCGGTGGTGACGCAGGGCGGCGACGGCTATGGCGCCGCGCAGGCGTTTGCGGCAGCGGGCCGCGCCACGCCGCTCATCATCATGGGCAACCGGCAGGATGAGCTGCAATGGTGGAAGGAGCAGAAGGACGCGAGCGGCTACGAGACCATGTCGGTTTCGATCGCGCCCGGCGTTTCCACCCTCGCCTTCTGGGTCGCTCAGCAGATTCTCGACGGCAAGGAGGTCCCGAAGGACCTCGTCGTGCCGTTCCTGCGGATCGACCAGGACAACCTCGAGGCAAATCTCGCCTCGACCGAGGCCGGCGGCGTCGCCAACGTCGAATACTCGGCCGAGGACGCGCAGAAGGTCGTCGACGAAGCGAAGATGTGATCCCAAGACATTGCCTGCCTTTGCAGGATCGCGCATGAAGTCAGGCGATGTCGGGGGCGATTGAACCGATCGTAAGGTTGGACGGCATCGAAAAGAGCTTCGGCGCCGTCCGCGCGCTCGCGGGCGTCTCGCTGGCCGTCAAGGCAGGCGAATGCCTGGGGCTTGTCGGACACAACGGCGCCGGCAAGTCGACTCTCATGCACGTTCTGGCGGGCACCCTCCGCCCCGACAGCGGCACGATCGGCGTCCGCGGTAGCGACGTGACGCAGGCCTACGACGTGGTCAGCGCGCAGCGCCAGGGTATTCGCTGCGTGTTCCAGGAGCTCTCGCTCTGTCCCAACCTGACCGTCGCGGAGAATGCCCGCGTCTTCCACGGCAGCTTGCAGGGTATCGGCTGGAGAAAACGCTCCGGAAAACTCATCCTCGACAAGCTCGATGAGATTTTCCCTAAGCACGGAATCGCGCCGGCAGAGGTCGTCGGCGACCTTTCGATCGGCCGCCGCCAGATGGTCGAGATCGCGCGCGCCTTTACGGTCACCGACACGCCGCTTTCGCTGGTGATCCTCGACGAACCGACCTCGTCGCTCGACGCGCATGTCGCCGGCCAGCTTCTCGCCTTCGTCCGCCGCTTCGTCGCCGGCGGCGGCTCCTGCATCCTGATCTCGCATCTTCTCGGCGAGATCCTTTCGGCCGCCGACCGCATCATCGTGATGCGCGACGGCAAGGTCGTGGCCGAGCGCCCGGCGGCCGAGTTCAAGCGCGACTCTCTGGTCGCGGCGATGGGAAGTGTCGTCAGGGGCGCCGCCGCCGAGACGGCCGCGGCGATCGGCTCGAAGCGGATTGCCGGTGCACCGCGGGCGCGCGCCCGCCC
>CAYTTC010000192.1:0-4579 GCA_964440525.1 uncultured Propylenella sp. | reverse complement strand
GGCCCGTTGTGCTTGACCAGGCCCTCATGCGTCTCCCAGGCGAGGTTGAGCCCGTCGAAGAGCGCGTAGCGGCGCTCCAGCTCGGTGACCACCCGAAGGCTCTGCGCGTTATGGTCGAACCCCTCATAGGCGGAGAGCGCCTCGTCGAGCGCCCGCTCGCCGGCATGGCCGAAGGGCGGGTGACCGAGATCGTGAGCGAGCGCCAGCGCCTCGGCGAGGTCCTCGTCGAGCCCCAGCGGCCGGGCGATCGAGCGGGCGATCTGGGCAACCTCGAGCGTATGGATGAGGCGGGTGCGAAAGTGGTCGCCCTCGTGGCGGATGAAAACCTGTGTCTTGTGCTTCAGCCGCCGGAAAGCATTGGAGTGGATAATGCGGTCGCGGTCGCGCTGAAAGGGCGAGCGGAGCGGGTCGTCCGGCTCGGAATGGATGCGCCCGCGCGAGGCCGCCGCGTCGGTGGCATACGGCGCGCGCCAGCGCTCGCCGCGCCGCAGGAGTTCATGCGGCAGCTCCGCCATTCGGCTCCCCGCGATTGACGACCGCAATTGACTAACGTTCAAGGCGTTCTTAGCTACAATGCGGAGTGGGGCAAGAGCGGAAGAGTCGGAGATGGACCAGCAGACCGTGACCCTTTCGGATCGCGCCGTAAGCCGGATCGCCAAGATCCTTGCCGTCGAGCCGGCCGGAACCGCGCTTCGCGTCAGCGTGGAGGGCGGCGGCTGCTCCGGCTTCCAATACCGCTACGACCTTGTCCGCGACGTACCGGCCGCCGATGACGTGGTGCTGGCCCGCGACGGCGCCACGGTTCTGATCGACACGGTATCGCTCGACTACATGGGTGGCTCGGAGATCGACTTCGTGGACGGCCTGATTGGGCAGTCCTTTCAGATCAAGAATCCGCATGCCGTCGCCGCCTGCGGCTGCGGCACGAGCTTTTCGGTCTAACGGTGCTGGCAAGCCGCACCATTTCCTGTCGTCATTGCCGGACTTGATCCGGCAATCCATTCCGCAAGACCGATGCCAATCGCGACCGCCACGGAATGGATCCCCGGGTCAAGCCCGGGGATGACGACAGAGGAAACGCCGTGGCGGTAGCCAATTGCGCATCGCCACGTGGAACATCAATGGTGTCAAGGCGCGGATCGACAACCTCGTCCATTGGCTGAAGGAGGCGACGCCCGACGTCGTCTGCCTGCAGGAGATCAAGTCCGTCGATGACGGCTTCCCGTCGGAGCCGATCGAGGAGCTTGGCTACAACATCGCCGTCCACGGCCAAAAAGGCTTCAACGGCGTCGCCCTTCTCTCCAAGCATCCCATCGAAGATATCCGCAAAGGCCTGCCCGGCGGCGACAGTGACGAGCAGGCACGCTTTATCACGGGCCTCGTCGCGACTGAGAATGGAGCGGTGCGCGTCGCCTCGGCCTATATGCCGAACGGCAACCCGATCGGCACGGAAAAATTCGCCTTCAAGCTCGCCTGGCTGAAGCGCCTGGAGGATTGGGCGCGCGCCGAGCTCGCGCAGGAGGAGCCGCTCGTCATCGGCGGCGACTACAACATCATCCCCGAGCGGGTCGATGCCAAGAACCCTGACGCATGGTTGGGCGACGCGCTGTTCCAGCCGGAGGCGCGAGCGGCCTTCCGCCGGCTCGCGGCGCTCGGCCTGACCGATGCGGTGCGGGCGGTGGACGACCGCGGCGGAATTTATACCTTCTGGGACTATCAGGCCGGCGCCTGGCAGAAGAACAACGGCATCCGCATAGATTTCCTGATGCTGTCGCCGGAGGCCGCTGATCGGCTCGTCGAGGCCGGCGTCGACCGCCACGTGCGCGCCTGGGAGAAGCCGTCCGACCATGTGCCGGTCTGGGTGGAGCTCAGGTGACAAGTCTTCGCTGCGTCCGATGACATTCGGACGCGACGTGGTAGAATATGGCATGAGGCTCAGATTCACAGGCATCGCCGTGGCACTTCTGGCAGGGGCCGCCGCCTCTCCAGCAGTCGCCGACTGCACCTGCCGGGGCCCTGGCGTCGTTGCCAAGCATGGACAGACGGTGTGCCTCCGCACCCCCGCCGGCCCCCGCCTCGCCCGCTGTGAAATGGTGCTGAACAATTCTTCCTGGACGTTCCTGCCCGAGCCGTGTCCGGAAGCGTCACGGCAAAGCGGAGGCGAATTCGGTGTCGCCATGTCGGTCGGGCCGGCGGGCCTGATCGTCGTCCGCTAGTCTAGCGTCGGGAAGCAGCGACGAGGCCGCCCTACTGAAGCGGCGCCGACGGGGTCGCCTGCGCCTGGGCGCCGCCTGTGTTGTGGGCGATCCACGCTTCCGCCATTCCCATCGCTTCGCGCCGCTGGTCCTCGCTGGCGGTGGAAAAGGCTTGCTCATGGCGGGCCTGGATCAGCGGATCGCCGGGGCTCGAGAGCCGCGCAATCGATAGCCACATCAGGCCCTCGATCGGCCGCCGGTCCGTTCCGATGCCCTCAAACAGCATGTGTCCGAACTCGGCCTGCGCGCCGACGTGGCCTTTGCGCGCAGCGAGCTTGAACCAGCGCGCCGCCTGGCGGGCATTCTGGTCGCCGCCCTCGCCTTGCAGGAACATACCCGCAAGAGAGAACTGCGCGTCTGAATCGCCGAAATAGGACGCTGCATACGCGAAGAAGCGACGGGCGCGGCCGGGGTCGGCTGTAACCTGACCCGGTATGCCACTCTGATAGTAGCTGCCGAGCGTCACGAAGGCGTCGGCCACGAAGGGCGCATCGGGTCCATGCGGATTCTCGTCGCCATACTCGTTGGCGACGCGGGCGAAAAGCTGCATGGCCTTGCCGTCGTCCTCGGTAACGAGGTCGCCCGTCTGGTACATGCGTCCGAGCTTCCACAACGCGCCCGGATGTCCGTTCGCTGCCGCATAGTTCAGCGCTTCGAGCGCCGTCTGCGCGTCGCCAGCTTTGTAGGCTTCGTAGCCGGAGCGGAACGCTTCGGCCGGGGACAAGTTCGGATCGAGCGCTTGGGCGGCGCCGGCACCGAACCCCGTCAGAATAACGACAACGCAAAACCTAGAGATCAGCATAGGTCACCGTTTCGGCGGCCGCACCTGGATGCGTAACCGCCCCGTCCTTGGCCGACCCGACGAGCTGGGCATATTTCCACAGCGCGCCTGAGCGGTATTCCGTCTCGCGCGGCCGCCATGCATTGCGGCGCGTTTCCCATTCCGACTCCGAGAGCTTCGCATCGAGGGTTCCCGCCTCGGCGTCGATCTCGATAATGTCGCCGTCGCGGAGGAGCCCGATCGGGCCTCCCAAGGCGGCTTCCGGAGCGACATGGCCGATGCAAAAACCGCGGGTTGCACCGGAAAAGCGCCCATCGGTAATCAGCGCGACCTTGTCGCCCATTCCCTGCCCGTAGAGCGCCGCCGTGGTGGACAGCATCTCCCGCATGCCCGGCCCACCACGTGGTCCCTCGTAGCGAATGACCAACACATCGCCCTCGGCGTAGCTCCGCCCGCTGACGGCCGCGAAGCACTCTTCCTCGCTATCGAAACAGCGCGCGGGACCGGCGAAGCGGAGATTCTTCATCCCCGCCACCTTTACGATGGCGCCTTCCGAAGCGAGATTGCCTCTTAGCCCGACAACGCCGCCGGTCGGCGAGATCGGCCTATCCGCCGGATGCACGACATCCTGATCCGGATTCCACGCAACCTGCGCTAAGTTTTCGGCAATTGTGCGGCCGGTCACGGTTAAGCAATCGCCATGCAGGAATCCGTGGTCAAGGAGCGTCTTCATCAGCAGCGGGACGCCGCCGGCCTCGAACATGTCTTTGGCCACATAGCGGCCGCTCGGCTTCAGATCGGCAATGTAGGGCGTGCGCTTGAAGATCTCCGCCACTTCGAAAAGATCGAACTTGATGCCGCACTCATGCGCGATCGCCGGCAGATGCAGTCCGGCATTGGTCGAGCCGCCTGACGCGGCGACGACGGTCGCGGCATTCTCCAGCGCCTCGCGCGTGACGATGTCGCGTGGCCGGATGTTGCGGGCGAGGAGCTCCATGATCTTCTCGCCTGCCGCCATGCAAAAACTGTCGCGGATTTCGTAGGGCGCCGGGGCACCGGCCGAATAGGGAAGCGCCAGTCCGATCGCCTCCGACACCGTCGCCATGGTGTTCGCCGTGAACTGTGCGCCGCAGGCGCCCGCCGAGGGGCAGGCGACATGCTCCAATTCGTCGAGGTCCGCTGTCGACATTTTTCCAACGGAAACCATGCCGACCGCCTCGAACAGATCCTGCACCGTCACCTGCTTGCCACGAAAAGTGCCGGGCAGGATGGAGCCGCCATAGATGAACACCGAGGGGACGTTCAGCCGGCACATGGCCATCATCATGCCGGGCAGCGACTTGTCGCACCCGGCGAGGCCGATAAGAGCGTCGTAGCAGTGGCCGCGCATGGTGAGCTCGACGGAATCGGCGATCACTTCACGCGACACCAGCGAGGACTTCATCCCCTGATGGCCCATGGCAATGCCATCGGTCACGGTGATGGTGGTGAATTCACGCGGGGTGCCCCCAGCGGCGGTGACGCCCTTCTTGGCGACCTGCGC
>CAYTTC010000191.1:0-4581 GCA_964440525.1 uncultured Propylenella sp. | reverse complement strand
CGCGCGGCGATCATCGATGCGCTGATGGACGGCCGCGCGCTGACTGCCGGCGAGCTCGCCTATTTTGCCCACGTCTCGCCGCAGACGGCGAGCGAGCATCTGCGGCGGCTCACCGAGACGAAGCTCCTCGCCGTCGTGAAGCAGGGGCGGCATCGCTATTTTCGCATCGCCTCCCCGCTCGTCGCGCAGATGATGGAAACGATCGGTGCGGTGGCGGCGATCGAAGCCCCTCCCCGGCATCGTCCGGCTTCGCGCGCCGACGCGGCGCTCCGCGAAGCCCGCATGTGCTACGACCATCTCGCCGGAAAACTCGCGGTCGGGATCGCCGACGCCATGGTCGGCCGCGGGCTGCTCGCACTCGACGCTGACGGCGGCGAGGTGACGCCGGCGGGCTTTGCCTTCTTCAACGAGCTCGGAATCGATCTAGAAACACCGCGACGCGGACGCCGCGCCTTCTGCCGGCCATGC
Source organism: uncultured Propylenella sp. (assembly GCA_964440525.1). GTDB lineage: Bacteria > Pseudomonadota > Alphaproteobacteria > Rhizobiales > Afifellaceae > DASWJZ01. The sequence continues at coordinate 4,113 of CAYTTC010000191.1, read as the reverse complement.
CTCGACTGGAGCGAGCGGCGCTTTCACATCGCCGGCCACACCGGCGCGGCGCTTGCAACACACTGCATGGAGCAGAGCTGGATAACGCGCGTGCGCGACAGCCGCGCACTTGTTCTTTCGGACGCCGGCCGAGACGCTCTGCGCGGTTTGCTCGGGCTCGATCTCACCCAGGCAAAGGCAGCCTGACGCGCCGAAAGGCCGAGCAGCTCACCCCATCCAGTAACGCGGCCCCGGACCCATGCGCCCCGCACCATCAGCGGGATTGGCGAGCTTGCAGCGGTCGATCGACAGGCATCCGCAGCCGATGCATTCGGTGAGACTGCCTCTCAGCCGCTGCAGCTCCGCGATCCGCTGATCGATCCGCCCCGACCATTCGCCTGAAAGCCGCGCCCAGTCGCGCCGCGTCGGCACGCGGTCCGGCGGCAGTTTCCCAAGCTCCGCACCGATCTCTTCCAGCGTCAGCCCGATTTTCTGCGCGAACACGATGAAGGCGATCCGCCGGAGCGCTGAGCGGGGATAGCGGCGGTGCCCGGAGCCGGCGCGTTCTGAGGTGATGAGCCCACGCTCCTCATAGAAGCGGAGCGCCGAGGAGGCGACGCCGCTGCGGCGCGCAACCTCGCTGATCGGGAGCACTGTGTCCATGAAAACGAGTGAACCACAAAAATTGCTTGACTTCAAGTTCACTTGAACTTGTAGCAAACAGGCTCCGCGCTCGGAAGGGAGCATTCGAAATGCATGACGACACTGATTTCAACGGGCTTCGCGTCGCCGTCACCGGCGGGACGTCGGGCCTTGGCCTGGCGCTCGTGCGGCAATTTTCCGCGCGCGGCGCCCGTGTCGCCTTCGTCGCCCGCACGACTTCGTCGGTCGAGCGGACGGCGCGCCAGATGGGCGCTCACGGAATCGTCGGCGACGTCGGCCGCAAGGACGACATCTACCCGATCGCACTGCAGATCACCGGCGGCCTCGGCGGGCTCGATGTGCTGATCAACAGCGCGTCGAGCCTCGGATGGGTGCCACTGACGCTGCTTGCCGACACCGAATGCGAGGCGCTCGAAAAAGCGCTCGCGGTCAACGTGCTCGGGCCGTTCCGGCTCACGAAGGCGCTCTTTGGCGCGCTTGCCGCTTCGGCGCGCGAGGGGCGCGGCGGGGTGGTGCTCAACATTTCGAGCGACGCCGCAATCAGCGCCTATTCCGGCTGGGGCGCCTATGGCGCCAGCAAGGCGGCGCTTCGCCATATGACCGCGATCTGGCGCGAGGAGGCAGCCGCCGAGGGCGTTCGTTTCCTGTCGATCGATCCTGGCGACATGGACACGCCGCTGCATGCCCTCGCGGTCCCAGACGCCGACCCGTCGACGTTGAAGCGGCCAGAAAAATCCGCGGCGGAATTGATCGAAGCCATCGCCGCGGCTTTGCCGGAACGCGCCGTTCTTTCCGGGGCAGCGGCATGATCTCCGCCGATCGCCCCGGCTCACAGCCTGCCAGGCTCCTCACAATCGGAGCGAACGGGAAGATCAGCCACGCCGCGCGTACAAATCTCGCGGCGCTGCTTCGTCCTGGCGATCTCGTCGTCGCCAACGACGCCGCGACATTGCCCGCAAGCCTCACCGGCAGGTTTGCCGCGACCGGGGCGCCGATCGAGCTCCGCCTCGCGGCGTGGGTGTCTCTCGGCGACGCGACCCGCTTCGTCGCGGTGTTGTTCGGAGCAGGCGATCACCGCACGCGCACGGAAGACAGGCCGTCACCGCCGCGTCTGGCGCCGGGCGACACGCTCGCGCTCGGGCCGTTGCTGGCGACGGTCGAGCGCATCCTCGACCATCCACGCCTGATCTCGGTTCGGTTTGCCGGGACAAGCGCAAGCGCATGGGCGGGGATCGCGCGGCATGGGCGGCCCATCCAATACGCGCACGTCCCCAAGCCGTTGGCGCTCTGGGACACCTGGACGAAAATCGCCGCCCACCCGATCGCCTTCGAGCCGCCGTCCGCAGGTTTTTCGCTCGATTGGCAGATGCTCGCCGCCTTCCGCAAGCATGGCATCGGTTTCGCCACATTGTCGCTCGCCGCCGGCCTGTCCTCCACCGGCGATCCGGCGCTCGACCGAAAATTCCCTTTGGACGAGCCGTTTCGCATCCCCGAAAAAACCACCGCGGCGATCCTTCGGACGAAGGCGGCGGGCGGGCGCATCATCGCCATCGGAACGACAGTGGTGCGGGCGCTCGAGGCCGCGGCGCTCGGAAACGGCGCGGTGCAGGCCGGCAACGGCATCGCCACGGGGCGCATCGGGCCGAAGACCCGGCTGCGGGTCGTCGACGCGATCCTCTCAGGAGTCCACGCGCCCGGCGAGAGCCACTTTGAGCTGCTCCGCGCCTTCACCGATGACGCGGCGCTCAGCGACATGGCCACTGCTCTCGCTGCGCACCGCTACCGCAATCACGAGTTCGGCGACTCGGTACTGATCGAGCGAAGGACGAGGGCCTTATCACGGAAAGCGCCCGCTTCCTGCGTCGGACGCTCCGCCCGCACGCCCGAGTGCGAGGCGGCTATGGCGCTCTGACCACCGCAATGATCGGCCCATAGCCGCCGTGGCCCGGCGCGTCGTTGCGGTCGAGCTCCGGCGCGTAGATCCCCGGCGCGGTTCCCCCGTCGAGAAAGAGCGCGTTCTTGCAGCCGAGCCTATCGCGGAAAAAGCGCCCAAAATCGTGAAAATTCACGCCCCCCTCGCTGATGGCGAAATGGACCTTTCCCGCGTCATCGACGCCGACTCCGTCGCGCGGCTTCAAGTCGGTCGAGTTTTCGATGAAGGCCGGGTGGATTTTTCCGTCGATGACCAGCATCGGTCCTGACTGCGTTGCGAAGCGCGCCTCCGGCGGCGACGCGAGCCACGCGTCCGTCGTCAGCACGCCGGCCGCCCTGTCCGTCAGATAGAAAATCCCGTTCGGCTTCTTGAAAAAATTCGGGATGTCTTGCGGCTCGCCGGTCACCGTCTTGGTGTTCGCTGGCGCAAGCTCTTTTCCCTCCTCCACGAAAAGCCCTGTCGGCGAGAAATCGTCGCTGTACATCCCGCCGTTGATGGCAAATGCGAGCGCCAGCCCGCTTCCCTTCAACGCCTCAGCGAGCGTGTGGAACGTGTTGTATGGCGCCCCCTCCCCGCTCCGCCAGAACATGCGAACATCGTCATTGGCGGGATCGAAGCTGCAGACGATGTAGGCCGCTTCCTCGAAGCTTTCGCGCCGGCACGGCTCGGCGCAGGCAGGGCCGGCCGAGAGCGAAAACCAAAGAACGAGCGTGGCAAAGAATCGCTTACGAAGGGGCGTCATCGGCACCGTTTAGCGGCTAATTCACCAGGCCGCGAGGCGCTCAACTCCATCGCCCGCATCGCCGCTCCGGGCTAAGTCATTGAGATGCCGGCCCGCCGCTGTTATATGACCCGCATGATCCAAGGCTTGGCAAGGCACAGCGGCTGGCGCGCACCCGCCGACGGCACGCAGGCGCATTCCACGATCGCCTTCGCGGCGATCGGCGACCACGCGCGGCTGCCGGCGCGCTTCTTCGCCTGCCTTTTCGCCTCCGACGGCTCGCTCCTCGCTCGCTGATCTGAGCGGCGCTCCGCCGCCTCGCGACCGTTGGAAACCGAGCAATCGAGCATGAACGCCATGAAACCGAAAACCCTTTACGACAAGATCTGGGACGACCACGTCGTCGACGCGCAGCCGGACGGCACCAACCTCCTCTATGTCGACCGCCACCTGATCCACGAGGTCACGAGCCCGCAGGCTTTTGAAGGCCTCCGCCTGGCGCATCGAAAAGTGCGCGCGCCGGAAAAAACGCTCGCCGTCGTCGATCACAACGTGCCGACCACCGACCGCAGCCACGGCATCTCCGATCCTGAATCGAAGCTGCAGGTGGATACGCTCGCCGAGAACGCGAAAAATTTCGGCATCGAATATTTCAACGAGCTCGACCGCCGCCAGGGCATCGTCCACATCATCGGCCCCGAGCAGGGTTTTACGCTGCCCGGCATGACCATCGTCTGCGGCGACAGCCACACCTCCACCCACGGCGCCTTCGGCGCGCTCGCGCACGGCATCGGCACGAGCGAGGTGGAGCATGTTT
>CAYTTC010000190.1:2886-4591 GCA_964440525.1 uncultured Propylenella sp. | reverse complement strand
GCGGCATGCGGTGGATGAGGCCGCCGAGATGCTCCATGTCGCGCTCGCCGGTCGCGACAAGCACCGCGCCCGATCCGAAAAAAAGCAGGCTTTTGAAGAGCATGTGATTGAAGACGTGAAAGAGCGCCGCCGTCAGCGCCAGCGCTGCGCCTGCGAGCATGCCGTTCGCCTGGAAAGCGAGCGCCAATCCGAGCCCGATGAAGATGATGCCGATATTCTCCACCGTGTGATAGGCGAGCAGCCGCTTCAAATCGTGCTGCATAAGCGCGTAGAGGACGCCGAGCGCGGCAGTGATGCCGCCGAGCACGAGGACGACAAGGCCCGACCACCAGGTCGGCGTGCCGACCAGATCGAAGACGATGCGCACGAAGCCGTAGACGGCGACCTTGGTCATGACGCCGCTCATTAGCGCGGAGACGTGGCTCGGCGCGGCCGGATGGGCGAGCGGCAGCCAGACATGCAGTGGTACGAGACCAGCCTTCGACCCGGCGCCGATCAACACGAGCGCGAGGACGAACGCGGCGGTCGTGGGCGATGGCGCGCCCGAGCGAATGGCGGCGAAGGCATAATTTCCGTCGGGCCCGGCGAGGAGGCCGAAGGCAAGCAGCAGGCAGAACGTGCCGAAGCCCGCCATGATGAGATAGATGTAGCCGGCCTCGGCGTTTTCGCGCACCCGATGGTGCGCCATCACTAGGGCCCAGGAGGCGAGCGACATCATCTCCCAGGAGAGCAAGAAGGTGAAGGCGTCGTCCGCCAGCACCACCAGGTTCATGCCGGCAAGGAAGGCCGGATAGAAGGGCAGCACCCGATGCGGCGCCTGCTCGTGCCGACCGTAGCCCAGTCCATAGAGGCTGGCGGCCGCACCCCCGAGATTGACGACGGCGAGAAAGAAGGCCGAGAGCGCATCGACGCGGAAATGCGCACCGAGCCACGGCAGGCCAAGCGGAAGCGTAAGTCCGAAGGGCTGTGCGCCGGAGAGGAGATGCGCGAGTGCGTAAATGGCCATGACCGCCGATATTGCGGTCGTTGAGCCGTAGACGATCGCGGTGACGGCGGGGGAGCGGTTGAGCGCGATCGCCGACAGACTGACGGCAAAAAGGACGGCGATGGAGAGGAGCGGAAGGCCCTCAAGCATGGCGCGACGGTGCCAAGCCGGCCGCGAGATCGTCGCGCGCGCCGTCCGACTTTTGGCTCGACGGGATTTGTGGAGTTCGGGTCAGAGTCTTCGTCACGGACTTCTGCCCGTCATTGTCTTCCCGCGGCAACGTGCAGCATCGCGAGGTCGCTGTCACGAAAAACGGCCGGAAATCGCCGGTTTCCTTGTGGGAACCGGCAGCAGGCATGCGTGACGGGCCGCGCTGCAATGCAACATCTTGGTTTGTGCGATGCACAAACCGCCATATTCTTGCGCTTATTGGGCAACGAAAGCTCGAATCAGTCGGAGAGCGCGAATGTGGCCCTATACGGCTGAAGAGGTTGAGGCGTGGACCGAGCCGCGCGGCGAACTCGCCTCGCGCGTCCTGGCGATGCCGGCCGACACCAACCCTGCCGGCGACATATTTGGTGGCTGGATCATGTCGCTGATGGACGCGGCCGGCGCGATGGCAGCGGCCGGATTCGCACAGGGCCGCGTCGTTACCGTCGCGGTCACCGACATGGCCTTCCTTCAGCCGGTCAAGGTCGGCGACACGGTCTGTTGCTACGC
>CAYTTC010000190.1:0-2786 GCA_964440525.1 uncultured Propylenella sp. | reverse complement strand
CCGACATGGCCTTCCTTCAGCCGGTCAAGGTCGGCGACACGGTCTGTTGCTACGCGGCGCTCGTCCGCGTCGGGCGTACGTCGCTCACCTTCCAAATCGAGGTCTGGGTGCTTCGTTCCGGCCATGGGACGCGGACCAAGGTCACCGAGGCGGAGTTCACCTTCGTCTGCGTCGACGAGAGCGGCGAACCGCGGCTCCTCGGCGTGTTGTCCGGAGCGGTGGTCAGCCTCGGCTGAGCACGTCGCTCGATTCCCCCATGCGCCCGTCATCGGCGTCCGCTAAGACCGGTCCACCGATTCCAAACCTGCCATTGACACCCATGAGCCTCGACGTCTTCCAGCATCCTGGTCGCTTCTTCCGCGGCAATCTGCACACCCATTCCAACCGCTCCGACGGCATGTTGGCGCCGGATGCGGTCGCCGCGCATTACCGCGAGGCGGGATACGATTTCCTGGCGCTCACCGATCACTTCCTGCCGCGCTACGGCTTTCCGATCGTCGATACCCGGCCTTTTCGCACCAACCGCTTCACGACCCTCCTCGGCGCTGAGGTGCACGCGCCGGCGAATTCGCATGGCGAAGACTGGCACATCCTCACCGTCGGGCTGCCGGAGGATTTTCCGCCGACGGGGGAGGCGGAGACGGGTGCCGCGCTTGCGCAGCGCGCCGTCGAGGCCGGTGCCTTCGTGGCGATTGCGCATCCGCAATGGTCGAGCCTCACGATCGAGGACGGCCGGGCGCTGCCGATGGCGCATGCCGTGGAGGTCTACAACAACAGCTGCGCGCTGGAGAGCAACCGCGGCGACGGAGCGGCGCTCCTCGACCAGCTCCTGAGCGAGGGACGCAACGTAACCGCGATCGCCACCGACGATGCGCATTTCCGCTTCGCCGACGCCTGCGGCGGCTGGGTGATGGTGAAGGCGGAGGTGAACGAACCGAGCGCGCTTCTCTCGGCGCTCAAGGCTGGGCATTTCTACTCGAGCCAGGGGCCGGAAATACACGCGGCGGAGATTTCGGGCGGCATGCTGCACGTCGAATGCTCGCCGGTTGTCAGCATCGCTGCAGTCGGGCGCGGCGAGCGCTCCGTCCACGTTCACGGCCGCCAGCTGACGCGCGGCGAGATCGCGCTCGAGCGCTTCGCCGGAGACTGGTTTCGCTTCGTGGTGGCCGATGCCGCCGGCCGCTGGGCCTGGAGCAACCCGGTCCGGCTTCCGGCCGGCTGAGGGGCGAGCGGCTGCTTTCTCTTCACGCCGGTTTGTAGTGGGCAGCCTTTGTCATGGCTCGGCAATTGCACGGCGTCGGTTCAGAATGCCGCGAGGCGAACCCGCGGAAGGCGGAGACTATGCGAATCAGGAATTGGCTTCTGGCTGGTGCCGCTTGCCTCGGCTTGGCGAGTAGTGCTGCCGCCGCCGAGGAGATGGACGTCGACCTGGAGCTGGTGCTCGCCGTCGACGTGTCGCGCTCCATGGACCCGGCCGAGCAGGATCTGCAGAAGGACGGCTACCTCGCCGCGCTCGAGCATCCGGAGGTGCTGGCCGCGATCCGCGCCGGTTTCCTCGGCCAGATTGCGGTGACCTACGCCGAATGGGCCGGACCCGGCTCGCACCAGGTCATCGCACCCTGGGCCTTGATCGACGGGCGGGAATCGGCCGCGGCCTTCGCCGACGTGATCGCCGCCCGGCCGGTATCCTACCTGCACGGCACCTCGATATCGGGCGCGCTCCTCTTTTCGTCAGGGCTTTTCGAGGCGAACGGCTTTCGCAGCACCCGGCAGGTCATCGATGTTTCCGGCGATGGCCCAAACAATATGGGCCTCCCCGTGCTCGACGCCCGCGATTCGGTCCTCAGGCGGGGCATCACAATCAACGGGCTGCCGATCATGATCCATGCGGATGTCATCGGCGGCTACTCGATTCCCGAGCTCGACGTCTATTACGAGGATTGCGTCATCGGCGGTCCGGGCGCCTTTCTGGTGACGGTGGAGAGTATCGACCGCTTCGCCGAGGCGATCCGCCGCAAGCTCGTCCTTGAAATCGCCGGAACGCCGCCGAAGGTCATGCCTGCGGCATTCCCGCAGCGGGAGCCGCGGATCGATTGTCTGATCGGGGAAAAGCTCAGGCGGCGGTGGATGGATCCGTGAGGCGGAGGGCCCTGCCGCTCGGCCCCGTCACTCGCCGGCCTGATTGGCGGCGCGCTTCAGAGCTCTGATCTCGGCGAGCGCCTCGAAGAAGCGGTTTTCGGGATTGCCCCTGGATTCCACCGGGATCGGCTTTGGCTTGGGCTCCACGCTGTCGGCAACCGGAGCAATTCGGAGCGCCACCAGCTCGCCGATATTGGCTGGGCCCGGAATGGTGGCGGCGGGCATACGCGGCTGCGAGGCGGCCGGGGCGCGCCAAATCTCTTTGCCGGGGTCTTCCGTCGATTCGCCGGCGATCCGCTGCAGGTCGCGCGTTGCCTCGGCGACGACGGCGGCGGACTGCTCCGGCGACTCTGCGGCCATCTGGCGGGCTCGCGTCGGCAACGGCACCACGCTTCCGCCGATGTGCGGCACGGCGGGCGCCTCGTCGGCGACGTCGTCGATCGAGGCCCTGACGACCGCCCGCGGCAGCTTCGCATCTTCCAGCTCGAAGGGAACCGGCGAGCCTGGCTCTTCGCCGAGGCGGGAGCGCAGAATGTCGTTCTCGGAGCGAAGCGTCGTCAGCGCCAGCCGCCTCTGGTCGGCCAGAATGCTTGCCTCGTCGAGCGCCTCCTCGGCGCTCGACCGGCGCTTGGCCTCCAGCTTCAGCG
>CAYTTC010000189.1:0-4660 GCA_964440525.1 uncultured Propylenella sp. | reverse complement strand
ATGGCCATCGACGTCATCCTGCCGGCGCTGCAGCAGATGGGCGAGAGCCTCGCTGTCGTCGACGAGAATACGCGGCAGCTGCCGTTGACGGCGTATGTTGCCTTCTTCGGCCTTTCTCAACTCGTTTACGGGACGGTCTCCGATCATTTTGGGCGCCGGCCCGTGCTGCTTTTCGGCCTTGCGGTCTATGTCGCCGGAAGCATTGGAGCGGCTTTTGCGGGCGATTTCACGATTCTCCTGGTGATGCGGGGCATCCAGGGCATTGGCGCGGGCGCCACACGCGTGATCGCGATCTCCGTCGTCCGTGACACGTTCGGCGGCCGGCGCATGGCGAGCGTCATGTCCCTAGCGATGATGGTGTTCATGGCGGTTCCGATCATCGCGCCGACCATCGGACAGGGGATCATGCTAGTCGCCGGATGGCGAGCCATTCTTCTCGCCATTTCGGCGTTCGGCCTTGGAATGGCAGTATGGTGCTATCTTCGGCTCCCGGAGACACTCGCCGCTGAAAACCGCCGCGAGCTGCGGCTGGTGCCAGTGATCGATGCGTTTCGGATCGTGGTCTCCAACCGAGTCGCCTCGGGCTACGCGATCGGCGGCGGACTCCTCTTTGGGAGCCTTTTCGCGTTCATCAATTCCGCGCAGCAGATCTACGAGGATCTCTACGGGCTCGGCGTCTTCTTCCCGCTCGCCTTCGCGGCCGCCGCGGCCCTCATTGCAGTTGGGTCATTCGCCAACTCCCGCCTTGTCGAGCGGCTTGGAATGCGGCTGCTGTCGCACAGCGCGCTCGTTGTCTTTGCGGCGATCTCGGCGTTTCTCTGCGCGGTCGCAGTCATCGATCAGGGGCACGTGCCGTTTTGGATCTTCTTCGCCTGCACCCTCGTTTCATTCGGCATGTTCGCCTTCATCGGCACCAACTTCAACGCGCTCGCAATGGACCCGCTCGGCCATGTCGCCGGCACCGCGTCGTCGGTGATAAGCTCGCTCCAGACGGTTCTCGGCGGCGTGCTCGGCGCCATCATCGGTCAGGCCTTCGACGGCACAGTGCTTCCGTTGAGCCTCGGATATCTCATCCTTTCGCTCCTCAGCTTCGCCATCATAGCGTTGACCGAGCCGAACCGGCTGTTCGGCCGGACCGACGCGCTGGCGCATTCAACCGCGGGACACTGACGAGCGAGTGATCCAGAGTCGATCGGCGGCGTCAGCACACCTCGACATGAAAAACCGGCCGGCCGTCGGACCGCTTTCCTTTTGTCAGGTTCAGGCAGGAGCAGCAAAGCGCCCGCGCGCGTTAGCGCGAATAGAACTCCACCACCTGGTTCGGTTCCATGACCACTGGATAGGGCACATCGGCGAAGGCTGGCTGGCGCAGATAGCGCGCCGTCATCTTGGTGTGGTCCACCTCGACGTACTCCGGCACGTCGCGTTCGGCAAGCTCGATCGATTCGAGCACCAGACCGAGTTGTTTGGATTTCTCGCGCACCTCGATCACGTCACCGATCTTGCAGCGATAGCTCGCGATGTTGACCTTCCTGCCGTTCACGCGGATATGGCCGTGATTGACGAACTGGCGCGCGGCAAACGGCGTCGGCACGAACTTGGCGCGGTAGATAATAGCGTCGAGCCGCGATTCCAGCAGCCCGATCAGGTTCTCAGAGGTGTCGCCCTTCATGCGCGCCGCCTCGGCATAGATTTTTCGGAACTGCCGCTCCGAGATATTGGCGTAATAGCCCTTCAGCTTCTGCTTCGCCTTCAGCTGCGTGCCGAAGTCGGAGAGCTTCTGTTTTCGCCGCTGGCCGTGCTGGCCGGGGCCGTATTCGCGCTTGTTCACGGGGCTCTTCGGGCGGCCCCAGATATTCTGGCCCATGCGGCGATCAATTTTGTATTTCGCAGCGCTGCGTTTGCTCATGTCTGTCCTTACCGTTTCGAGGTTCGAAACGCGCCCTCCTCTGCCCTGAGCCGAGGCTCGGGGCCGACAGGGGTTGGCGGAGCACGCCACATTCCGAATTGTGCGGAAAACCCCACGGGAGCGTATGCGCGGCGGAAAACCGCAGCGCGGGCGCTCACTTAGGCGCTTGGCCCGCCGATGTCAAACCGCCGCAGCCGGCGGCGCGGGGAACTTCTCTTTCGGGCATGCTACGCTCCCGGTGCGAACGGGAGCGCGATCCATCATGAAATCGGCGATCGGGGCTATTGTGCTCGGCATCTCGGCATTTTTCAGCGGAGCCGCCGCGGCGGAAACCTATGCGGCGATCTCCTACTCGCAGGAGACCGGCGCGTACGGCTACGCCAACCGCTACGACACGCAGGACGGCGCGGAGGAGCGCGCCGCACAGGAATGCGGCCCAAGCTGCGAGACGGTGATCTGGGCGCGCGACGCGTGCGCTGCCCTCTTCATCGGCAACGGCAACGGCTATGGGGTCGGCTGGTCGGCGGACGAGGACGAGACCGTGCGGATCGCCTCCGAGGAGTGCAGCGCCCAAACCTCGGACTGCGGGCTCAAGGCGATGGTCTGCTCGGCCTATTGAGGCCGAGGCTTACGCTTCCTGGACCGCGCCCACGGCCAGGCCGTGTGCGGCAAGCAGGCGCGCAAGCGGTTCCGGCGCCTTGCGTCCACTGGTGAAGCGGGCGGTGCTCCGCCCGCTTTCGACCGCCCTCCCCTCGACCACCGTCATCAGCCTCCGCGCGATCGCGGGCGCCGGGTCTAGCCAGCTGACCGGCCAAGGCGCCACCTCCGCCATGATATCGGCGAGGAAGGGGTAGTGCGTGCAGGCGAGCACCACGATGTCGGTCCGCCGCCCTTCCATTTCGATGAAGCACGGCGCGATCTGGCTCGCGATCGCTTCCCGGTCGACCGGCTCGCCGCGCATCCGCGCTTCGGCGAGCCGCGCGAGCTCCGGCGCGCCGACGAGGCGGACGTGGCAGGCCTGCGCGAAGCTTTGGATGAGCCCGCGCGTATAGTCGCGCTTCATGGTGCCGGGCGTGGCGAGCACCGCGACGACGCCGGTCTTGGTCTGCTCCGCCGCCGGCTTGATGGCCGGCACCGTGCCGACGAAGGGGACGAAGAAGCGCTCGCGGAGCGGCGGCAGCACCAACGTCGACGCCGTATTGCAGGCGATGATGACGGCGGCCGGCTCGTGCTCCGCGACAAGGCGGCCGATCAGCGCGACGACATGGTCGATGAGCGCCGCCTCGTCCCACCCGCCATAGGGAAACGCCGCGTCGTCCGCCACGTAGACGAAGCGCGCCTCCGGCAGTCTTTCGCGCGCGGCGCGGAGGACCGATAGGCCCCCGATCCCCGAATCGAAAACGAGGATCGGTCCGCCCTCAGCCACCGGAGCTCTCTCCCCCCGATTTCTCTTGGTGGCGCTCGAAGGCTCCGATGACGCCGTGCAGCAAGTCGATCTCGTCCCTCGTGAAGCCCGCCCGCTGCATGACGGCGCGAAGGTTCTGCACCATGGTCGGCTTCATGTCGGTGGTGCGAAAATAGCCGGTCGGGTCGAGAGCCGTCTCGAGATGTTGCATGAGACCGAAAAGATGCTCCTTCGGTGCCGGTGTGACGTCTCTTTCAGCCAACGCCGTGCGCGTGGAGAGCGCGCCATCGAGACCCGCCGTCATCCATTCATAGGCGACGAGCAGCACCGCCTGGGCGATGTTGAGCGAAGCGAATTTCGGATTGACCGGATAGGTCACGATCGCGTCGGCGAGCGCAATTTCCTCGTTGGTGAGACCCCAGCGCTCGCGCCCGAACATGATCCCCGTCGCCTCCCCGGCATGGCTCCGCCTTCGGAGCTCCGCCACGGCCTCGCGCGGGCCAACCACGTCCTTCGGGAGATCGCGGATACGCGCGGTCGTTGCGTAGACGAAATTGAGGTCGGCGATTGCCGCCTCGGCGCTCGCGAAAACGCGCGCCTCATCAACGATGGCATTGGCGCCGCTCGCCGCGGCCCTCGCCTTCTTGCTCGGCCAGCCGTCGCGCGGCGCGACGAGGCGCAGATCCGTCAGCCGAAAATTCGTCATGGCGCGCGCCGCGGCGCCGATGTTCTCGCCCATCTGCGGCTCGACGAGAATGATGGCGGGGGGCCGCCCCAAGGAACTTTCTTGATTGGCTTCGACCATTGGTGCTCCAGCCGGATCCACGATCGGCGCGTGCTTCTCTAGCGCAAGAGCGCGCTGTTCGCCTCCCCTCTCAGGAGTCGGAGGCGGCAAGGCCTTCAAGGCGCTCGGCCAGTTGATTGAGGCTCCACTCCCTCGCCAGTTTCGCCGCCTTCTCCCAGTTCGGTTTGCGGCTTCGCAAGCTCGGAAGCGGCGCCTTGACATCCATGGTGGCGATCGAGCGAAACATCCTGAGTTTTTCGGCCTGGGCCGCGAACCGCCCGGCGGCAAGTGCCGCTTCCAGCGTGCCGTGTCGCTGCAGCAGGCTCGCGGCGCTGGCCGGACCGACATTCGGCGCTCCCGGCAGCTTGTCGGAGGGGTCGCCTCGCAGCGCGATGAAATCCGGCACCTGCGCCGGCTCGACGCCGTACCGGGCGCGAACCTCGTCGGGACCGATCCGCGCCATCTCGCCCGCTTTCACGGGAAAGAGGATGGTCACGCGGTCGGAAGCAAGCTGAAAAGTGTCGCGGTCGCCGCTGGCGATCACGGCAGTCCCGCCGAGCCT
>CAYTTC010000188.1:0-4743 GCA_964440525.1 uncultured Propylenella sp. | reverse complement strand
TAGAGGAAGATGAGGGCCTGGATATAGAGGAAGAACATCAGGATCACGATTCCCGCCAATCCCGCATAGGTCGCGCTGTAATTTGCGATCTCGCTGATGTAGAGGCCAAAAATCTTGCCGGCGAGCCACCAGCCGACGAGGGTCAAAAACACGCCGCCGACCACGCTCTTGATGCGCCTCCGCCGCGCCGGCAGCAGGAGGTGGAAGGCGAGGAGCATCGCCAGAGTGACGATCAGGAGGACCCCCTCCCGCGCCGCCTCGATCCAGCCGATCTGGAATTCGGGACCGGGAACATAGCGATCGAGAATACCGATCCAGATCGGCACCGCGATGCCTAGTGCGGCGGCGATGAGCAGGAATGCCATGCCGACGAAGACGAAGAACAGGCTGCTGAAATAGCGGCGGATCAAGTGCCTGTCCTCGGCACAGCCGTAGGCGCGGTTGAGGCCGTCGCGGATCGCCTCGACCGCCCCGGTGATGGAGATAAGCGTGACGAGGAGGCCGAAGGTGAGCGGGCTTGCCCGATTCGCCGCCGCGAAGATGCGATTGAGCTCCGGCTCGAGCGTCTTGATGACGTGCTCGGGGAGGACGGCGAGCGCCTCACCGCTGATATAGGCGGCGAGGTCGGCACCGCCGAACCTGGCGCCGAGTGCCACGAGAAAAATCGCGAAGGGAAATAGCGCGAAGATCAGTGAGAATGCGATGGCGCTCGCCACCATCACCCCGTCATGGCGGAAGAGCCCATCCGTCGCATCGTGGAGAACGGCCCAGACCGGCCTGAACCGACCGAAAACGGCTGCGCGCGTGGGCGAAGGGTCGCGGGGAGCCTCGCCGGGTCTCAGCTCGATGTCCGACATGTCACCGATTCAAACGGCCTTGCACGGCTAAGTATCCCGCCGCGCGGCGGATGCAAGAGCGGCAATCAGTCGGCCAGCAGCAAATCAACCGTTTGCCATGTATTGCCCACCATTGATGGCGAGCACCGCACCGGTCATGAAGGCTGCCTCGTCCGAGGCGAGGTACACGACCAGGGCCCCGATCTCCTGGGCCTTGCCGAGCCGCCCGACCGGAATCTGGGCGATGATCCCTTCCAGCGCCTTTTCCGGCACGCCGGCAACCATGTCGGTGTCGGTATAGCCCGGGCAGACGCAATTGACCGTGATCCCCTTGCGGGCGTTCTCCAGCGCCAGCGCCTTGGTGAAGCCGATCATGCCGGCCTTGGCGGTCGAATAATTGACCTGCCCCATCTGACCCTTCTGGCCGTTGATCGACGAGATGTTGACGATGCGGCCGAAATTCCGTTCGCGCATGCCGTCGATCACCGGCCGCGTCATGGTGAACATGGAATCGAGATTGGTCTTCAGGACCGCGGACCAAGCTGCGTGGTCCATCTTGTGGAACCAGCCATCGCGCGTGATGCCCGCATTGTTGACCAGGATGTCGATCGGCCCGACCTCCGCCGCGACCTTCTTCACGCCATCGGCGCAAGCAGCCTCGTCGCCCACATCCCACTGGTAGGCGGCAATGCCCGTCTCTTGTCTGAAGGCTTTCGCCTTCTCCTCGTTGCCGGCGAAGGTCGCCGCAACCTTGTGACCGGCGGCCGCGAGTGCCTTTGCGATGGCGGCGCCGATCCCGCGCGTCCCGCCCGTCACCAGCGCGACCCTGGTCATTTTTTCCTCCCCCTTCTCGGCGCCTTTCCAGCACTCGTTGCTGACCGGCAACCGCTTTCGCCGGTCCTAGTTCAAGTCAATTGCGCTCGACGCACATCGCAATACCCATGCCGCCGCCGATGCAGAGCGTGGCAAGCCCCCTCTTCGCATCGCGCCGCTTCATCTCGAAAAGCAGCGTGTTGAGAATGCGCGCTCCCGAAGCGCCGACCGGATGGCCGATGGCGATGGCGCCACCATTGACGTTGACGATGTCGGTATTCCAGCCGAGGTCCTTGTTGACCGCGCAGGCCTGCGCGGCAAAAGCCTCGTTCGCCTCCACGAGGTCGAGGTCGTCCTTGGTCCAGCCCGCCTTCTCAAGCGCGCGGCGCGAGGCATGTATTGGCCCCGTCCCCATGAGCGCGGGGTCAACGCCGACCGTCGCCCAGGAGACGATACGCGCGAGCGGCTCGATCCCGCGCGTCTTCGCCGCTTCCGCCGTCATCAGCACCACCACCGCCGCGCCGTCATTGATCCCCGAGGCATTGGCGGCGGTGACCGTCCCCTCTTTGTCGAAGGCGGGGCGAAGTTTTCCGACTGTGTCGAGCGTCGTCCCGGGGCGGATGTATTCGTCCTGGTCGACGATCACGTCGCCCTTGCGGGTCTTAATGGTCACCGCCACGATCTCGTCCTTGAAGCGCCCGGCCTTCTGCGCGGCTTCCGCCTTGTTCTGCGAGGCGACGGCGAACTGATCCTGCTGCTGGCGTGTGATCTGATACTGCTTGGCGACGATCTCCGCGGTGACCCCCATGTGATAGCCGTTGAAGGCGTCGATCAGGCCGTCCTTCAGCATGGTGTCGATCATCGCATAGTCGCCCATCTTCACCCCCTGGCGGAGGTTCGCGGCATGCGGCGCCATGGACATCGATTCCTGCCCGCCGGCCACGATGATGTCCGCGTCGCCGGTGGCGATCTGCTGCATGCCGAGCGCCACGGCGCGAAGGCCCGAGCCGCAGAGCTGGTTCAGCCCCCAGGCCGTCGCTTCCTTCGGCACGCCGGCCGCCATCGCCGCCTGGCGGGCCGGGTTCTGGCCCTGCGCTGCGGTCAGGATCTGGCCCATGATGACCTCGTTCACCTCCTCCGGCTTCACGCCGGCGCGCTCGAGCGCGCCCTTGATGGCGACGGCGCCGAGCTCATGCGCGGGCAGGCTAGCGAAAGCGCCGTTGAAGGAGCCGACCGGCGTGCGCGCGGCGCTGGCGATCACGATGTCTGTCACGGGTAGTTCTCCTGATGCTCTTGCAGCCGGCAGGTCGGCACGGCGGATTTCTTTTTCAAGGTTAAAGAGGCTTGCTTCGCCCCCGTCAACGCTTGCTGGCCCGCTGAGACCTCTGATCGTCTCAGGTTAGCCCGCAGCCGGCGGCGCGTAGCCTTACCGCAGTTGCGAAATCGCTGGACCGGGACGCCGCTTCCTTCTTATCCTCATCCTGTCCGTTTTGTGACAGGGGCAAGGGGTGCCGAATGGCCGGCGAAAAACCGACCGTTATCAAGAAATACGCCAATCGCCGTCTCTATCACACGGGCACGTCGACCTATGTGACGCTCGAGGATCTCGCCCGCATGGTGAAGAGCGGCGAGGATTTTGTCGTAACCGATGCGAAGACCGGCGAGGACATCACCCGCGCCGTGCTCGGTCAGATCATCTTCGAGCAGGAAGGCCGCGGCCAGCACCTCTTGCCGATCGCATTCCTGCGCCAGCTCATCCGTTTCTACGGCGACCAGATGCAGACGCTCCTGCCGACTTATCTGGAATCCTCGCTCGCCGCCTTCACCCAAAATCAGGATAAACTTCGCGAGCAGGTGGCGCGCGCGCTCTCGGGCGACGCGATCGGCCTGATCGGGGAGCAGACTCGGCGCAACATGGAAATGTTCTCCGAGGCGATGCGAATGTGGATGCCTTTCGCGCCGGGCGGCACGAATTCGGGCAATGCCCCTAATCCCGGGACGGGCCCGGCGAAGCCCGAGGCGAGCGAGAAGGAGATCGACGCGCTCCGCCGTCAACTCTCCGAGATGCAGAAGACGCTCGACACGATCGCGGGGCGGAAATAGCAGAAGCGGTCTAGAGCCATTTCCATTCTGACTGAATCAGAATGGGACTCTATCTATTTGTTTAAGCATAATCTTTTCCGAAAAGCGGTTCCCACTTTTCGGGATCATGCTCTAGCTTTCCAGGCTGATATCCCGCGTGGCAGTGCGGATCGACACCGCGAAGCCGCAAACGAGATCGACGAGCGCAATCGTGGTCAGCACGACGAACGTTCCCGTCGCCGCCTGGCGGATGAGCAGGAACTCGACGAGGAACGCAACAAAGAGCGCCGTCGCGAGCACGTGGTCGACGATCGAACCCGAGCCAACGCGCGCCGCCTTCACGACCTCCACTCCGAGAAGAACAAGCGCGAGGAGCACGATCGACGTGGCGACCGACAGCGTGAAGGTCGCGCCCGACGGCATCGTCACGCTCAGCAGATAGGCCTCGCGGAAGTCGGCGTCGTAATCCCCAAAAATCAGGAAGGCGAACGCGTTGTAGAGCAGGAACGGAATGAGGAGGAGGGGTACGTAGCGCATCGAAAACCTCCGCGGGCGGCTTGCCAGCTAAGCAGCCCCCGGCCGCCTTGCGCAAGGCGTCAAACAAAAGGCCGGCGCGGCGGCCGGCCTTCCTGCCTGTCCTCAAGACAGCGCTATTCCTTTGGAGTGAGTACCTCGCGGCCGCGATACTTTCCGGATTTCAGGTCGATGTGATGGGGGCGGCGGAGCTCGCCGGACTCCTTGTCCTCCACATAGGTCGGCTTATCGAGCGCATCGTGGGAACGGCGGAAGCCTTGCTTCATGCGCGAGGTTTTTCGCTTTGGTACAGGCATTTTCTGCTCCAGACGGAATTGGGATTGAGTGCGCCGCGGCAAGGCAGCTGACCCTTCGCGCGGATATAGAGCCTTCGCGCCAGTTTGGCCAGCGCCCAGGCTCTACTCGAGGACACAGGCGGCGTCGGCGCCCGTCCGCGCCGCGATCCGGCGCGCGATCCGCGCCGTGCCCGGCCCCGGCT
>CAYTTC010000187.1:0-4767 GCA_964440525.1 uncultured Propylenella sp. | reverse complement strand
GTGCGGGCGAATTTCTCTTTGGCCATCGGCTCTCTCCGTCTGACTTCAACCTGTCTTATCGATCAGGCGTATTTGGATTGAATTTCCTGCGCGACCTGGCTCGGCACCTGCGCATAGTGGTCGAACTGCATCGTATACTGGGCGCGTCCCTGGCTCATGGAGCGCAACGTGTTCACGTAGCTGAACATGTTGGCGAGCGGCACCATGGCGTTGACCACGGTGGCGTTGCCGCGCATCTCCGTCCCCTGCACCTGGGCGCGCCGCGAATTGAGATCGCCGATGACGCCACCTGCATAGTCGGTCGGGGTCACCACCTCGACCTTCATGATCGGCTCGAGCAGCACCGGCCGGGCCTTCTGCACGCCCTCGCGGAACGCCGAGCGGCCCGCGATCTCGAAGGCCAGCGCCGAAGAATCGACTTCGTGATAGGCGCCGTCGAGAAGCGTCGCCTTGATGTCGACCATCGGGAACCCAGCGAGGACACCATTGCCCAATGCGCCAGCGACGCCTTTCTGCACGCCCGGAACGTATTCGCGCGGAACGTTGCCGCCCACGACCTTGTTCTCAAACTCGAAGCCCGAGCCCGCCGGGAGCGGCTCGAAGCGCATCTTGACGCGCGCGAACTGGCCGGAGCCTCCGGTCTGCTTCTTGTGCGTATAGTCGACATCTGCCGACTGGGTGATCGTCTCGCGATAGGCGACCTGCGGCTGGCCGATATTGGCCTCGACCTTGAACTCGCGCCGCATGCGGTCGACGATGATGTCGAGGTGAAGCTCGCCCATGCCGGCGATGATCGTCTGGCCGGATTCCTCGTCCGTCTTGACGCGGAACGACGGATCCTCGGCCGCCAGCCGGCTGAGCGCGACGCCCATCTTTTCCTGATCCGCCTTGGAGTTTGGCTCGATGGCGATCTCGATGACCGGCTCGGGGAATTCCATGCGTTCCAGGATGACCGGCTTCAGCATGTCGCTGAGCGTATCGCCCGTCGTCGTGTCCTTCAGGCCCACCACGGCGACGATGTCGCCGGCGAAGGCCTCCTTGATCTCTTCGCGATTGTTGGCGTGCATCAGAAGCATGCGGCCGATCCGCTCGCGCCTCTCCTTCACCGTGTTCACCAAGGTGACTCCGGATGGCAGCGCGCCCGAATAGATGCGGCAGAAGGTGAGCGTGCCGACGAAGGGATCGTTCATGATCTTGAAGGCCAGCATGGAGAGCGGCTCGTCGTCGCTCGCCTTGCGCTCTACCTCGGCGCCGGTTTTCGGATCGATGCCCTTGATGGCCGGAACGTCGACGGGACTCGGCAGAAAATCGATCACCGCGTCGAGGAGCGGCTGCACGCCCTTGTTCTTGAATGCCGAGCCACAGAGGACCGGGTAGAAGGTGACGTTGACGGTTCCCTTGCGGATGAGGCGGCGAAGCGTGGCGGCGTCCGGCTCCTTACCTTCCAGGTAGGCGGACATCGCATCGTCGTCGAGATCGACCGCCGCCTCGATCATCTTTTGGCGCCACTCGAGGGCCTGCTCGGCGAGGTCCGCCGGGATCTCCACCACATCCCATTCGGCGCCGAGCGTCTCGTCGCGCCAGATGCGCGCCTTCATCTCGATCAGGTCGATGACGCCCTTGAAGGCGTTTTCGGAGCCGATCGGAAGCTGCGTGACGACCGGGTTGGCGCCAAGACGGTCGCGGATCATCTCGACGCAGCGGAAGAAATCGGCGCCGGTCTTGTCCATCTTGTTGACGAAGACCATGCGCGGGACTTTGTACTTGTCCGCCTGCCGCCAGACCGTCTCCGTCTGCGGCTCGACGCCGGCATTGGCATCGAGGAGCGCGATGGCTCCGTCGAGCACCCGTAGCGACCGCTCCACCTCGATGGTGAAATCGACATGGCCGGGCGTGTCGATGATGTTGAAGCGGCGCTTCTTGCCATCGCGGCCTTCCCAGAACGTCGTGGTCGCGGCCGACGTAATGGTGATGCCGCGCTCCTGCTCCTGCTCCATCCAGTCCATGGTGGCAGCGCCCTCATGGACCTCGCCCATCTTATGGCTCTTGCCGGTGTAATAGAGGATCCGCTCTGTGGTCGTGGTCTTCCCGGCATCGATGTGAGCCATGATGCCGAAATTGCGGTACTCCTCTATCTTGTATTCGCGAGCCATGGCTCTCGTCTCGTTCCTATTACCAGCGGTAGTGCGAGAAGGCGCGGTTCGCGTCCGCCATGCGGTGCGTGTCCTCGCGCTTTTTCACCGCGTTGCCGCGATTGTTCGCCGCATCGAGGAGCTCGCCCGAAAGCTTCTCCACCATCGTGCGCTCGTTGCGGCCGCGGGCTGCCGCGATCAGCCAACGGATCGCCAGCGCCTGCCGGCGCTCAACCCGCACCTCGACCGGCACCTGGTAGGTGGCGCCGCCGACACGGCGCGAGCGCACTTCGAGCGATGGCATGACGTTTTCGAGCGCCTGATGGAACACGCCGACCGGGTCCTGGCGGGTCTTCCGCTCCACCTGGTCGAGCGCGCCGTAGACGATGGCCTCGGCCACCGACTTCTTGCCGGCATGCATGACCGAGTTCATGAACTTGGAGACCACCGTGTCGCCGAATTTGGCGTCCGGTATGATCTCCCGCTTCTCGGCACGATGGCGTCGCGACATTTAGCGTCTTCCTCGATCGTCTCAGCGAAAGTCCCGACCGTGCATGGCAGCACGGCCGGGACCGTCGCAAACCTCAGATTATTTCGGCCGCTTGGCGCCGTATTTCGAACGGCGCTGGCGGCGGTCTTTTACGCCCTGCGTGTCGAGCACGCCGCGCAGGATGTGATAGCGCACGCCCGGCAGGTCCTTCACGCGGCCGCCACGGATCATGACGACCGAATGCTCCTGCAGATTGTGACCTTCGCCAGGAATGTAGCCGATGACCTCGTAGCCGTTGGTGAGCCGCACCTTGGCGACCTTCCGGAGCGCCGAGTTCGGCTTCTTCGGCGTCGTCGTATAGACGCGTGTGCACACGCCGCGCTTCTGCGGATTTTGGGCCAGCGCCGGCACCTTGTTGCGTCGCGGCGGCGCCTGGCGCGGCTTCCTGATCAACTGCTGGATAGTCGGCATCTATTCCGTCGGCCTTCTCTCGTTCCGTCGTTTCTCGTTTCCGCCCCGCCTGCGGGCCAAGCCGCATGCGACAAAAACCGCACCTTCCGCTCCGAAAAGCGGCGGTGCAGCGAAGGCAGAGGATCGCAGGCCCGAAAGCCGCGATCATGATCTCGTACTTCAGCGTCAGGCCCTGGCAGCGTCTAAGTCGACTAGGTCTCGCGCTAGGATGCACAAAACCGGACTCGGCTTACCGCCCTGCCCGTGGGCTCGGTTTATCTAGCGATTGCCCCTCTGGGCGTCAACCCCGCGAGCGGGCGAATTGTCGCGAAACGTCCCAATACGTGCTGGATGTTTGGGGCCGTGCGGCGGCGACTGTCGGCGGCGGCGAATATCGCCGCGCGGGTGTGCCGTCCGCAAGTTCGAGTGTGAATCCGGCGGTCGTCGCGCGCCCGGTGAATGGGGGCGCGCTACATCTCTGAGGTTAAGCTAGTCACCCCAGAAAACGGCAACTTGGTATTTGGGATCGCCTTAGAAGGACGCGTTCGCGTCAGGCGAGATAGGGCAGCGCGGCGAGGATTACGTAGCCGGCCGTCAGCCCGAAGAACAAGACAGTACGCCAGACCAGACCGGTAGACATCTTCAATCCCCATTTGCCGTGCCCGCAACGCGGCCAAGAGCATGCTCATTCCCGGCGCCAGCCCGCACCGGAAACCACTTCCGTTTTTGGCTCCGGAAGCCCCCCGCTCCTGCCTCTCTAGGCATCCTTCGTGCACACAACAACAAGCATGAAAGGAGTTACCAGATTATTGCGGAGGGTGTGGCGGCGGGGAGACAGATGGGAGCTTTTAACGTCAGCGCCGTCAGGTTGGCGAAGAGGGTGTACCCACCCGCCTAGCCGCGGATCATCCCGAGCCGCTCCTTCGGGAATCTCGCCAAAGGCAAGCTTCGAAAAGCAAAAGGCCGCCCGGAGGCGGCCTTCGCTTTCAAAACGCTGGGAGCCTTCTACTCCGCCGCCTCGTTCGACAGGTCAGCGAGCGCCTTCTGCTGCGCCTTCTCGGCCCGCAGTGCATCGGCCTTGGCGCGCTTGCGCTCCTCCGCCAGGATCAACTCGTCGCGCTTCAGCGCGATCTGGCGCAGGCCCGTCATCATGCCGCCGGTCCCGGCCGGAATGAGCCGCCCGACGATGACGTTCTCCTTGAGGCCCTCGAGCGTGTCGATCTTGCCGTTGACGGCGGCATCGGTCAGCACGCGCGTGGTCTCCTGGAATGAGGCGGCCGAGATGAACGAGCGCGTCTGCAGGCTCGCTTTGGTGATGCCGAGGAGCACCGGAACGGACTCCACCAGCTCCTGCTTTTCGGCGCGCAGCCGATCGTTGATCTCGTCGAACTCCAGCCGGTCGAGCTGCTCGCCGGCGATCAGGTCCGAATCGCCAGCCTTCGTGACCTCGACCTTCTGCAGCATCTGGCGGACGATCACCTCGATGTGCTTGTCGTTAATAAGCACGCCCTGCAGCCGGTAGACCTCCTGGATCTCGTTGACGAGATAGGCGGCGAGCTCCTCCACGCCCTTGATCGCCAGGATGTCGTGCGGTGCGGGCAGGCCGTCGAGAATGAAGTCACCCTTCTCGATGGTATCGCCTTCCTGCAGGTGGAAGGGACGGCCCTTCGGGATCAGATACTCGACCGGCTCGGC
>CAYTTC010000186.1:0-4778 GCA_964440525.1 uncultured Propylenella sp. | reverse complement strand
ACCCCTGACCTCCGCATTGCGAACGCGGCGCTCTCCCAGCTGAGCTACGGCCCCGATCCCGCCGGCCAGGTCACCCGGCGGGTGACGCGCATTTACGGTTTGCCACTCGGGAGTGTCAAGCATTCGGCCTGGCGCCGGTGGTCCGCGCTAGCCCCGAGCAACCGGTCATGCCGACCTGCAATACAACGACTTCCCTCTCCAAATTCGCCAGATCTGATCGGCCTGACGCCATTCGCCGCGCAGCCGATAGGACAGCGACAGAACTAGCCCACTCGGCCAACTGGAATCGCAATCGAAGAGGGCGCGGACGGGCTTCGCGGAAAGCCGATCACCTGCCCCGGGAGCATTTGCCAGTGCCCGCCGAAGCTCGAGAAGCGCGCGGCGCTGCCAAGTATATTGCCGATAGCATTTGCGGAGATAGGCACGCCGGTGCGATGGCGACATGCCGCGGGGCAGGCTCCCACGCCACGAGCGGGCGCCCATCACATTGCCTGCGTGCTGCGTATAGTCGACCAGCGGCTCATCGATGAATCGAACGCTGCCGAGGAGCGACGCGACGAGCGCTGTCCAGTGGTCGTGCAGGATGTAGCGGCAGCGGGAAAGCGGAAACGGCTGGGCTGCCAGCGCGACGTCGCGCCGGAAGACCGCCGTCATGCCGGTGACGGAATTCATGATCAAGAGGTCGGCGAACGACGCCGCGCGAGAGCGTGCTTCATGTTCGAAGAGCGACCTCACGAGGATATCGCCGTGGCGCGACACGATCCGAGCGTCAGAATGGCAGAGACTCGTTTGCGTGTTCGCAAAACAGGCGACCTGACGTTCGAGCTTGTTCGAATGCCAAAAATCGTCCTGGTCGCAGAAGGCGAACAGATCGGCGTCGCTTTGGCTGGCGGCGACAGCTTCCCGCAGCCCACGCGCAAAGTTCGCGTGAATGCCCACCCGTTTGTCGAACCCGACAAAGTGAACCGCGCGATCGCCGAAATCCGCGACGACCGCTCGGCTGTCGTCCTCGTGCGGTCCGTCGGCGCAGACGAGGATTTCCAGATTCCGATGGCTCTGCGTTACAAGCGACTCGAGCTGGCGCGACAGGAGATCGGGATCAGGCCGATAAAGGCCAAGTACGATGAAAACACGACGATCCTGGCTGACGCTCACGATTCCTAGCCGTCCTCCGCGACCCGTTCCGATACCATTGTGTCATCGCGACCGGCCGACTCGATCTCTTGGCGCATCTGCAGCACGGAGTCGCGGATCGGTGCGATGACCTCTGCGGCTCGAGTGTCCCGCAAATCGTTGCGGTCGAAGGTGGTCCAATAGCCGGCGTTGCGGTACTTTGCCTTCGAGTTGTTCGGCTTCGGTCTGCCGCGCGCGATCTTTTTCAAGCACTGAGCGCGCGACTTGGTGATGTAGTGATGGATGGCAAAGTTCTGCGTGAACGACGCTTGCGGCGTGATTCCCTCGAAATCAGGGGGCGCCCTTGTACCGCCGTCGAGCAGATAGGTGCCGCTGACGCGAAAATAATGCTGCGTCACCATCGCCTGGACCTCTGCTAACCGCACGACCGACTTAACGTGCCGGTTCGCCACGAAGCTGTCCTCGGCCCGGCGCGTGAAACTCTCCGTGACAAGACCCGGTGGACGCACCTTGTGGCCGGCGGATCCGAATACTCGCCAGTGAATTCCAAAGCCGTCCACTCCGCGTGCTTCGAATTCGGCGAGCTTGTCGATCAGTGAGAGCTCGCCGAGCGGCACGATGAATTCGTCGCCGTCGATGAACGCAACCCAATCGAGCTCGTCCCGGTAGCGCTTGAGGGCGTCCCTGAAAGCGGCTTTCTGCGCCGATTCGTCCGAAATGCGGTGGACGATGATCTCATCCCTGAACGGCACGGCATCCAGGATTCTGGCAGTCGCATCGGTCGAAAGGTTGTCGTAGATCACGAACCGCGAAACGCCGATCTGCCGATGGAAGCACAACCATTCGACCAGGTCGTCGCCTTCGTTCTTGATGCATGTGACGATCGCCAAGCTCGGCCGTTGATGCGAGGCCTGCTTGCTTGTCTGTCGCCAGGAACCAGGCCGAAAAGGCGCGAATCGCATGTCGGCGAACACCCCGCGAGAACCGTCAAAAATCTCGCCGCTTGATGCCCCACAATGGCACCGATCCGCAAGCAGATCGTCCGGTCGCAACGCGCTAGCGCCGGGTGTCGCATTGCATGACTGGTTCCAGCTGACTAGTCATCGTCCGAAAGGGGTGACGATGAGCCTGAACAAAGTATCCGAAGCGATCGCCGCCATTGCCGCGGGCGAGCTTGTCGTGGTCGTCGACGACGACGACCGCGAGAACGAGGGCGACCTCGTCATGGCCGCATCGAAGGCGACGCCGGAGCAGGTCGCGTTCATGATCCGCCACACGAGCGGAATCATCTGCGCGCCAATCGGGCAGGACCGGGCGGAGCGGCTCAACCTCGAGCCGATGGTGGCGTCGAATCGCGACCCGAAGCGGACCGCCTTCACGGTCTCGGTCGATTACCGCGTCGGGCTGACGACTGGGATCGCCGCTGACGAACGCACCAACACGCTGAACGCACTCGCCAACGACAATTGCATCGGCACGGACTTTCTCCGCCCGGGCCATGTCTTTCCCCTAATCAGCAAGACCGGCGGGGTATTGATCCGCTCCGGTCACACGGAAGCCGCGACCGACCTCGCCCGGCTCGCCGGCGTGCCGGAGGTTGGCGTGCTGGCGGAGATCGTGAACGACGACGGGACCGTGAAGCGCCTGCCGGAGCTGATAGCATTCGCGCACGAGCACGGCCTGAAGATCGTGTCGATCGCCGACCTGATCGAGCATCGCATCCGGACCGAGTCCTTCGTGCAGCGCATCGAGAGCTTCGCCATCGCCACGCCGATCGGCGAGGCAATTGCGCACATCTACACAACGCCGTTCGATGATACCCAACATCTCGCGGTGGTTTTTGGCGATGTCGCAGGCAAGGCCGGAGTACCTTGCCGCATCCACCACGAGCAGCCGCTCCGCGACCTTTTCGAAGGGCAGCGGTCGCAGCGCTGGCTCGATGTGGCGCTTGGCCAGTTCAAGGCCGGCGGCAGGGGCGTCCTCATTTATGTCCGCGATCCGAGAATCACGATGCTCGAAAGCGCCAAGGTTCCCGAGCCGGAAGCAGGCCGCGACCGGCACGCCAGCTCGCGCGCCCGGCAGGAACGCTGGCGGGAAATCGGACTCGGCGCCCAGATCCTCCGGGATCTGAAGGTGCCATCGATCACGCTGATCGCGACCCAGCACCGCCAGTATGTCGGGCTCGCCGGCTTCGGGATCGAGATCGCCGGGACGGAGATCGTGGAATCTTGATCCGCTGCGATCAGCCTCCGCCTATGCTGCGCGCGAGTGATGCGTGGGGATACGTTCGAGATCAGGCCCGATTGCAGCCCCGGCCGTCGCGAGGTCGTACCGGTTCTGGAGATTGAGCCAGAACTGCGGCTCGATTCCAAAATAGCGGCCGAGCCGCAGCGCGGTATCGGCCGAGATGCCCAATTCCTCGCGCGCGATTCGCTCGATCCGCGTGCGCGGCACGCCGCACGCGCGGGCCACCGCGTAGGGCGACAAACCGAGCGGAACGAGAAACTCTTCGCGCAAGACCTCGCCGGGGTGGAGCGGCGGTAGCGTCCTGACAATGTCCAGCTTTCTAGCCATGGGTGGTTCCGATCAATGATAATCGACGCTCGACGTCAGCAGATCGGGCTGCGCTCAGCCGCGCCCGACGAAGGGCATCTGGTTCGCCATTACGGTGAGGAACAGGATGTTCGCGTCGAGCGGCAGCGAGTCCATGTAGAGGACCGTGTTCGCCACGATCTGCACGTCGATCAGCGGCTCCTTGGCGGTGGTGCCGTTCGCCTGCAGGACGCCGGTCTGCATCTTGGCCGCCATCTCCGTCAGGGCATTGCCGATGTCGATCTGCCCGCAGCAAATGTCATAGGCGCGGCAATCGAGCGAAATCGACTTGGTGAGGCCGGTGACAGCGTGTTTCGTCGCGGTGTAGGCCGCCTGGCGCGGACGCGGGGCGTGCGCGGAGATCGAGCCGTTGTTGATGATGCGCCCGCCCCGCGGCTCCTGTGCCTTCATCAGGCGGACGGCCGCGCGCGCACAATAGAACATGCCGGTCAGATTGACGTCGACGACTCCATTCCACTGCTCGTCGGAAAGATCCTCGAAGGGGGCCACAGCGTTGGTGCCCGCATTGTTGAAGAGCAGATCCAGGCGGCCAAATTTGGCCCTCGTCGCTTCGAAGAGCGCATCGACGGAGCTCGATTTCGTCACATCTGTCGGAACGACGAGCGCGCCGCCGGCACCTCCCGCCGTCTCCTCCAGCTGCTCGCGCCGACGCCCGGCAAGCGCCACGTTGTAATCGGCCTTAAGCAGCGCCTTCGCCACCGCCTTGCCGATGCCGCTGCCGGCTCCCGTTACGATCGCGGTCTTACCCATCGCCGGTCCCTTCACATTGTTCCGGAAGAGGCTTTCGCACGGATTGCGGCACCGGTCACCGTCATTGCCGTCCGCCTCCCCACGCCGGATCGGCGAGGATTGCCTCCGTGTCGGCGCCAAGCGCCGGGGCGGGCCTTGCGGCAACCGCCGGCTCGCCGTCGAGCACGATCGGCGAACGGATGCCCGGAATGGAGCCGCCCGCAGCGGCGGGATCGGCGAGGTCGACGCGCATGCCACGGAATTTCACCTGCGGATCGGCGAAAACATCCGCGACCGAGTTG
>CAYTTC010000185.1:0-4793 GCA_964440525.1 uncultured Propylenella sp. | reverse complement strand
GAAGATCATTCTATCGGTCCTCCGCGCCGCCGAGTTTTCACACAACCAAGACCCTGAGCGGAAGTTTAGAGACCGGTGACTTCGCAGACCAACGGGACGTCGCCCGATCGGAAAAGACGTTGCAGGCAGGCTGCGCCGTTGATCAGCAAGCAAGAACACAGACCTTCATCCCTCTAGCTAGGAATGGATCGGCCGACAAGAAGGATATCACTCAGCTGCCTCCGAGTAGGCGGCGGGAACGTAGTTGAGGATCGGCCCGAGCCAGCGTTCCACCTCGGGGATCTCCATGCCCTTGCGCGTCGCGTAATCCTCCACCTGGTCGCGCTCGACCTTCGCGACGCCGAAATAATAGGCATCGGGATACGCGAGGTAGAGGCCGGAGACGGAAGACCCCGGCCACATGGCGTAGCTTTCCGTCAGGCGCACGCCGATCCTGGCCTCCGCGTCAAGCAGGCGGAAGAGCGTTGCTTTCTCGGTGTGGTCGGGCTGTGCGGGATAGCCGGGCGCGGGGCGGATGCCGCGATAAGACTCGCCGATCAGCGCCTCGGGCGTCAGCGCCTCGCCGGGCACGTAGCCCCAGTACTCCTTGCGCACGCGCTGGTGCATGGCCTCGGCCAAGGCCTCGGCGAAGCGGTCGGCCAGCGCCTTTACCAGGATGGAGGAATAGTCGTCGTTGGCGCGCGCGAAGCGGGCTGCGATTGCCTCTTCCTCGATGCCGGCCGTGACGACGAAGGCACCGATGTGGTCGGGCTTGCCGGTCACGAGCGGCGCGACGAAATCGGCGAGCGCAAGGTTCGGCTTGCCGTCGCGGCGCGGAAGCTGCTGCCGCAGCGTGAAAAACGTCGCTAAGGGCTCGCGCCGCGTCGCATCCGTGAAGAGGCGGATGTCGTCGCCGACCGCGTTGGCCGGCCAGAAGCCGATCGCCGCCTTCGGTGCGAACCAGCGCTCTTCGATGATGCGGGCGAGCATCGCCTGCGCGTCGTCGAAGAGCTGGCGTGCGGCCGCGCCCTGCTTCTGGTCCTCCAAGATCGCCGGATAGCGGCCTTTGAGCTCCCAGGTCTGGAAGAACGGCGTCCAATCGATGTAGCGCGCGAGGTCGGCGAGGTCCCAACTCTCGAGAATCCGTGTGCCGAGGAATGACGGCGGGGGCGGGTCGTAGGCCGCCCAGTCGTTCTTCAAGGAATTGGCGCGCGCCTTAGCAACGGGCAGGCGCTGCTTCTCAGCCTCACTCCGCCGATGCGCGTCTGCAACCTTGCGGTATTCCGCGCGCACCGTCTCGACATAGCCGTCGCGCGCCTCCGGCGACAGCAGGCTCGAGACAACGCCGACGGCACGACTCGCATCGGTGACGTAGACGGTCTGCCCCCGCACGTAGCGCGGATGGATCTTTACTGCCGTGTGGACGCGGCTCGTCGTAGCGCCGCCGATCAGGAGCGGCACGTCGAAGCCCTCACGCTCCATCTCCGAGGCGACGTGCACCATCTCGTCAAGCGACGGCGTGATGAGGCCGGAAAGCCCGATTATGTCGACCCTCTCCGCGCGCGCCGTGTCGAGGATCTTGGTCGACGGCACCATGACGCCGAGATCGATCACCTCATAATTGTTACAGGCGAGAACGACGCCGACGATGTTCTTGCCGATGTCGTGCACGTCGCCCTTGACGGTCGCCATCAGGATCTTGCCGGCGCTCTTGCGCCCGACCGCATCACCGTTCGCCAGCTTCTCCGCCTCCATGTGGGGCAGGAGCCAGGCGACGGCCTGCTTCATCACGCGCGCCGATTTCACCACCTGTGGCAGGAACATCTTGCCGGCGCCGAAGAGGTCGCCGACGACATTCATGCCGGCCATCAAAGGACCTTCAATCACATGCAACGGACGCGTGGCCACGAGCCGGGCTTCCTCCACGTCGGTCTCGATGAATTCGGTGATGCCGTTGACGAGCGCGTGTTCCAGCCGCTTCGCGACGGGCCACTTGCGCCAGGCGAGGTCTTGGGTCTTGGCCTCGCGCGCCTGGCCGCCTTTGAAGCGCTCGGCCAGCGTCAGCAACCGCTCCGTTGCATCGTCGCGGCGGTTGAGCACGACATCCTCGCAAGCCTCGCGAAGCTCCGGATCGATCGCGTCGTAGACGGCGAGCTGGCCGGCATTGACGATGCCCATGTCCATGCCGGCCTGGATGGCGTGGTAGAGGAACACCGCGTGCATCGCCTCGCGCACGGGCTCGTTGCCGCGGAAGGAGAAGGAGAGGTTCGACACGCCGCCCGATATGTGGGCGTGCGGCAGCGTCCGGCGGATCTGCCGCGCCGCCTCGATGAAGGCGACACCGTAGCCGTTGTGCTCCTCGATACCGGTGGCGACGGCGAAGATGTTCGGGTCGAAGACGATATCCTCGGGTGGGAAGCCGGCTTCCTCCGTCAGGAGCTTGTAGGCGCGCGCGCAGATCGCGACCTTGCGTTCGAGGCTGTCTGCCTGGCCTTGCTCGTCGAAGGCCATCACCACGACCGCGGCGCCATAGGCGCGCACGAGCCCGGCGTAATGGAGAAAGGCGTCCTCGCCCTCCTTCATGGAGATGGAGTTGACCAGCGGCTTGCCCTGCACGCATTTGAGCCCCGCCTCGATGACCGAAAACTTCGAGGAATCAATCATGACCGGCACGCGCGCGATGTCCGGCTCGGCGGCGATGAGGTTGAGAAACTCGACCATCGCCTCCTCGGAATCGATCAGGCCCTCGTCCATGTTGACGTCAATGATCTGCGCGCCGTTCGTCACCTGGTC
Organism: uncultured Propylenella sp.; assembly: GCA_964440525.1. Taxonomy (GTDB): domain Bacteria; phylum Pseudomonadota; class Alphaproteobacteria; order Rhizobiales; family Afifellaceae; genus DASWJZ01. The sequence goes on along the minus strand of CAYTTC010000185.1, from coordinate 2,021 downwards.
GCGTGCGACGTCGAGCGCGGCGGCGAAGTCGCCCTTCTTGATCAGCTTCCTGAATCGGGCGGAGCCGGTGACGTTCGTCCGCTCGCCAACATTCACGAAGGGGATGTCCTTCGTCAGCACGAAAGGCTCCAGGCCCGACAGCCGCAACAGTGGCACGACGCTCGGCACCGCCCGCGGCGGCATGCCGGCCACTGCGCCGGCGATGGTTCGGATATGCTCGGGCGTCGAGCCGCAGCAGCCGCCGACGATGTTGAGGAGCCCTTCCTCGGCGAAGCCGCGAAGCTGAGCCGCCATCGTCTCCGGGCTCTCGTCATACTGGCCGAACTCGTTCGGCAGGCCGGCATTCGGATAGGCGCAAACGAAGGTGTCGGCGACCTGCGCTATCTCCGCGAGATGCGCGCGCATCGCGTTAGCGCCGAGCGCGCAGTTCAGCCCGATCGTGAACGGCCTGGCGTGCCGCACCGAATGCCAGAAGGCCGTCGGCGTCTGGCCGGAAAGCGTGCGGCCGGAAAGATCGGTGATGGTTCCGGAGATCATGACCGGCAGGCGCGTGCCCGTCTCAGCGAAGATCTTCTCGCAGGCGAAGATCGCCGCCTTGGCGTTCAGCGTGTCGAAGATCGTCTCGATCAGAACGATCTCGGCACCGCCATCGATGAGGCCGCAAAGCTGCTCGGCATAGGCGATGCGGAGGTCATCGAAGGAGACGGCGCGATGGCCCGGATTGTTGACGTCGGGGGAGATCGAGGCGGTGCGGTTCGTGGGTCCCAGCGCGCCGGCGACGAAGCGGCGGCGTCCGTCCTCGGCCTGCGCGATTGCAGTCGCCTCGCGGGCGAGGCACGCGCCCTGGCGGTTCAGCTCTTGGACGAGCCCCTGCATCCCGTAATCGGCCTGGGCGATCGACGTCGAGGAGAACGTGTTCGTCTCAATGATGTCGGCGCCAGCGCGGCAATAATCAAGATAGATCGCCTTGATGGCTTCCGGCTGCGTGAGCGTCAGGAGATCGTTGTTGCCTTTGAGGTGGCGCTCGCACCCCGCCGTGTGGTGATTGTGATGGAAATGATCCTCTTCGAAGCCGAGACCTTGGATCTGCGTCCCCATCGCTCCATCGAGGATGAGAATGCGCTCGTGCGCTGCCGCGGTCAGCGCGGCGGACACTTTCGCGCCATCGGCGATAGGGGCTGTACTGGTGGTGGCCTTGGCGGACATGCGGCGAATGACACAACAATCGAGCGTCCCTCCATTACCATAAGCGTATAAGGATGTCTTTATATGATTATGCGTTTTGAAGAGGGCAGATCGTGCGCGCCTTCCTACCTGAACGCATCGTCTGGCCTACCTAGGTGTCGAATCCAAGAACATTGTTCAGCCTTGAGACGGGCGGGTGGCCGCCGAGGGCTGAGTGGGGTCGACTGTGATTGTAACTGGTGATCCAGGGCTGCATGGCTTGGGTTCGCTCGGCGGATGTCTGGTAGGCATGGAGATAGGCCCATTCGCGCAGCGAGGTCTGGATGAAGCGCTCGGCCTTGCCGTTGGTGCGCGGCGTGTAGGGCCTGGTGCGGATGTGCCTGAGGCCGGCGCTGGCAACATGGCTCTTGAAGAGATGGCTTCGATAGGCGGAGCCATTGTCGGTCATGACGCGCTCGACGCTGACGCCATGGGCCTGGAAGAAGGCGAGCGCGCGGGTGAGGAAGGCGCAGGCGCTCTCTTTGCGCTCGTTGGGGAGGATCTCGGTGTAGGCGAGCCTGGAGGCGTCGTCGACGCACACATGCAGATGCTCCCAGCCGATGCCGCGGTTCTTGACCATGCCGGTGTGGCAGCCGGTGATGCGGTGGCCGATGCCGTCGATCCTGCCGAGTTTCTTGGTATCGATATGGATGAGTTCGCCGGGATGCTCCCGCTCGTAGCGCTGCGCCGGCGGCCTGGGATCGAGGGCGGCGAGGCGGCCGAGGCGCCTGAGCACGGGTGCCGACGGTGGAGCGCGGCAAAGCCAGCCTTTGGGCAATGGCCGGGCCGCTCATGCG
>CAYTTC010000184.1:0-4811 GCA_964440525.1 uncultured Propylenella sp. | reverse complement strand
GCGACCGGCGAGCGCGACATGGAGCATCTCGGCGGCCTCATCCACCGCATGCCGCTGACGAGCTTTGCTTTTCTCATCGGCTGCGTCGCCATCTCGGCGCTGCCGCCGCTCAACGGGTTCGTTTCCGAGTGGCTTACTTTTCAGGCGATCCTGATCAGCCCGGCGCTGCCGCAATGGGCGCTGAAGTTCGCCATTCCAACCGTCGGGGCGCTGCTCGCATTGTCGGCTGCTCTCGCCGCGGCCTGCTTCGTCAAGGCGTTCGGCATCACCTTTCTCGGCCGCCCGCGAACGCCCGCCGCCGAACAGGCGAAGGAGGTCGACGGCTATTCACTTGCCGCAATGTTCGCCCTTGCCAGTCTCTGCGTGCTCGCAGGCGTCCTGCCGGGCTTTGTCATCGACGGGCTTGCTCCGGCCGTAGAGAGCCTGGTCGGAGGACGAATGCCGGCGCAGGCCAATGTCGCCTGGCTGACGATCACGCCGATCGCCGAAAGCCGCAGCTCCTATAACGGCCTCCTCGTCTTCATCTTCATCGCCATCTCGGGCATGGCCGCCGCGTTTGTGGTCCATCGCCTCGCCTCGCGCGCCATCCGCCGCTCCGATCCCTGGGACTGCGGCTTTCCGGATCCGAGCCCGGCGACCCAGTATTCCGCCGGAAGCTTCGCCCAGCCGATCCGCCGAGTATTCGGGACGCTCGTCTTCGCCGCGCGCGAGCATGTCGAAATTCCGCCGCCAGGATCCATACGTCCCGCCCGATTCCACGTCGTGCTCCGCGATCTCGTCTGGGACACCCTCTACGCGCCCGTGGTCAGCGCAATCAGCTCCGCGGCCGACCGGATGAACGTCCTGCAGTTCCTCACGATCCGGAGCTATCTCACGCTCGTCTTCGTGACGCTCGTCTCGCTGCTTCTGGTGATCGCGCTGTGGCCCTGATGCTCGACCTCGCCGTGCAGGGCGCGCAGATGGCGCTCGTGCTCTTGCTTGCGCCGCTGTTCACCGGCTTCGTGCGCAAGGTGAAGGCGCGGCTCCTGCGCCGTCAGGGTCCGCCGGTACTGCAACCCTATCGCGATCTCATCCGCCTTCTGCACAAGGAGGTGGTGCTGGCGCACAATGCCTCCTGGCTCTTCCGCGTCGCTCCTTACCTGATCTTCGCCGCAACGTGGGTCGCGGCCGCCTTGGTGCCAACCTTCGCGATGGGTCTCCATTTCAGCTGGTCGGCCGACCTCATTGCCATCACCGCCCTCATCGGCAGCGCGCGCTTCTTCCTGGCGCTCGCCGGCATGGATGTCGGTACGAGCTTCGGCGGCATCGGGGCGAGCCGCGAAGTGATGATCGCCTCGCTCGCCGAGCCAGCGATGATCATGATCACCTTCACCGTCGCCCTGATCGCGGGCTCGACGCAGCTTTCCAACATCGCCGCCTTCATGCTGTCGCCCGCGGCAGGGCTCAGCGTTTCGCTCGGCCTTGCACTCATTGCGCTGATCATCGTGTCGATCGCCGAGAATGCCCGCGTGCCGGTGGACAATCCCGCAACGCATCTCGAGCTCACCATGGTGCATGAGGCGATGGTGCTCGAATATTCCGGCCGCCATCTTGCGATGATCGAGTTCGCGGCCTCGCTGAAGCTGCTGCTCTACGCGTCGCTGATTGCCTGCATCTTCGTACCCTGGGGTCTCGCGGGCGCCGGCGCCGAGCCCAGGGCCTTCGCGATCGGTGTCGTCGCCTATCTCGGCAAGCTCGCCGTTGGCGGCGTGCTCCTCGCCGTCTTCGAGACGGCGATCGCCAAGATGCGGGTTTTTCGCGTGCCGGAATTCCTCGGCGCCGCCTTCATGCTCGGCCTCTTGGCAAGCCTGCTTCTCTTCGTGGTGCAGAGCCAATGATCGAGAAGCTTTTCTTCGACATTGCGCATCTGCTCGCTGGCGGCCTCGTACTGGTGAGCCTGATGATGCTCTACCAGCGCCGGCTCTACGCGCTGCTCAATGTCTTTGCGCTACACGCCTGTGTGCTCGCCCTTTCGGTCGCCTGGCAAGCCTATATCCAGGCGGCCCCGCATCTCTACATCACCGCCGCCATCGCCCTCGTCTTCAAGGCGATCGTGATTCCGGTGGCGCTGCACCGCATGATCGTCCGCCTCGGCATCCATCGCGAGATCGAGACCGTGGTCGGGATGGGACCGACCATGCTCGTCGGCATGGGGCTCGTCGCGCTTTCGACCGTCGTGATGCTCGACGTGACCGCCGAGGCTGATCCGCTGACGCGCGAGGACCTCGCCTTCGCGCTCTCGGTCGTCCTTCTCGGGCTCCTCCTCATGGTGACGCGCCGCAACGCGGTCAGCCAGGTGGTCGGCTTCATGTCGCTCGAAAACGGCCTCGTCCTTGCCGCGACCGGCGCCAAGGGAATGCCCTTCGTCGTGGAGATCAGCGTCGCCTTCTCGATCCTGATCGCCTTCATCGTCATCGGCATCTTTCTCTTCCGCATTCGTGAGCGCTTCGACACAGTCGACGTGCGGGCTCTTGATCGCTTTCGCGGAGAGCTTCGATGAGCGGGCTTTCGTTCAACGCAGTACCCGTCGTGCTCCTCGTCCCGCTCGCCGCGGCGGGCATACTCGCCCTCCTCCCCGACTACCGGCTGGCAGCGCGGGCAAACGTCGCGGCAGCCTTCGTGACGCTCGTCGCCGCCCTGTCGCTGTTCGTCGCGCGCCCAGCCCCCGGCGTCTATATCCTGATCGACGACCTCAACATCGTCTTCATCACGCTCTCGACCTTCGTCGGCTTCACCACCAGCATCTTCAGCGCGAGCTACGTCTCACACGAGGTCGAGATCGGTCGGCTGACGCCGACCTATCTCCGCTTCTATCACGCGATGTACCAAGTGCTGATGTTCGCCATGAACCTCGCGCTCATCGCCAACAATATCGGCCTGATGTGGGTAGCGATCGAGATCGCGACGCTCACCACCGTGCTGATGGTCGGCATCTACCGCACGCACGAGGCGCTCGAGGCGGCGTGGAAATACTTCATCCTCGGCAGCGTCGGCATCGCGTTGGCGCTCTTTGGCACCATCCTCGTCTACATGGCGGCGCGGCCGGTCGTCGGCGAAGGCCAGGAGGCGATGGTGTGGACGGTACTGGTCGAACACGCGGCCGCTTTCGACCCTGCGCTTCTGAACCTCGCCTTCATCTTTCTTCTGCTCGGCTACGGGACCAAGGTGGGCCTGGCGCCACTCCACGCCTGGCTGCCGGATGCCCATGCCGAGGGCCCGACGCCGATCTCGGCGGTGCTGTCGGGACTCTTGCTCAACGTCGCGCTCTACGCGGTGTTGCGCTTCAAGATCCTGCTTGCGGGCAATCCCGAGGCGCTCGCGCCTGGACCGCTGATGGTCATCCTCGGTCTCGTCTCGCTGATCTTCGCGGCCCTCATGCTCTACCGCCGGCGCGACATCAAACGCATGTTCGCCTATTCCTCGATCGAGCACATGGGCATCATCGTCTTCGCCTTCGGCATGGGCGGTCCGCTCGCTAATTTCGCCGGGCTGCTGCACATGACCATGCATTCGCTGACGAAGTCGGCGATCTTCTTCTCGGTCGGCCATATCGCGCAGGTGAAGGGCACGCAGAAGATCGCCGATATCGGCGGGCTCACGGAGACGCATCCATGGCTCGGCTGGGGCCTGGTGCTTGGCGTGGTGGCGATCGCCGGCATGCCGCCGTTCGGCATCTTCATGAGCGAATTTCTCATCGTGACGTCGACTTTCGCGCGCGAGCCGCTGCTCGCCATCCTGCTCGTCGCCGGACTCTTGACCGGCATCGGCGCGCTGTTTCTGCGCCTGAATTCCATTGCCTTTGGCGAGCCGCGCGGCTCGGTGGCGCCGGCGAAGGCGTCCTACGTCCCGATGTTCGTGCATCTCGCGCTGGTTCTCGGAGCGGGCATTTTCCTGCCGGGGCCGCTCGTCGCCTGGTTCCAGCACGTCGCCCGCCTGCTCGGATAGAGGGAGACGCGCCATGCCGGTCCTCCCCGATCTGATCGCCCGCAGCGCCCCCCCAGGTGTCAACGTCGGCGCGCGCCACCCATGGCCCCGCGTCTCAGTTAATGCCGGGGCTTGGATCACCGCGACAGAGTCCCTGGCGGGCGGCGCGCTGACGCTCGTCAGCCTCTGGGGCGACAGCGAGACCGTGCATATGGCGCTGTCGGAATCCGGCGATTTCGCGATCCTGAGCCTCGCCTGCCCGAACGGCACGTTCCCTTCGGTCGGCAGGCTGCACGCGCCCGCCATCCGGTTCGAACGCGCGATATCGGATCTTTACGGCCTCGTGCCGGACGGCGCGGAGGACCGGCGCCCCTGGCTCGACCACGGCCGGTGGGGAGTTCGGCATCCGCTCGGCGAAGCGATCCCCGCGCTTGGCCATCCACCACGCTACGAATTCCTGCCGGTCGAAGGTGAGAGCCTGCACCAGATCCCTGTCGGGCCGGTGCATGCCGGAATCATCGAGCCGGGGCATTTCCGCTTTACCGCCAACGGCGAGACCGTGGTGCGGCTGGAGGAGCGCCTCGGCTATGTCCACAAGGGCATCGAGGGGCTGATGCGGGGCGCCGACATCGGACAGGCGGCGAAGCTCGCCGGCCGCACCTCGGGTGACAGCACGGTTGCCTATGCACTCGCCTTCGCGCGTGCCACAGAATCCGCGCTCGGCGTCGACGTACCGCCACGTGCGCATTGGCTACGGGCGCTCATGGCGGAACTTGAGCGTCTCGCCAATCATTTCGGCGACATCGGCGCCATCTGCAACGACGCCACCTTCGTGCTGATGCATGCGC
>CAYTTC010000183.1:0-4879 GCA_964440525.1 uncultured Propylenella sp. | reverse complement strand
GTGACGAGCGGCGCGACCTGGCAGGTGAGCGGGCTGACGCGCGCGACGGCGGAGGAGGTGAGTCAGATCGGGGGCCGGGCGGCCTATGGCGGTAGCCCAAGCGATCTTTCCGTCATTCGAGCGATCGAGGATCTGAAGGAGCGCGGCCTCAAGGTGCTGCTGGCCCCGTTCATCCTTATGGACATTCCCGCCGGGAATTCGCTGCCGAATCCCGAGACGGGAGGCACCGGCCAGCCGGCCTATCCCTGGCGCGGCAGGATTACGTGCACGCCGGCGCCGGGACAACCGGGATCGCCGGACAAGACCGCGGCGGCAACAGTCCAGATCGCGGTCTTCCTCGGCGCAGCGGAGCCGGGGGATTTTTCCGAGGGCGAGGGCGGCGTGGAATATTCCGGCCCCGCCGAATGGAGCTACCGCCGCATGGCTCTGCACTACGCGCACCTTTCGGTGATGGCGGGCGGCGTCGACGGCATTTTGATCGGCTCGGAGCTCGTCGGCCTGACGACGCTCCGCTCGGCGACGAGCAGCTATCCTTTCGTGACCGGGCTCAGGACTCTCGCCGCCGACGTGCGCTCAGTGGTGGGGGCGGGGACGGCGATCTCCTACGCAGCGGACTGGAGCGAGTATTTTGGCCACCAGCCGGCCGACGGTTCGAGCGACGTGCATTTCCATCTCGACCCGCTCTGGGCCGATGCAGAAATCGATTTCGTCGGCATCGACTTGTACCATCCGCTCTCCGATTGGCGCGACGAACCCGGCCACACAGACGAAGCAAGCGGGCGCTCACCTTACGACCTCGCTTATCTCAGATCGAACATCCGTGGCGGCGAAGGTTTTGACTGGTACTATCAGAGCGCCGCCGACCGCACGGCGCAGACCCGCACGCCGATCACCGACGGCGCCTACGGCAAGCCTTGGGTGTTTCGCTTCAAAGACATCGAGGCCTGGTGGGGGAACCAGCACTACAATCGCCCCGGCGGCGTGCAGGCTGGGTCGCCGACCGGCTGGGTAGCGAAGGGAAAACCGATCTGGCTGACCGAGCTCGGCTGCCCGGCGGTCGACAAGGGCGCCAACCAGCCGAATGTGTTCTTCGATCCGAAGTCGGCGCAGTCGGCCTTGCCGCATTTCTCCACCGGCGCGCGCGACGACGCTCAGAGCCGCGCCTATATCGACGCGTATCAGCGCTTCTTCGACGTCAGTCATCCGGACTTCGACGGATCCAACCCCGTGTCGCCGGTCTATGGCGGGCGGATGGTCGCTCCGGCGCATCTGCATCTTTGGGCCTGGGATGCGCGGCCCTATCCCTACTTTCCCGACCTGACCGACATCTGGTCGGATGGTGCGAACTGGGAGCGCGGGCACTGGCTGAATGGGCGGCTCGGCCAGGCAAGTCTTGCCGGTCTGATCGCCGCTGTGCTGCAGGACCATGCCTTCGCCGACTACGCGGTCGCCGACGTGCATGCGCTGATCGGCGGATACATCGTCAACGGCGTTCTCTCGGCGCGCGGCACGCTGGAGCCGCTGCTGCAGGTCTATCGCGTGACCGCCGCCGATGCCGGCGACCGCGTGCTTTTCCGCGGACTGGCGCGCCCGCAAGACGCCGACCTCGACCCCGAAAAGCTGGTCGAACGCGCCGACGAGCCGCTCGTGGCGCGGCGCCGCGCGCAGGAAACCGAGCTCGCTTCCGAGCTCGTGCTGCGCTTCATCGATCTCGGCAAGGATTATCGGCTGAGCGCCGCATCCTCGCGACGCCTTGCCGGACAGAGCCGGCGCAGCACGACGATCGACCTCGCGGCGATCATCGAGTTCAGCGAAGCAGAGCAGCTGACCGACACGCTGCTCCGCGACATCTGGGCGGGTCGTGAACGGGCCGACCTCGAGCTTCCGCCGAGCGCGCTCGCGATCGAAGCCGGCGACGTGCTCACGCTGCCGGGCAGCGCACAAGCGGAGCGTCTCATCGCCGAGCGGATCGAGGACGGCGCAAGCCGTATTGTTGCGCTTCGACGGGTCGACGGACGCGGGCCGGCGGCGTCGCGTCCGCCAGTGCGGGAACCGCCGGAGCCGATCTTGCCCCTCGGCAAGCCGGCGGTGCGCATCGTCGATTTCGCGCCTCCCGATGGCGTGGAAGCGCAGGCTCCGAGGCTCGCTGTGTTCGCCAATCCCTGGCCCGGCTCCATCGCGATCTATAGCGCTACCCTTGGCGGCGGCTTTCGCCTTGCCGCGACGCTGACTGCGCGCGCCACGATGGGCAAACTCCTCGGGCCGCTCGGGCCGGGACCGCACGGGCTCTTCGATCGCGCCAACGCGATCGAGGTCGAGCTTTTCGGCGGCACGCTCGCGAGCCTTCCCGACATCGACGTGTTTTCCGGCGGCAACGCCGCGGCGGTGAAGACGAGCGGCGGGAAATGGGAGGTGCTGCAATTCGCTTCAGCCGAGCTGATCGGCACGCGCCGCTATCGATTGACGCGGCTGCTCCGCGGTCAATGCGGCACTGAACAGGCGATGGCGACAGGTGCGGCGACCGGCGCCGACTTTGTTCTCCTCGACCGCGCGGTGGTGCCGCTGCCGGTGCGCGCCGATCAGCTCGGCTTGCCGCTTCGCTACCGCTTCGGTCCGGCGCGCGACGACCACGCCGCCCCGACTTTTGTCGAGCAGACGATCGCGGCTGAGGGCGAGGGGCTTGTCCCGTTCGCCCCGGTGCATGTTGAGGCGCATCGCGAGGCTCCGTCGGGCGACATCGCGCTTGCATGGATGCGTCGCACGCGCTTCGGCGGTGTCGGGCTTGAGCTCGTCGACGTGCCGCTCAACGAGGGACGCGAGGCTTATCGGCTCAAGATCCTAGACGGCGGCGATCTTGTGCGCACCATCGAGACTCTTGCGCCCTCATACCTCTACGCGGCGGCCGATCAGACGGTGGATTTCGGCGGACCGGCGACGGAGTTCACGCTCCGCCTCGCGCAGCTCAGCGCCACGGTCGGGCCGGGTCGGCCGCTCGGGACTGTCGTCCAGGTCTGAAGCAAGCGCCGCTGAGGCGCGTCGACGCTTCACCGCACAGCTTCTCGCTCGAAAAGATAGGAAAAGGGCCATAAATGCCTGAATCCGTTTCGCTAAAACTTCCGCTGCTGGTGGCCGAGCAGGCCCAAAAACACGTCACGCACAACGAGGCGCTGCGGGCGCTCGACGCGATCGTGCAGCTTGCGGCCAAGGACCGCGACCTGGCGGCGCCGCCGGGCTCGCCGGCGAACGGCGACCGCTACATCGTGGCGGCGGGCCCGACCGGCGCCTGGGTTGGGCACGCGGCCGACATCGCAGTCTGGCAGGACGGCGCGTGGGATTTTCACGACGCGCGCGAGGGATGGCGCTGCTGGGTCGACGACGAGAACGTCTTCCTTCTCTTCAATGGCTCCGCCTGGGTCGATCTCGGCGCTTTCATCAGCGCGGCGATCTCCGAGCTGCAAAACCTGACACGCCTCGGGATAGGCACCATTGCGGACGCCACGAACCCCTTCTCTGCAAAACTCAACAAGGCGCTGTGGACGGCAAAGACCGCGGCCGAGGGCGGCGACGGCGACCTCCGCTATGCGATGAACAAGGAGACGGCGGCCGACGTGCTGTCGCTCCTCCTGCAGCGGGGGTTTTCGGGCCGCGCCGAGATCGGGCTCATCGGCGACGACGATCTAACACTGAAGGTCGCGCCGGACGGGTCGAGCTGGGTGACCGCGCTCGTCGTCGACAGGACGACCGGGCAGGTGCGCGTCATGCCCGCGGGCAGCTACAGCGCGCCGTCCCTTTCCTTCGCCGGCAGCGCCGACGGCTTCTATTCGGCCGGCGCCGGCTTCATCAACGTCAACGCTAATTTGAGCATTGTGAAGCTGTCCGGCGGAGCCACCATCAACATGTTCTGTGAAGGGGCGACGGACGAAATCCTGGCCCGCTATGAGAGCGTGGCTGCCGCGCCGAATCTGGTCTTGAGGCACAACAGGGGGACCATCGCCTCGACGTCGAGCCTCTCGCAGAACGACGAGCTGGGAGGGATCAAGTGGCAGGGCTACGGCGCCGGGACCAGGGATGGCGCCAGGATTGTGGTGGTCACCACGGAGACCACGCCGGGCGCTTCGGCGATGGGCTCGCGGATGACCGTGCTGATCAGCGCCATCGGCTCCGTCACGCCGACCGAGATCATGCGGCTGGAGCACGCGACCGGTCTGTCGATGTTCGGCGCCAATCCGGTGATCGACCAGAACCGCCATCACCGGCTTCGCTCATACACTGTCGCGACTTTGCCCTCCGCTTCACCGGCGGGGCAGATGATCTACGTTTCCGACGCGACCTCGAACAAGCGCATGGCCGTCTCCGACAACACCAATTGGCGCTTCCCGGATGGCAACGTCGTGTCGTGAGGAAGAGTGAGTAGGAGTAGGCAGTAGGCAGTAGGGAGTAGTAAGATAGGTGCACGGATGGGTGATTTCGCTTTTGACCATTACTAGCGCCCCTCTCTACTGCCTACTCCCTATTGTCTACTGCCTACTCCCTATTTGCAAAAACTGCGGAGAGATAGATGGCAGAGGTCACAGACACTACGGTTCCTTATGAAATCCTCATCCGCTTCGACGCGACGGGCGCTCTCAGCGGCGCACACAAGATCGAACGGCGGATCGTCGCGATCGACGGTGAGGTGATCAAGAACGACATCGGGCCGGCGACACCGCTGACGATCGGCGACACGGAGGGCGCGGACGGCCTGTGGGGGGTGTTGGGCGAGGCGCTGACCATCGCTCTCGCAAGAGCCGCGGCGCAGGAGGAGGAGATTTCGGGACTGAAGGCGGAGCTGGCGCCGTCGCGGGAAGCTGTCGGGTTGCCAATGGCGGGCGGCTGACGC
>CAYTTC010000182.1:0-4897 GCA_964440525.1 uncultured Propylenella sp. | reverse complement strand
ACCACGAACAGCACGCTCAGGAACAGCGCGAGCAGTCCGGCGATCCCCAGCACCACGCCGCGATAGAGCGTGTAGCTGTTGACCATGCCTTCATAGGCGCCCGGCCGCCACAGATGGATCTCGGGAAATGTCGGATAGCTGAGTTCCGCGACATAGGTGACGATCGCACCTGGATCGAGCGTGATGCGGAATATGTCGGCCTCGCTGCTCGTGACGCGTTGCGGCGCAAATCCCTCGCTCGGCGTCACCGCGCGGATGCGCTCCCATCCGAGGTCGGGCCAGATCAGCCCGGACCCGACGAGCCGATAATGCGGAACGACGAGCAGCCGGTCGATCTGCTCGTCGGACGGATTGGCGAGCGCAAAGACGATCCAGTCGGCCGACCCTTCCGGGTTTTCCGACCGCACCTCGATGCGGCGGACGATGCCGTTTGCGTCCGGTGCCGTGGAGACCTGGATGCGGTCCGGCTGGTTGGGAAAGCGCTGGACCGCGCCGCCGAGGTCGACGGTATCGGCGTCGATGGCGAGCGAAACCGCTTCGAGCGCGAACGCCGGGGCCGCGAGAAATGTGGCAGCGATTACAAAGAGAACGCGCCTGAGAATGGATCCAGCGCGCAACGCGCCACCTCCGGAAATTCCGTTCACAATCCTGTAAAGCCCGTCGCGGGCGTTCACAAGCCGGCTGGAGCCGGGGCGACCCGGTGGCGCGGCGATCGGCGGAACTTGCCGCTGACGCTACGAAGGAGCGTCTTCAGCGAGAAGCGCGAATACGATGTGGTCCTGCCAGCGGCCGTTGATACAGACGAGGCCACGCGCCAGACCCTCCCTGCGGAAGCCGGCCTTTTCCAGGAGACGCATCGAGGCGGCATTGTGCGGTAGGCAGGCGGCCTCCAGCCGATGCAGGCGGAGCGCGCCGAAGGCAAAGGGCGCGAGCGCCTTGACCGCGCTGGTCATGTGCCCGCTGCCCGCGTGCCGTTCGCCCATCCAATAGCCGAGCGTCGCAGTCTGCGTCATGCCGCGCGTGACGTTGGACAGCGTAATTCCGCCGAGAAGCGCGTAGTCCGATTGCCGGAAGATGAAGAAGGGATAGGCGTGGTCCTCGCGGATCTCCGCATGATAGCGCCGGATACGGCGGCGGAAGGCGGTGCGGGTCAGGTCGTCGGCCGGCCAGGTTGGCTCCCAGGGTGTCAAGAAGGTGCGGCTCTCGGCGCGGAGCTGCGTCCACGATGGGTAGTCGGCAAGGCTCGGCATGCGCAGGAAGAGTCCGAGGCCCGGTACCACCGGCGTTTCGTAGGGCGTCGTTGCACGCAGGAACGCCATTTTCTAGAATCCCACCGCGCTTTTCCGCCCGGCGATCCGGGCGGCGACCTCCCCGACGTCAGGAAGCTTTCGCACCGGTCCGATTGCCGCGAGCGTGGGCGGACTGTCGAGCATGCCGGCCGCCAGTTTCGCTATGTCGCTGGCACCGACCGCCTCGACCCTCTCCACCATCTCCTCAAGCGTCAACGGTCGGCCGTGAACCAGGATATGCCGGGCAATCTGGCCCGCCCGGGCAATGGGGCTCTCAAGGGTCATCAGGAGCCCGGCGCGAAGCTGCGTTTTGGCGCGCTTCAATTCCGCCGCGGTGACGCCGTCCGTCATCTTGGCAAGCTCGTCGAGGACGACCGGCACAAGTTCCGCAACATCGTCCTCCGACGTCGCCGCCTGAATTCCAAGCACCCCGGTATCCTGGAACGGCCAGTAGAACGAATAGATAGAATAGCAGAGGCCGCGGGTTTCACGCAGCTCCTGGAAGAGGCGCGAAGCCATCCCGCCGCCAAGCATCGCGGAAAAAACGTGGGTGGCCGCGAACGAGCTGTCCGCGTAGGAGGGAGCGGCGAAGCCGAGAAGGATCTGGGCTTCTTTCACCGGGCGCACTTCCGTCCACTGCCCTCCCTTGTAGAGGCCGGGTTCCGGCTCGACCGGCGCATGGCCGGGCAATCCGCCGAGATGCCGTTCGGCCAGCCGCACCAGCTCGCCATGGTCGATATTGCCGGCCGCAGCGATCACGATCTGCGGCCCGCAATAGTGCATGCCGAGAAAGCGCCGCAGATCGACGGCGGTGTGGGCGCGGATCGATTCCGGCGTACCCAATACTGTGCGGCCAATCGCCTGGTCGGGAAAGGCGGCCTGCTGGAAGAGCTCGAACACCCAGTCCTCCGGCACGTCGTGCGCGGCGCCGATTTCCTGCAGGACGACATGCTGCTCCAGCGCCAGCTCTTCGGCATCGAGCAGCGGATCGCAGATGATGTCTCCGAGAACGTCGAGGCCGAGCGCCACGTCGTCCTTCAGAAGCCTGAGATAATAGGTTGTGTGGTCGACGCTCGTTTCCGCGTTCATTTCGCCGCCGACCGCCTCGACCGCCTCGGCTATGTCGCGCGCGCTTCGCCGGCTGGTGCCCTTGAACGCCATGTGTTCGAGAAGATGCGAGATTCCGTGCTCGCGCGGCGCCTCGGAGCGCGCGCCTGCCCCCACCCAGAGGCCGAGAGCGACGCTTTCGAGATGCGGCATGTGGTGCGTGGCGAGCGTGATGCCATTCGCGAGGCGGGTGACTTCGACGCCCATCAGCCGACGACCTCGTGGGCGCGCAGGCGCGCCTCGACCGCCTGCTCGACTGCACCGAGATCGGCCGGGAGCACTCGGTAGATCTCCTCAGCCGACAGGATCGAGCTGACCCAGTCCGGCAGCTCCGGACGCTCGCCGCATGCCGCTTCGACTGCGTCCGGGAATTTAGCCGGATGCGCGGTCGCCAGCGTCACCATGGGCGTGGCGCCGAGATGGCGTTCCGCCACCGCGACGCCGACCGCCGTATGCGGGTCGACGAGGACGCCGTCATCCCGTCGCAAGCGGGCAATCGTTTTGGCGGTTTCTTCTTCGTCGGCGGTGCCGGACGCGAAAACTGCGGCAAGCGCCTCCCGCGCCGCCGAGCCAAGTGTGTAGACGCCCGACTGGCTAAGCCCCGCCATCAGGCGTCGGACCGCTGCGGGATCGCGCCCCTCTGCCTCGAAGAGGAGGCGCTCGAAATTCGACGAGACCTGAATATCCATCGACGGTGAAGCGGTCGCAGTGACGTCGCGCACCTCGTAGCGGCCCGTCTGCAGCGTGCGATGGAGGATGTCGTTGACATTGGTCGCTATGACAAGCCGCTTGATCGGCAAACCCATTCGCTTCGCCGCGTAGCCCGCAAAAATGTTGCCGAAGTTGCCGGTCGGCACGGTGAAGGAGACGGGCCTGTCCGGCGCACCGAGCGCCACCGCCGCCGCGAAGTAATAGACGATCTGCGCGACGATTCGGCCCCAGTTTATTGAATTGACGCCGGAGAGCCGCACCCGCTGGCGGAAGCGGGAATCGTTGAACATCGCCTTCACCAGCGCCTGCGCGTCGTCGAACGTGCCCTCGATGGCGATCGCCTGCACGTTCCTCTCGCGCGCCGTCGTCATCTGTCGCCGCTGCACCGGCGAGACGCGGCCGTCGGGAAAGAGGATAGCGATATCGATGCGCTCGCGTCCGCGGAACGCCTCGATGGCAGCCCCCCCTGTATCTCCGGAGGTTGCTCCGACAATCGTTGCGCGCTCGTCGCGTTCCGCCAGGACATGATCCATGAGCCTGGCGAGAAACTGCATCGCCAGATCCTTGAAGGCGAGGGTCGGGCCGTGGAACAGCTCGAGCAGAAAATGGTTCGAACCGATCTGCACGAGCGGCGCGACCGCGTCGTGCCGGAACGCGGCATAGGCGTCGTCGAGCATTTTCCGGAGCGCAGGCGCGGCGATCTCCTCGCCGGCAAACCGGCTGATGATGCGAAACGCGATTTCCGCGTAGGAGCAGCCCGCAAGACCGGTGATTTCGCCGTGCGTCAGCTGCGGCCAAGTCTCCGGCAGATAGAGTCCGCCGTCACGCGCCAGGCCCGCAAGCACAACGTCGCGGAATCCGAGCGCCCGAGCTTCTCCGCGGGTCGAGACATAGCGCACCCTTCAAGTACTCCGGATCGACGCAAGGCGGCGCACACTATAGGCCCGGCCGGAACCCGGCAAGGACGGTGCCCCCCAGCTCTTACCGCCCTATTCGGAGATGAGCCGCAGTCGGTCGAGCACGCCTGTCGTGCGCAGAAGAAGCCCTTCCGCCTCCGCGCGGTTGACGCCGAAGATCGCCTGGAAATCATTTTCGGTGAAATGCATGCCGCTGCAGACCTCGTGCAGCACGTTCTTCAACAGCACAAGCTCGTCGATGCTCAGGCGAACATCGACCTGATCGTCATTTTGGCCCCGAAGCCGCATCGCACCCAACCGCAACCTGTTGCTGCCGAGTGTAGGGCAGGTCCGCCGCTCAGGCCAGCCGCAAGCACCTTGGAAAGTCTCCGTCGCCCTTGCCGCAGGGCGAAAGCCTGATAAACGAGCCATCATGCTGATCATCTTCGATTGTGACGGCGTGCTGATCGATTCCGAGATTCTTTCGGCGCGCGTGGACTGTGAAATTCTGAGCGAGCTTGGATACGAGATTACGCCGGAGGAGTTGGCGCACCGCTTCGCCGGCCTCACCACCGAGCGCATTTTTCAGCTCGTCGGCGAGGAAATGGGCCGCGTGTTTCCCGAGGAGGTGATCCAGCGGGCGCAGCAAGAGACCGATCGGAAGCTCGAGCACGAGGTGCTCCCGATCGCCGGCGTGCAGGAGATGCTAGATTCGCTCGACGGCCCCCGCTGCATCTGCTCGAATTCGCGCCCAGAACGGCTGCAGGTGTCACTCACCAAGGCCGGGCTCTGGGACCGCTTCCGGCCTTATGTTTTCTCGGCGCAGGAGGTGGGAGACGGGCGCAGCAAGCCGGCGCCTGACGTTTTCCTCCACGCCTCCCGCATATTCGAAAC
>CAYTTC010000181.1:0-4938 GCA_964440525.1 uncultured Propylenella sp. | reverse complement strand
GTGCGCGTCGCCGAAAAGCGCCTCGCCCCGTTCCACGCATGGGTGCAGCGCGAGCACGTGTCGGTCGCGGCGTCGGAGACGCGCAAGAGCGCTTGAGGGGATGTCGCTCGCAGACGGGCTGGCGTTTTCTAGATGAGGGCGCCATCGCTCCGCACGTGGTCCGCCGACGCCGGAAGGACGCGTCTGCTGGTCAAGTAGTCGTTCCTGCCGGTACCGCCAACACGCTCGCCGCGCGGCAAGATGACAGCGGCCCCACGAAGGATTCATCAATGCTGGGCCGCGGATTTGTTCCGACGGCGGGCTCGATTCCGAAGGCGATCACCCGCCTTAGGCGACCGCACGGTAGTGGCCGCAGTCGCCGGCAATCGCTTCCGACAATCGTGCAGCAAGTCTAGCCAAAGATTTGGCGGCAGCGGTAGACGATAGTGTCGACAGGCCATGGCGAGGATAGGCCAGTGGCCAAATCGGATCGCCGAGAGCGCCGCGAACGGCGTCTTGCCAGCGCACTCGGCGTCTAGCACTTCAATCGCCAACACACCGTCCGTTGTGATTGGCACGTCATTAAGTGCCGAGCCGTGGCGATCATCGCCACGATAGAGCTTGTCTTCGCTGTCTTCGTCCGGGAGCCAAAACTGGTGATTGCAGTGCTTGAGATATTCCCCTGAGAACTCCGCCAGATGCCTTGCCGCGTCGGAGCAACCCAGCGATGAGGCCCAGATGGACAGGAGCGGAAACAGTGTACTGCCAGCGGTTTCTGCTTCTCGATAGCCATCCGTCCGCTCGCGCGGATGCACGATAAGATCACGATAAGCCGAATGGATCGTTGGGTATCGATTATGTGTCCTATACGCGAACGTAACGCGATTGATTAGTTCTTCTATCAGGTTGCGTGCAGCTGGCTGCCATTCCTCCATCATGGTCAGAAATACAATCGCGAGCCCTACCTCTATGGATTGGGCGTCCGAAATCGGCGAAAGCAAAAGTGGGTTGTTGCGGATCAGGAGCACGATTCGCTGCGCGAGTTCGCTGGCCGGCGCTTCGTCCCAATCCGATCGTGCGCGGGGTAGGGAATCTGCACCAGACTTAGACCACAGGGCCCAAAGGCCCCTCATTGCAGTGCGTCCGAGAAGATCGAATAGCTTAATATTGACGTCGACCGAAGAGGCGGAGCGTACGGCTATCGAGATCGCATGGCGTTTTTCCACGAACGGCAGAATCTTCTTGCCTAGCAACTCATCCAAAATGAGGGAGTGAAGCTCGCCTAGTTCGTAGAACGCGAGGCCGATTTCCACTGATGCTTTCGTGGACTTGGCAACATCCTCCCGAATGAGGTGCCAAGCATTAAGAAGGGCGAATTCGCTCGCTCGATAGGGACCTTCGACGTTTCCGGCATCTCGCGCCCAGATGAAAAGAACCCAAAGGCAGATATAAATCTGCCTGATAATCGTCGTGCGCTGCTTGGGCGTGGTCGCCGTAGCTGCGCACAGTTTTCGCACCAAGACCGAAAAATGCTCAAATGCGATTTCTGGCTCGTCGACCATTGCGACGGCCTTCTGAAAGCTAGTGCGCAGCGCTTTGTCGAGAAGCTGCTCACGGAGCACGCCTTCAACGAGCAGACCGGCCATATAGTCGCCGTTCCATTCGGCAAAGGAGATGTGGTCGGTCGTATGCCGGTTGATGAACCCAGTAACTGAATCCCGCACGGCCTCTTGGATGTCACCGCCAAAGCAGAGGCAGACAACAATCTTGAGCTTCTGATGCTCCTTCGCAATCCGTGTCGGGATATAGATTTCAAGTATCTCTTCAAGCGAGCTGCGCAGAGCCTGCGGTGTGCCAGTCCAATCCGCTCGAGTGAGATCACCCTGTTTGATCGAGAACAGTAAGAGTTTGCGCTTACCATTCTCGACCTTTCCGATCGCGGCGACGTCGACGCCGTACTGCCGTGTGCCAATTGTGGGGCGGGAGATGACCGTGTAGCCGAGCTCGCTAAGCAAATCGGGCAACACTGCATCGAGCTCCCCACGCTCACGAAGCGAAGCGAGATATTGGCGGAAGACTAGTTTCATGCCGGCCGGCTTTCACTCCGAAATTGGATCAGCATGAGCCGCAACCCAAGAGGGTCGACGATTTCAGTGCGCGGCATCTCGAAGGATGCTTCGAAGCTTGCCAGCTTGGTTTCTATCCGCCGCGGCGGACCTACCGGGTCCCGAACATAGCTGATCGACCGGTTTCCATAGAGCATCACAGACCGATGGACGAACTGCAGCAGGACGGACTGCTTCTCAGCCTCGTGTTGGGTCTCAGCCATCTCGTCACTGTGCCGCTGCCATTCGAGTTGGCGCTCGCGTTCGGATGGGCAAAGCTCAGGAACAAGGCCAATCGCTTTCATCCCATCGAGATAGGCCTGCAAGCCGCCGATCGTTCGACGGGCAGCAGCTGCCGCCGGGTCCGTCGGATCATTTGCGATAGGCTCCAGATAGTCCCTCGCGACGCCGGAGTAGCTGAGGAGGATCGGTTCTAGCAGCAGCCCTTCGATCTCCTTGGCTGGTACGGAAGGAGCATAGCGCAGCAGAGACGTCACAAGGGACGCCATGACCACTGGCTTGAAGAAGAAGAAGCCAATCGCCTTGCGCGCAAGATAGGGGAACTCCGCATCGCTCAGGTTGAAGCGGGTGAAGTCGATTGAAAGGACAGTTTCGTCAGCCCCGGAGACGAAAAGCGAATCATTCAGTTGAAGGCAGAGGGTAACCTCACCCAGAATAAGCCAATCGACAATCCAATCCTCAAGAACCTGACGATCACCCTCGTGTAGTTTATGGCAAAGCGAGTCAAACCGCTTGAGTGTCAGGATGTCATCGTCGTGACCTAGCAATTTCGCGAGGAACGCACGCGCTTTCGCGGGCTCGCCATCCTCGACGAGTTTCATCAGCCCTAGGTCGAGCATCTCGATCGTACCCGCTTTTGTGGGGTCCAGCGACACCAGCGCGCCTAGCAGCGCCTCGACGAAAACAGGATCAAGATCTTGATGGTGGAGGGCCAAGGTGGAGGCGCATTCATATTGGATGCGGTCGCCAAGCGGTGCGATCGCGGCCAAACCGATTTCGACTAGCTCCGCTTTCTGCGGCATCGGTGCGGCCTTCAGTCTGAGGACAACAGCGGCAAGAATGGCGCTTCGCTGATCATCACCTGGGTCGGGCGTGATTGCCGCTCTGAAAGCGGTCACCAACCGCTCCCACTCGGCAGCCCTTCCTAGGGGTATCCTGCCCAAGGCACCGATCGCAGCGAGCCGCTCGACATCAGTACCTGTTTCAAGGAAGCCGTACGCGCGATCGGTGAAATACACTGGATCGACGACGGCGCCGCGCGTGAGCGCCATTGTCAGGAAATGATCGGCCCTCGGAACTCCACGATCGACGAGATCCAAAATCGCGGCCGGACGCGCCGGATCAGCCTCGCACCATTTCCCCAGCGCGTTCGCGGGAAAGCCCGCGGCACCGTCATTTCCTGCCGCCACGATGAGAGCATCGACGACGCGGACGAGCGCCTCAGCAGAGGCGGCAATTTTGCCGATGAGATCACAGTAGACCTGTTGGCCCTGAAAGAATCGGTAGCCCTCATGGGCCGCGAGCGACTCGGGCGTGACAAGCGCCAGCAAATCCACCGCGCCATTATTGTGGACACTGGCAATTGCGTCGATAGTCGATTGGCGGTCTGGGCCGTGACCCGCGTAGTCGCCAAACAGGGCATCGAGCAACGTGCCCGCGGCAATATGATCGAGCAACTCATCGCGTGTCGGGACTGTCATGCCGCTAACTTTCCGGCGTGCAGAGCTAATGCCGCCACTCAAGGACAGCGCTCAGTCGTCTCCTTCCGGCGGGTCGTCTTCGGGGGCGACTTCCGCCTCGAACTTCTGGAAATCGGCGGTGCCACGTCGAAGCTCCTTGTGCTCTTCAACGGTGAGCCCCCGTCTCGCCGTAACCGACTTTGCAGCTTCGAGAGCCTTCGCTTGAACCACGCCGTAACCTCCGCTCGCGAGCTCGAACAAAATCCAGTCATAGTCATCGGCTAGAACGTCCATCAATCTTACCAAAAAAACACTTCGTAGACTTCGCCTCTTTCCGAGAATCTTGATAGTGGCGGAACTAACTCTTGCTCTTGTTTGGCCACTTCTTGCGAGTACTACTGCCAGCAGACACGCTGTTTGCTTCGCCGTCCTATACATGTCAATTGCCTTATCCGTTCGACATTATCTTCGATAGACCATGATTCGGGGTTCGCGAAAGTCGTTTTTCGGGTTGCATAGACCTGAAGCGTCTGCCTCCCGTCAAGGGCGTCGCGCGCTGCGTGACATCCCCCACCCGGCCCGCTACAATGGGCCACCTCTGCGCAAGGCGTGTGCGCTTAGCGGCAACTCCAACAGCAGATCACTCGCGGGGCCTGAACCCTCAACCGCCGCCGTTTGGCAGAGCCAATCCTCCGATCAAGTCGGAGGACCACCTTCTCCCGCCTTCCGCCTTCGCTAAGAGCTACGGCGGACACGTCGCCAAAGGCTACGGCGGGCAAGCCCGGTCCTTCGACAAGCTCAGGATGAGGGGAGAAGGTTCGCGTTGTGGCAGTGGCCTTCCCCTCTCTCCATCTCTCCCCCGCACCCGGCTTCGCCAAGGCTACGCCGGGCAAGAGGGGGAGAGGGCGCGTTGCGGCAACTTCGGCGCGGCGGGTTACAGCAGGCCTGAACCCTCAACCGCCGTTTGGCAGAGCCAATCCTCCGATCAAGTCGGAGGACCACCTTCTCCCGGTTTCGGGAGAAGGTGCCGTTGCGGCCCCGGAAGCTTACCCATTCGCTGCGGTGCCGTGAGCGGTCAGTGAGCGTGACGGTGGTGCAAGTCGGGATAGTGCGGATGCTTGTGCCGGATCGGCGGGTGCCGGTGCCAATGCGAA
>CAYTTC010000180.1:0-4951 GCA_964440525.1 uncultured Propylenella sp. | reverse complement strand
AGAGGTCGATCCAGTCGGTCCTGAGCCGTTTGAGACTCCGCTCGCATTCGGCGATCAGATTGATGCGCGAATTGCCGCCGGTGTTCGGCAAGCCGAGCATGTTGAAGCGCGCCTTGGTCGCGACCACGACCTTGTCGCGCTTGCCCTTCAGCGCCTCGCCGATGATCTCCTCGGAAGAGCCGGCCGTATAGACGTTCGCCGTATCGATCAGGTTCACGCCGGCGTCCAGGCACTGATCGATCAGCCGCTTCCCTTCCTTCAGCCCGACCGAGCCGATCGGCCCGGACTTGTTCGACCCGAGCGTCATCGTCCCCATCGACACGACCGAGACTTTTAGTCCCGACCGGCCAAGCACGCGGTATTCCATCAAAGCCTCCCCGAAATCTGTGAGACGAAAAGCGAGAGAACCCCGCATTCGGCGCTCCCTATAGCGCCTGAAGCCGCGGGAGTCCCGAGGCGGAGTCGTTTTCCGTGCAGTTTCCTGAACCTGACAACGCCATTACGAGCGTGCTGCCGCCTAATCTCTGCCTTTGCAGGGTCGCGCCATCCTTGGATGATGTACGGTGGCGCACACTCGCATCCGGACCGGGCGTAGAATACGCTGCGGGAGTCGCTTCGACCGACCATGGAAGGCGCAAGGCACAAGTATGGAGCGAAGGCTCACCGCGATACTTGCCGCCGATGTGGTTGGCTACAGCCGCCTCATGGGCGAGGATGAGGTCGGCACGCTTGCGCGACTGATGAGTTGCCGTCGGGAACTGGTCGACCCCGCGATAGAAGAATTCCACGGTCGTATCATCAAACTCATGGGCGACGGTGCGCTCGTCGAGTTCGCTAGTGTCGTGGATGCTGTCCAGTGTGCCGCCGCGATCCAGCGTAGAATGGCCGACCGCGATCAGGGCACGGCCGAAGCACGGCAAATCCGGTTTCGCATTGGCGTCAATCTTGGCGATGTCATTGTTGACGAGAACGATATCTACGGCGATGGGGTAAACATCGCGGCGCGTCTGGAGGCGATGGCAGAGCCCGGGGGTATTTGCATCTCCGGCACGGCGTTCGATCACGCGGTGCACAAGGTGGATGTCGGCTTTGCAGGTCTGGGAGAGCAGCGCCTTAAGAATATCGCCGATCCGGTTCGCGTCTATCGGGTTCTGCTTGATCCCGGAGAATCGGGGAAGATCGTGGCGGCGAGACACCGGTTGGACTCCCGGGTCATGATCTTTGCAGGAGTGGCAGCGCTGCTCATCGTCTTGCTTGCAGGCATTTTTGCATGGCAATGGCAAAAGCCCTCCGCGCTCGGAAAACCATCCGTTGCGGTTCTGCCATTTGCAAACTTGAGCGGCGATCCAAGCCAGGACTATTTTGCCGACGGCGTCACCGAGGACTTGATTACCGACCTTGCCAAGCTTTCAGGTCTCGATGTCATCGCCCGCAACTCCGTTTTCGCCTACAAGGGAAAGCCCCTCGTTTTGGCCGATGTCGGGCGCGATCTCGGCGTGCGCTTTGTCATTGACGGCAGCGTGAGGCGGACCGGCGATCAAATCCGCCTCAACGCGCAACTCATCGACATAGCCACTGGCGACAATCTGTGGGCCAATCGGTTCGATCGCGGCATCGCGGGAGTGTTTGCCGTCCAAGACGAGATGAGCCGGGAAATTGCCAAAGCGCTTGGCGTGCAACCTTCGGCAGAGGAGAGCGAGCGAATGGCACGCCCGCCGACCGCCAATCTTGAGGCCTACGATTACTATCTGCGTGCCGAGCAGGCGGCACGCTCCGGCGGTGGCGCGGGGCTTCGGGAGGCGCTTGCGCTCTATGACAAGGCGGAGGAACTCGACCCCGCTTTCGCCGAAGTCTTCGCGGCCGACGCACGCACGACTGTCTATATCTGGCGCGTGTCCTTCGATGACATTATCCAGAGCGCACCTGCACGAAAGAGAGCCTATGAGAAGGCAAGCCGTGCCTTGGAACTCGATCCGGATCTTTCATCGCCCTACGCCATTCTCGCTATCATGCAAGTCGTGAATCGCCGTTACGAGGAGGCGATCGCATCGGCCCAGCGAGCCGTCGCACTCGGCCCCGGCGATGCTGAGATGCAAGTAGCCCTGGGGTACGTCCAGCTGTTCGCCGGCAATCATGCCGAGGCAGCCACCGCCGTCGACTCGGCGCTGAGACTAGACCCCAATCTCTCCCCCATCGATCGGGAAGTTGCCGGTCTCGTCTTTCTCCTTCAGGGCAACATCGCGAAAGCTGTCGAGACGCTCGAACGTACCCGCGACGATGCGCCGGCCGTCGGCGAGTTTCGGATTACGCTCGCCGCGGCCTACGCCCGCGCCGGCCGTTTGCCGGATGCGCAAGCGGCGATCGCCGATGGCCTCCGCCTCATGGCGAGGTCCGAATCCCCGGCGAGGAAGCGGTCCTTGGCAGCGTGGCGGATCGTTTATGCCCATTTTCGCAACGCTCAGGATTTGACTCCTACCATCGACGCCCTGCGTCAAGCGGGCCTGCCCGAATGGCCATTCGGCTTCACCGCCGACGAACGCGACCGGTTGAAGGGCGCGGAGATCGCGTCCCTCGTTCTTGGCCATACATTGCAAGGCCAGCTCGAACCCGGCCGACAACCAGCCATTCTGCAGATCGGACAGGATGGCAAGGCGGGTTTCCGCTCAATGACGCGAATGCTCACCGAGACGGTCTACGTCGATCGCGACCTCTTGTGCGAGCAGAGCGAGAATATGTTTGGGCGCCCCGATTGCGGCCCCGTCTACAGACGCACCGACGCTACCGGCAAGGGGTATTCCTATGTCAATTCAGGTAAGGTGTTTCACTTCGTGACGGTCAATTAGGCTTGGCACTTCTCAGTGGGTATTGATCAAGTTCCAACTCGGCTGATCAACTTCCAACTCGGCCTTGACTATCGGCCAGTTTTCATTGGCCTTCGGCACAAGATCCCCCGCGTTGTCCGCGAAAGCGGTCGCATTGCCGGCGTCATAGATCAAGTAGAGCTTCCCGTCGATGATCTTGAATGCTTCCGGATCGACATTGATCGTAACCGATCCGGAGCCAGCGACTTCGGCGGCGCAATAACCACCGTATTGCGGAGCGTATTTGACCGGATCGCTCATGAACATGTCCTGGTGTTCCTTGCTGGCGAAATGCCACGGCGTCCCCAGCCACTCATAGGAGTACTCTTCGGAACCCTTCACCGCCCGACCGTCAGTGAAATAAGCAACCGTGTCGTAGCCCATGATCGCCACGCCGCCGAAATAGCCGGTATTCACTGAGTCGTCGGCGAAAGCAGATCCCGCGCCGGCAATCGCGGCGACCGCAAAGGCGGCCGCCGACACCGAATTGCGAACCAGTCTCGGCATGATCGCTGTGCTCATCTGCACTCTCCGTTCAATCGTGAATTTCCATGCACTTCGCAAGGCTCGCCCCGTCAAGGATGTTGGCCTGGCAGGTCGCGCCATGGCGTCTGTACAATCGAATGATGTCCGTGTTGCCCTTCCAGAACGCGCGGGTGATCGGCATGTAGCCATGGCCTTCGGGATGGTTCACATCCGCACCTTGCGCAATGAGGAATTCCGCCAGTTCAACGTGGTTCTCCTCACCCGCAACAAATAGCGGCGTGACGCCTGCCTTGTTGGCTGCATCCTCAAGCACCGCCCCCTTCTCGAGCAGCAGCTTGGCAATCGGGAGGCTGCCGGAAAAAGCTGCCGCGTGCAGCGGTGTGAAACCACCCGAATTGCGCGCCATGACGTCGGCGCCCTTGCTCAGCAGTAACTCTGCGATGGCAGGTTGGTCGTCGAGAGCAGCAGCTATGAGGGGTGTTGCCTGATCACTGGCCCGGCTATCGACATCGGCGCCACTTGCCAGGGCCTGCTCGACCGCGGTCTTATCTCCGGCAGCGACCGCGCTGAACAACAAATCGCCCGCGGCTGCATTTGTCGCTGCGAACGCAAACACAAGAAGTGCCAACAGTCCACGCATCACCGCCGGTAGCACGCGCCGAGATCGCATACAAGTTTGAGTAGGCAATCGGTCCGCAACTGGCGCAAAGCAGAAGTGCCGCCGACCGTGAGCAGCAGCCGCTTATTGGGCTGGAGCAGACGCTGCGGCCACGACGCTGCTGGGCTCGCGCCTGACCTCTCCCGTAAGGTGAGTGAGGCCGCTTCGCGGATTGACCCAATCCGGACGCCACGAAAAGAGGTGTCCCCGGTCTGAGCCGATTGCTCGCTATTGCGATCGTCGGAATCAGCGCCGAGACTTCAAGAGCGTGCAAGCAGTAACCTTGCGTTCAGCATTTTCGCGTTACGGCTAGCGTTCACCCAAGAAGAGCGGCGAGTCGCGCGATTTTCGTTTCTCGCTCAACACGCCGCCAGACCAACATCCAGGGCAGTCCATAAGGAGCAACCATGCGCGCCGTCCTGTTGGTATTGTTTTTGGCGCTCGCCGCCCCCGCCCAAGCTGCTTGGTGGCTCGAGCTGCACGCCGTCGGTCCGCTCTTGGCGACCGGAGAACCCGCTTACGTCGTCGAGCAGCAGGAAATGGGTGGCGCCACCGGCCGAGCATTCGCGACCGGAGACGCCTGCATGGCGGAGGGACGACAGCTGGCACTTGGCATGCGTGCCTCGACGGTCGACGTGGTCTGCCGCGACAAAGGCGTTCCGACCGCATTCCAGGACACGCCAGCGGAGTGGCTCAATGGACGTCAGCCGGGTCCCGCGAGCGGCCAGCCGGTGGTGAGCTTCTCACCGCACACCATCCCGCAGTGGCTTTTGGCGCGCGACGACTGAGCGATGCGCGCGGTTTTGGCTGCGCGCTGAGTTCGCCCCTGGATTCGGTTCCGCTTGCCCTCCTGGCAATTATTCGGCTAGTCCATCGTCGAGGAGCAAGCCCATGGACAAGTTCACCACGCTGACCGCCGTCGCCGCGCCGCTGCCGCGCGTCAACA
>CAYTTC010000179.1:0-4969 GCA_964440525.1 uncultured Propylenella sp. | reverse complement strand
CGGATCCTTAGGAACTAAAAACCCCCGTCCCGGCTAAGAGATGAGTTGAGCGGGCGTGACCAAGAAACACGAGCGGAGCCAACCTGTAGCGCATTCTGCGGATGCCGAATGCGACTGACGTTAAGGGGGGTGACGCGAAATGTTGCATTTTCTGTTTTATCTCTTAGCAGAGACTCAGTCTTGGTGGTAGTCGGTTCGGGGGTTTCTTTTTTATGTCAAGTCGTATTGGACGCTACGTTCTACTAATCTGCGTCGCGGCGTTAGGCACGAGTATAGTCCTCTATATTCGCGACCCCGCTTTTTCAGTGCCGTTCGCCCGAGCAGCGCTGACCTTTGGGTTGATCAGTATCCTCGCGCAACTGCTTCGTCACCGAATAAGTCGTGAAGGGGGGGGCTCGCTCTCCTTTATCCCGGTGTTGGCAAGTGCGGCGATTGCACCGCACTGGGTGAGCGCAGTGGCGGTTGGCATTTCCGCACTGACGGCTCAGCTGCTCGCTAGAAAGTCGCCTGTCAAAACAGCGTTCAACACGGCCCAAGAGGTGTTCGCGACGGCCTTAGGTATCCTCGCGTACCTGTCTCTGGGCGGAAAGCCCCTGACTGACATAAGCGAATCAGGGTCGATTTCACTATTCGCGCTGTTCCTAGTCTTTTTCGTAACCAACTCTATCTGTGTAAGTGGCGCGCTAGGAATCGTCAGTGAGCGTAGTCCGTGGGCCATTTGGAGGCAGAATACTCTCGGCGCCTTGCCCTACGATTTTCTGTCGCTTCCGGTCATTCTGCTTTCGGTCTGGGTTTACACGCAGTTCGGCATGCTCGGCGCGTTTTTCTTCGCGGTTCCACTCCTCGGTTTGCGACAGCTTTACAAGGTGACAGGCGACCTTGAGCAGACTAACCGCGAACTGCTGGAGCTTATGGTCGCCGCGATTGAAGCGCGAGATCCGTATACGTCGGGACATTCCAGACGTGTCGCCGACAAGGCGCGCGTGATCGCGCGTGCCATTGGTTTGAGGGAGAAGGAAATCGAAAGGATCGCGGCGGCTGCCCTCCTTCACGACGTCGGTAAGATCCACGAGGTGTTTGGGCCGATCCTCAGCAAACCTGGGAGGCTAACGCCGGAAGAACAGGTCATTATGCGAACACATCCAGTCAAGAGCGCAGAGCTCGCTGGCACGGTGACCCAGTTGAGGGATGTAGTCCCACTTATTCGTCACCACCACGAGAATTGGGACGGGACGGGCTATCCCGACGGTCTGAAGGCTGACGGCATACCGCTGGGATCCCGCATTATCATGTTCGCAGACACTATTGATGCGATGACCACCGATCGTCCTTACCGGGCTGCTCTGGACGCTTCAGCTGTACGGAAAGAATTGCTGCGTTTTAGGGGCTCGCAGTTTGATCCGCAGATATGCGACGCCCTTCTTCGAAGCACCGAATACGCCAAGTTGTTCGCACCCACAGAGATGAAAGACTCCGAGTGGGTTAATCGAACACCTGAAAGGGGATCAGTCTTAGCGATCCGGCCTGCTTAGGCTTGCTGAAGGGCGGGTTCTTCCGCTTCCTTGTCGAGCATGATCGTCGGGTAGTCGTTCGGTTGTGGAGGAGGCTCAGTTAAGCAATCAGCGATTTCTCGCGGAACCGGCCATTTCTCGCGTCGATGGATTTCGGCGTATTGGCGAAGTAACGATTTTCCTTCCTGTTGCCTCCCGATGGCGCGAAGTCCCAGATAAAGCGACCCAGCCTCGAAATCCTGCAGCCCAGCGGTTCTGCTGACATAATGAGAGGCACGGAGTTGCTCCACAGTGTCGCGAAGAGTTTCGACCGGAAGGCCCAACCCAATTCCGATACGGACCCCGAGCGCAAGCACGGCAGTTTGTCGCGTTGCCGTGTGTTGGGGAGTCAAGCTCGATCTGACAATTTCGTAAAGCTTGGCCGCTTCATTCACGTTTCCTTCGTCCAGCGCGAGTCTTGCAGCTAGAAAAACAGCTTCTGCGTTGTAATGGACATCCTCGCCGGCTGGAAGCCTCTCGGGTTCACTCATCACGCGGCGAGCCTTTTCGATGTCTCCAGCTGCCAGGAAGAAACGAACAAGGAGTACTCTTGCTGCTGCCGCTCGATTGTGAAGCCCGTGAATTAGCGAGTACTCCAAGACCTCGTTCAATAGCGCGGCTGCTTCCTTCGGGTTTCCGGCAAGGCGGCAGACCTGCGCAGCGTTCACCAGCGCTCTTGAGAACGTAAGTGGGTGCTTCTCGGCGCGGGCGACACGCAGGAATTCTTTCATGCTTAGAAGCGCGCGATCTCCGTCCCCACATATCGCATGGAACACCATTTCCGCTTCAAAGCGCACCGATGGAGCAACCGCGTCATTTTCAAACAGCGGCTCGATGGTGCGGTATACCTTCTTCATCAGTTCGGATCCGCCTACGTCGCTTCCAATCTTGAGTGCGATCAGTCCGCAGGCGACTCGATGGGCAGCTGATGCTTCTTCCGCCTCGACGCATGCCAGCACCTCGGGTAGGAGTGCAACGTGTTCAAGACTTCCTCTCCAGGTAGCATCGAAGAGCCTGATTTCAAGCTCGTCGTGTTGGTTGGCTTCCGGCGTAATGTTCTGCTTCAAGCGTCGGCACCTAATGAGTATGTCCTTCGATTGTGTCCAACGACTGTCCATCTGGAGCGCCGCCGCTAACCGAGAGTACACGGCTAGCCGATCTTGGTCTGTGCTGCAGTAATCGAGTGCGCGCTCGAACGCTTGCGCCGCATCCTGAGCCAATCCCACCTCAAGCACATGCTCAGCACAGGAACAGGCGACCGCCAACGCCCGTCCTCGGTCTCCCGCATTCCCCCAATGAAAGGCGCAAGCCCACAAGATCGAAGAATGACTTCGCTCACCAGATATTTCTCGTTCCAATACACTGCCAGATCGGCGATGAAGGAAAGCAAGAGAAACCGGAGAGAGCTTGGTAACAGCAGCGATCGACAGCAGATCGTGCCTCACACGCACTGCGCCAGTGCATTCGCCTGACGGCATACCGGGCGGAGCCAACATGCCTGCTGTGCTCAGCTCCTGAATTGCGGTGAGCAGCTGATGAGACTTGTATTCCAGGACACCCTCGACCCGGTCAAGGGTGGAGTTTTCGCCTAGGACGGCGCAGGCCTGGAGCACATTCATCGCCTCCGGCGTAAGCCTGGACAGGCGGTCATCGAGAACGGTCGCCAGGGACGGAGGCACTTCCTGTCGATGTCCGGTTTCGATCCACCGCTTGGCCAGTTCTTGAAGGAAGAAAGGATTTCCATCTCCGGCGGCGAGGAGCCATCCGAGTGTTTCGGTGTCAGGCTTTTGCGACTGAGGGTCTAGTATTCCCTGGAGCAATCTCATGCTCAGCTCACGCGAGAGAGGATTTAGCTCCAGCCTCAACAGTTCCAGCGGTGTGTTTGTGGTGCCAAGCGCCTCTGCATTGAGTCGCGAGCTAAACAGAAAGAGCAGCTTCTTTTTTGTAGCCCATGCCATCATCTCAGTAAGCAGGCTCGATGACGCTCGATCCAACCACTGAACGTCGTCAACGACAATCAAGAGGCACTGTTCGTCAACAAGAGCATCAAGGAGATCGAATAGCGCTCGTCGCGTGTTACCGATTAGGCTCGTCAAGTCTTCTATCGGGAGAAACTTTACTTCGGCCCCGCGGCCATCGAATTCCGTCAGCCGCTTGAGCACAGCGAGAGTCTCCTGTGAACAACCCAGCGATCCTGGTAACTCTCCCAACGGGGGAACAAGATCGGCGAAAATAGACAGTGGGCGGTCGGTATCCGAGCGCCGACAAGTCACGTGCTGAACCTGCACTCCCTGGAGCGCCGCGAATTCCGACAGCTGTCGAGCGAGTCGGCTTTTCCCAATACCTGGCTCGCCCGTTATTAGACACGCACCACCGTTCCCCTCGCGCGCTCGCGACACCGCTTGCGTGAGCAGCTTCATTTCCGCATCCCTGCCGACGAACAAGGGTTCTGGCGGGTGAGGCGAACGCCCGCTCTCGATCCGCGCGCTGATGCGCCGGCGCAAGAGCGAAGCCTGCAGTTTTAGCTCATGACCGCTGACCCCTACATCTTCGGCAAATCGATCGAGCATACTGACGGCTTCCTTCTTAGCTCCCCGCATCGCTGTAGCCTCAGCCTTAGCGAGAACCGCCGTTTCATTATACGGGTCTAGAGATAGACACTTCGAAGCGTATTGCTCGACAAATGCCCAATCGCCCCTCTCGCGGGCTTGCTGAATCTCGGCGACTAGTGCTCGGGCAATCAGCGAATGCACTCCACTGCGCATCGTGTCGACCCAGTCGCGGAATGGTTCAGAAAAACGAGGTGAGTACCCTGGCAGGAATTCAAGCGAATTGTGGTCTCGAAGCGCGGAAGTCTCGATCGCTCGAGTATCATCGACGTCGATTCGCAATCGCTCGGTCGAAATGCGAACGACGCTTCTGTCAGCGCTTACCGGGACCCCGAGATTCTTCAACTGAAGCAGCGTCTGACGCATTCTGTGAGATCGAGTCGTCGTCTCTATGCGTGGCCATAAGAGTTCGGCAAGACCGCTACGACTTACTCTCTTCCCC
The DNA here is from genome assembly GCA_964440525.1 of uncultured Propylenella sp. Classification (GTDB taxonomy): domain Bacteria; phylum Pseudomonadota; class Alphaproteobacteria; order Rhizobiales; family Afifellaceae; genus DASWJZ01. The sequence continues at coordinate 368 of CAYTTC010000179.1, read as the reverse complement.
CTTTCGAGCACCAGATACAATGCGCTGGCAAACACGATCTCTTGCGAAGGTGTTAGAGTCGTTTTGTCAGTTTGGATCTCAGCATTCCCGAGCGCGCGTAGTTCGATCATTTTCCCTTGCCGCATTTATTAATACGGGCAAAGTCTGACGCTTCCGTCAGAGCCTCGTCAGAACCTGGTACGAAGTTGCAGGACGAGCCGGCCAACCGCCAGCGGGCGCTCTCGTCCCAATAGGCTTTTCCTTGCCACCTAAGCGATCCCCGAGCCATATGAGACAGTCGGCTCGCCGGCGTGATCGCTTCACTCCGCCGGTGCTACAGCAGCGGCGTCATGCGCAGGGTCATCCCGGTTCGTGAGAGCTTCGCCCGC
>CAYTTC010000178.1:0-4985 GCA_964440525.1 uncultured Propylenella sp. | reverse complement strand
TGTTAACGGTTTTCGGCGGGACTCCATTAACGTTGTTCCACGTGAAACAGGGGCCCTGAATTGAAGGCAGACGTCATCGTCGTCGGAGGTGGCCATGCGGGCGCGGAAGCGGCTGCCGCCGCAGCCCGATTCGGCGCCGATACGATTCTTGTCACCCACCGATTCGGCACGATCGGCGAGATGTCCTGCAATCCGGCGATCGGCGGACTCGGCAAGGGCCACCTGGTGCGCGAGGTGGACGCGCTCGACGGCCTGATGGGCCGGGTGGCCGACCGGGCTGGAATCCAGTTCCGGGTCTTGAACCGGCGCAAGGGGCCGGCGGTGCGTGGTCCCCGAGCGCAGGCCGATCGCGCGCTCTATCGCTCCGCTATGCAGGCGGAGATCGCCGCCCTGCCCCAGCTCACGGTCGTCGAAGGCGAAGCGGCCGATCTTATCGTCGCGAACGGCCGCGTTACGGGTGTGCGGCTGAAGGACGGCCGCGCCATCGCAGCCGCGTGCGTGGTCCTCACCACCGGCACGTTCCTGAACGGCCTCATTCACCTCGGCGAAAAGACAACGCCGGCGGGGCGTCATGGCGAAGCGCCCAGCCTCGGCCTGTCGGAGACGCTCGCGCGCTTTGGTCTTAGGCTCGGGAGATTGAAGACCGGAACACCCCCTCGCCTGGATGGCCGAACAATCGACTGGGCGAGCCTCGAGCGTCAGCCCGGCGACGAGCCGCCGGAGCCGTTCTCGACCATGACCGCGGCGATCACGACGCCGCAGATCTGCTGCCACATAACGCGCACGACGGCCGCGACGCACGCCATCATCCGGGAAAACCTCAGCCGGTCGGCCATGTATTCCGGCCGCATTGCGAGCCGCGGACCGCGCTACTGCCCCTCCATCGAAGACAAGATCGTGCGCTTCGCCGATCGCGAAAGCCACCAGATTTTCCTTGAGCCAGAAGGACTTAACGATCACACGATCTATCCGAACGGGATCTCGACCTCGCTTCCGGAGGAGGTGCAGATCGCGCTCGTCCGCTCTATGCCGGGGCTGGAAAAAGCCGAGATTCTGAGGCCCGGCTACGCCATCGAATACGACCACATCGACCCACGCGAGCTCGCCCCGACGCTTGAATGCCTGAAGCTGCCCGGCCTCTACCTCGCCGGCCAGATCAACGGCACGACGGGCTATGAGGAAGCCGCGGCGCAAGGCCTGATTGCGGGATTGAACGCCGCGCGCGCCGCCGGCGGCTCTTCGCCGGTCACGATCGGGCGGGCCGACGGCTATCTGGGCGTGATGATCGACGACCTCGTGACGCGCGGAGTCAGCGAGCCCTATCGCATGTTCACCTCGCGCGCCGAGTATCGGCTGTCGCTTCGTGCCGATAACGCCGACCAGCGGCTGACGCCCCTCGGCATCAGCGCCGGCATCGTTGGGTCGGAGCGCGCCCACGCCTTCGCGGTGAAGAGTGACGCGCTCGTCAATGCGCGACGGTTGTTAGGTGAGCTTACGCTGACGCCAGCGGAAGCCGCGCGACATGATCTTCACGTCAACCAGGATGGCATCCGCCGAACGGCCTTCGAGCTCCTAGCCTATCCCGACATCGACGTTGCCCGGCTGGCGCTGATCTGGCCGGAGGCAGACTCGATCCCCGCGCCGATTGCCGAGCAGATAAGGACCGATGCGCAGTATGCGGTCTACCTCAAGCGTCAGCAGGTTGACGTTGACGCAATGCGGAGGGATGAGGCGCTCGAGCTCCCGGCCGACATCGACTATGCGGCGATCGGGGGCCTGTCGGCGGAAGTGCGTCAGAAGCTTTCTGACGTGCGGCCGGCGAGCCTTGGCCAAGCGGGCCGCATCGATGGCGTCACGCCGGCCGCGCTCACGCGCCTCTTGAGCTATGTCAAACGCAGGCCCGATCCCCTTGGCCGCGACGCGGCCTGAGGCGTCATCGCCCTCCGACCGGCTCGATCGATTCGGCGTCGTGCCGAGCCGGACGAAGCGGGACCTGGAGCTTCTGGTTGGGCTTCTCGACGAGTGGCAGCGCGTGCACAACCTCGTCTCGCCGGCGACACTCAACCAAGTATGGACCCGGCACGTAGCCGACAGTCTGCAGCTCCTCAACCATGCGCCGGATTTCAGTGAATGGGTGGACCTCGGAAGCGGCGCCGGATTTCCTGGCCTCGTCGTCGCGATCGCCAGCAAGGATCGGCCGAAGCGGCATTTCACGCTGATCGAATCGAACGCGAAAAAGGCGGCGTTCCTGCGCGCTGCCATCCGTGAAACCGGCGCCAATGCGACGGTCGCCGCCGAGCGGATCGACGCGCAGGGCCGGAAGATGGCAGGGCAGGCGGATGTGATTTCGGCCCGCGCGCTCGCGCCCCTTCCAGCCTTACTTGGGCTCGCCGCCCCGTTTGCTCATGCGGGTAGCGTGATGCTGTTCCTCAAAGGGCAGGAATATGTGCAGGAGCTCGATGCGGCGTCTCAGTCTTGGGACTTCGATGTGGTAGACTACGAGAGCGTAACGGATTCGGGCGGTCGCGTGCTCGCCATCCGAAATCTCAGCCCAAAGGGGCCGCCGCCATGATCTCAAATGACATGCTTCCGGAGCGCCCGCGGGTTCTGGCACTCGCCAATCAGAAGGGCGGGGTGGGCAAGACCACGACGGCGATCAACCTTGGAACAGCGCTCGCGGCGATCGGCGAGACGGTGCTGATCGTCGACATCGACCCGCAAGGAAACGCCTCGACTGGGCTCGGCATCGAGCGCAACCCCAATGCGGTCTCCACCTATGACGTGCTGGTCGGCGACGCGGCGCTCGGGGAGACGGCGGTGCCGACCGCCGTGCCGCGGCTCCATATCGTTCCCTCCACACTCGATCTCCTCGGCGTCGAGCTGGAGATCGCCGGGATGCCGGATCGAAATTTCCGGCTGCGCAAGGCGGTGTCGGCGCTGCCGATGGAGCCGCGCGAAACGGCGTACACCTACATTTTGGTCGATTGCCCGCCGTCACTCAATCTCTTGACGATCAACGCCATGGCGGCGAGCCACGCGGTGCTGGTGCCGCTGCAGTGCGAGTTCTTCGCGCTCGAGGGCTTGAGCCAGATTCTTTCGACGGTGGAGCGGGTGAGGGCAGGGCTCAATCCGCAACTCACCATCCACGGCATCGTGCTCACCATGTTCGACGGCCGCAACAAGCTCTCCGGACAGGTGGTCGAGGACGTGCGCGCGCATATGGGCGACAAGGTCTACCGCACTGTGATCCCGCGGAACGTGCGCGTGTCGGAAGCGCCGTCGCATGGCAAGCCGGCGCTCCTCTACGATCTGAAATGCGCCGGCAGCCAAGCTTATCTCCGGCTCGCCAGCGAGATCATCCAGCGCGAAAAGCTGCTGCGGGCAGCCTGATCCGCATCTTAAGGAGACGATAGCTTGGCAGTGGAACCGAAGAGACGATTGGGCCGCGGGCTCGATGCCCTGCTCGGCGCCTATCCGGCCGAGCCGGAACTGAGGGTCGCCGCCGACGGCGGCCGCCGCACACTGCCGATCGGCCTCATCGATCGCAATCCGCGCAATCCGCGCCGTGATTTCCGCGAGGACGACCTTGAAGAGCTCGCGGCGTCGCTGAAGAGCCACGGCATCGTGCAGCCTATCGTCGTGCGTCCCCTCGCCGGCCAGGGTATTGGGGGTTTGGGCGAGCGCTTCGAGATCATCGCCGGCGAGCGGCGCTGGCGGGCAGCGCAGCGCGCCGGCCTGCACGACGTTCCCGTCACCATTTTGGACGTTTCCGACCGCGACGCGCTCGAGCTTGCGATCGTGGAGAACGTGCAGCGCGCCGACCTGAATGCGGTCGAGGAGGCGCGTGGCTATCAGGCGCTGATCGAGGAGTTCAAGTATTCGCAGACCGATCTCGGCGAAACGATCGGCAAGAGCCGCGTGCATGTGACGAACACGCTGAGGCTCCTGAAGCTTCCGCCGGCGGTTCTTGCATTGCTGGAGGACGGGACGCTCTCGGCCGGCCATGGAAGGGCGCTGCTTGCGGCACCTGACCCGGAGGCGCTTGCGAAGATCGTCGCGCAGAAGAGCCTGTCGGTGCGCGAGACGGAGCGGCTCGCGCAGCAGCCGGAGGCGATGCCCCGGCCAAAACCCGACCGCAAGGCGGTGGCGAAAAGCGCCGATATCGTCGCGCTCGAGAAAGAGCTTTCCGACGTGCTCGGAATGAAGGTCGAGCTCCGCGACGAAGGCGAGGGCCGCGGCGTGGTCACGATCTTCTACCGCAGCTTGGAGCAGCTGGATTACCTCTGCGGGAAGATGCGGCGGTAGGGGAAGAAGTTCGCGCCGGCTCCAAAGTTGCTCGAGGTGCGCTCTGCCTCGCAGTTTGTCATCCCGGAAGCGGCGCGGAACGCGACGCTGTCCGGGACCCATACCCTCTCAAAGCTGAAGGATGGGCGCGGAGCGAAGGTGCTCATTCTGAATGCTTTGGTGTCCATGGGTCCCGGTCTTGCCGCTAACGCGGCAAACCGGGATGACAAAGTGAGAGGAGGGGTCACTCCTCGCGGAACCCAGCTCATCGCATCTGATGAGCGATCCCCTCGTAGAGGTCCACCCTGCTCGGATTGCTTCGCTCGATCAAGTTGATCTTCCAGTCGCGTCGCCACCGCTTCAGGCGTTTCTCGCGTGCAATCGCCTCATCGATCGTTCCGAAGCTTTCGAAGTAGACGAGGTGATGCACGCCGTACTTCGTAGTGAAACCTGGAGTGATGCCGGCGCGGTGCTCGTAGACCCGGCCGGACAGGTCGCTGGTGACGCCGACGTAGAGCGTGCCGTGCTTGTGGCTGGCGAGGATGTAAACCCAGTATGTGCGCCCGAAGGGGTCCATGAGCGAGTTCTCACTCGTTCCCCGGTATTGTCATCGCTCCCTCTCCATTTGTCATCCCGGAAGCGGCGCGGAACGCGGCGCTGTCCGGGATCCATACCCTCTCAAACGTGAAAGATGGGCGCAG
>CAYTTC010000177.1:0-5074 GCA_964440525.1 uncultured Propylenella sp. | reverse complement strand
GAGCGCCCGTTCGTCTGGCGCTGCCAGCCGACGAAGGGCCCGCCGTCATATTCAATCGTCAGTTTGTAGCGGGGCATTTTCGCTGAGCGCTGCGAAGGCCGGAGCATAAGCGAGGTGTCCTTGTGTGGGCGCCGCGCCGAAGGAGAGGACCATCAGATAGGGCGATTGGTATTCGCTGGCGAAGTTCGCCACGCGTCGGTTGCTGTAGCCGAATCGGCCGTAGAAGTGCGGCTCGCCGAGCACCACCGACAGCGTCTCGCCGATGGCGGCGAGGCAGGCGTGCCCCTCCTGCACGAGGCGCGTGGCGATGCCCTGCTGCTGATATTCAGGATAGACCGCAAGTGGCGCCAGCGCGACGGCGCGGAAGGGTGCCTCGCCGCCTTCGACCATGAGCCGCGAAAAGGCGATGTAGCCGATGACGACCCCCACATCCTCCGCCACGAGCGAAAGCACGATGTCGCCGTCGCTCCTCAGCCTGTCGACCAGGATTGCCTCGCCAAAGTCCGTGAACGAAGCCTCCAGGAGGTCGCGGATCTGCGACGCATCGTGCGGCTCCTCGACTCGCATCACCACAAGGTCGGCGCGCGGCTCGGGCTTGGCTGCCAAGAGCTTGTCGGAAGGATGCTTGATCCAGGTCAAATCGAGACTCACAAGCGTCGGCGCGGCATGGTTCTCAGAAAGGCCAAGGAGGTCAACACTTACGCCAGCGTCGATCCCCGAGCCAGACGCGCGCCACGCAGAAATTCGGCCACCGCGGCGGGTTTCTTGCCGGCACGCTGCAGCTCCGTCAGTTCAAGAGCACCCGACCCGCAGGCGACGAGGAGCGGGTCGAGGCTGAGAATGGTGCCGGGTGGCCCCGATCCCTCCGTCCGCCTGGCGCGGAGGATCTTGACGCGCTCGTGGCTCCCCTCGCGCTGAATTTCGCACCAGGCGCCCGGAAACGGCGACAAGCCACGGATCTGATTATGCAAATCCGCGGCGGGCCGCCGCCAATCGATGCGCGTCTCCGCCTTGTCGATCTTTTTGGCATAGGTGACGCCGGTCTCCGGCTGCGGCGTGCAGTCGAGTTTTCCCTCTTCCAGCCTCGCGAGCGCACGGACCATGAGTTCGGCGCCGATCGGCGCCAGCCGGGCGCGAAGCTCGCCCGCTGTTTCGTCCGCGCCGATCGGCACGCGCTCGGCAAGGCAAATCGGGCCGGTGTCGAGGCCCTCCTCCATGCGCATCACCATGACGGCCGTCTCCGCGTCGCCCACCATGATGGCGCGCTCGATCGGCGCCGCTCCCCGCCAGCGCGGGAGCGCTGAGGCATGCAAATTGAGGCAGCCGTGGCCCGGCGCGTCGAGGATCGCCTTTGGCAGGATCAGTCCGTAGGCGACGACGACGGCAACATCCGCGCGATGCGTGGCGAACAGCGCCTCAGCCGCGGGAATCTTGAGGGTCCGCGGTATGACGAGCGAAACGCCGAGTTCGCGCGCCGCCTCATGCACCGGCGAAGGCCGCTCGGCCATGCCGCGCCCGGCCGGCTGCGGTGCCCGCGTAAAGACGGCGGCGACGTCATGGCCGGCATCGACGATTCTCGTCAGCGTGGGCACCGCGAATTCCGGCGTGCCCATGAAGACGACGCGAAGCGCCATCATCAGATCCGATGCTGGCGCTGGCGTTCCTTCTCGCGCGCCGCCTTGGTGAATTTTTTCACGACCAGATCGCGCTTCAGCTTGGACAGGTAATCGATGAAGAGGACGCCGTTCAGGTGGTCGACCTCATGCTGTACGCAGGTGGCGAGAAGGCCTTCCACCTCGCGCTCCTGCTGCTCCCCCTCATAGTCGACGTAGCGGACCCGGACCTTCGCCGGCCGCTCCACTTCGGCGTAGTAGTCGGGGATCGACAGGCACCCCTCCTCGTAGGTCGAACGCTCGTCCTCCGAGCTCCAGAGGATCTCTGGATTGATGAGGAAGAGGGGGCTTCGCGGCTCTTCCTCGCGCGCCACGTCGATTGTGATGATGCGCAGCTTCTCGCCGACCTGGATCGCGGCGAGCCCGATCCCCGGCGCCTCGTACATGGTCGCAAGCAACTGATCCATGAAGCGCCGCGTCGCGTCGGTGACTGCTTCGACGGGCGCGCTTTTCTGGCGCAGGACGGGATCGGGGATGGTGAGGATTTCGAGGTTCGACATGACCGGCGCGACATAGGCGTTGGCCCAGCGGGCGTCAATCGCGCGGCCGCTGCGGGTCTCTCGCTCGCAATCGCTTGTCGAGACTATAGTAGTACTGCTATGAAAGATGCGATGTCCCTTCGGCTTCCCGCCTCGGTCAAGCCAATCGAGTGGGTTGGGTCTTCGCTGGATGATCTGCGTGGCTTCCCTCGTGAGGTCCGCCGCGACTTTGGTCAGGCGCTGTTCGAGGCGCAGATTGGCGGCAGGCACCCGGCTGCGAAGCCGCTTTCTGGATTTGGTGGAGCTGGTGTTTTGGAGATCGTCGCGGATCACGACGGAAAATGCCTACAGGGGCATCTACACGGTCAAGTTCGGTTCTGTGATCTATGTGCTGCATGCATTCCAGAAAAAGTCCAAGCGAGCCGCCAAAACTCCAAAGCGCGACCGGGATCTGATTGAAACGCGCTTAAAGATCGCCGCCGCTCATAACCGAGCGACTTATCGTTCGAAACCAACGCCGGGAACGTAGAGATGGATGTCAAACGCGGAAGCGGGAATGTCTTCGCAGATCTCGGTCTCGAGAATCCGGACGAGGAGCTCCTGAAGGCACAGCTTGCGCTTCGTATCAGGACTCTCATCAGCGAACAGGGACTGACCCAGGCGAGGGCAGCGAAAATGCTGAAGGTGGCTCAACCTGACGTCTCATCGCTCGTAAACGGCCGCATCTCCGGCTTCTCGTTAGAGCGATTGTTCAGTTTCGTGCGCCGTCTCGGCGACGACGTCGAGATAACGATCAAGCATGCTGAGCCGGTGAGGGCGACCGGGCGCATGCTTCTGAAGGTCGCGTGAGGATCGATCCGAGACGATCTGATGAAGAATATCCGTCTACTTCGAACAGAGGCTGACTACGACTGGGCCCTTGCCGAGATCGCTAACTATTTCGAGAACCCGCCCGCGGCACGAACGGCGGGGGCGGATCGATTCGATCTTCTGGCGACCGTCATCGAAGCCGATGAGGCGAAGTATTGGCCGATCGAGCCGGCCGATGCGATCGATGCAATCCGCTACCGGATGGAAACCGCCGGCTATACGCAGGCCGACCTTGCCCGCGTGCTTGGCTCGCGGCCGCGCGCCTCGGAGATCATGAACCGCAAGCGGGCCTTGACGATACCGATGGCGTACAAACTACATCGGGAATGGAATATCCCCGCCGAATCGCTGATCAGGCCGTATCACCTCGATCAATGACCGCTCAAACCGGCAGGCTAGCGATCAATCGCGAAAGGAGCGCGCCCGCGCCAAAGCATCAATCGCGCGGCTGCCGCGGTGGCGCGCGTGAGCGGCGTAGGCGCCCCCGCGCGTTTTCGTTTTTCGCGGCCGACAACAATGCGTTCCAGTCGTCCGGGGGATTTCCCGCCCGCAGCATTGACGCAAAGACCACATATGCGTCTGTCTTGGCGCCGTAGGTTCTCAGCGTCCGATTGTCGTTCACCCAAGCGTAGACAATGATCTTCGCTCTGGAATCGTAGCGAAAGAACAAGCGGAAGCGCTGCCCGCCGAATTTCGCCCGGAACCAGTGCCGGTGATCGGCTCCAAGCGTGTTGCCCAGCCTGTATTCCGGGCGCGCCGGGTCATCGGGAATCGTTTCGAAGAGAAGTCTGGAGAGTGCCCTCAGCAGCTTGGCGTTGGCGCTGGCTTGGTATTTTCGCGGGTGCTTTGCCCGCTCCTTCTCGACCGCTCCGACTAGCCGCTCGAGCTGATCGAGCAGAAGCGGGTGCGCAAAGATCTGCCAGCCTTTGATCGCAAGTCGAGGGTCAGAGGGCGACAGGCCCTTCGATTTCTTCATCCGGATCGACCTCGGCTGTGCCAATCAATTCCGAGATCCGCTCCGCTAGCGCCGTCGGAAACGCGGAAATCGCCTCTGGACGCTTCCGCATGTCCTTCGCAAGGAAAGAAAGAAAACTCGCCAGGGTCGGATCTTCCCCCTCGCTGTCCGCCGCATGGACGGACACGCCATGCTCATCGACGCGGAAAACGATCCGCCCGCCGTAGGTGACGCCGAGCGCGTCTCGAACCGGCTTCGGGACCGTGATCTGGCCCTTTTCGGTGATGGTGCCGACTCGCTCGAGAACCACGGCCATGGGCGCCTCCAAAGCTCGGAGCCACATGTAAGGAATATTCCTTACCTTGTCAATTGCAACCTCCATGGGAAGGCAGCTTGTTCCCAAGGCGGGAACATGCTATCTTGCTCTCGTGCAGATCATCGCCAAGCGAACGCTCCGCCAGTTCTGGGAGCGTCATAGGAAGGCCGAGATTCCGTTGCGCGCCTGGTATTCGATCGTTGATCGCGGCGAGTGGCGTGGGCCAGCCGACGTGAAGGCGATATTCGGCACGACAGTCGATTTCATCGGCGACAATCGCCTGATCTTCGACATCGGAGGTAACAAGTACCGGCTGATCGTGCACGTCGCCTATGCCTACAAGCGGGTGCTTGTGAAGTTCGTTGGAACACACGCCGAGTATGACAGGATCGATCCGGAGACGATTTGATGAAGAACATCCGTCCGCTTCGAACAGAGGCCGACTATGACTGGGCGCTTGCCGAGATCGCGCACTATTTCGAGAATCCACCCGCAACACGAACGGGGGAGGCGGATCGATTCGATCTTCTGGCGACTGTCATCGAAGCCTACGAAGCGAAGCATTGGCCGATCGAGCCGGCTGATCCGGTCGATGCCATCCGCTACCGAATGGAGACTGCCGGCTATACGCAGGCCGACCTTGCCCGCGTGCTCGGCTCGCGCCCCCGTGCCTCGGAGATCATGAACCGCAAGCGAGCCTTGACGATACCGATGGCGTACAAACTGCATCGGGAATGGAATATCCCCGCCGAATCGCTGATCAGGCCGTATCACCTCGATC
>CAYTTC010000176.1:0-5097 GCA_964440525.1 uncultured Propylenella sp. | reverse complement strand
TCGCCGGCTTCCGCGAGCACCTTCTTGTTGACGACGGCCCGGTGGCCCTTCACCGCGAAGACGAAATTTTCCGGCGTCTCCTCGCGCCATTTGGCAAAGCTCTTCGGGCCTTGGCTGCGATAGAAAGTGCCGTTGATCTCGATCGACGTCAGATGGCGGCTGGCATGCTCAAGCTCGCGCTTCGCCGGGAGCCCCGGCGGGTAGAAAATCCCGCGCCAAGGCTCGTAGGTCCAGCCGCCGATACCGACGCGAATCATGATCGTGCCTTTGCTCAACGTGCCAGTGTAAGCGGACCCGGCCGCCCGGTCATTCCGAATTGGCGGAGGCCGCATTCCTGCCCACCTGTTCGCGATCGGCGCAATCTTGTCCGAGCGCGAGCGGCTTAGATCGGCCACCAACCCCACCACCCGCGTCGTCCTTCGGCGGAGCGACCCGCAACCGTCGCGACGAGCGGAGGGCCCGGTAGGTCACCAAGCGCACGCGCCACATATTCGTATGATTTCCATTCTAGATAGTATACAATCACAAATAGAAACAGAGCCTGGAGGGATTGTAACCACGCCGAGAGCATGCCCGCGCCCGACGGTCTTCAGCATTCAACGGGCGGCTCACTCATTCAACCTGGGGGCAAAGGGAGACTCGGACATGAAACACAGAAGAGACGCGATTTGGTTTGCCGGCTTGGCCGCGATGGTCGGCCTGCTCACCACTGGCCCTGGTGCGACTGCGCGAGAGCGCGGATTTTTCGCCATCGAACCCAACAGAGAGGCGGAGCAAAATCAGGATGCGGCCGCGCCCTCAATCCCTCCAGCGGTCTATGAATGCAGCGGCCCGATTGCGAGCGTCAGCGACCTTGGCTATGAGGACGTAAGGACGACCTCCGCAGTCTTCGGTACCAGCCCGGGTGGGGGAGAGGGCGGCCAATTCGACAAGACACCCCTATTGAGCACCAAAGTGGAGCTGGAGAAGGGCACCTGCCTCGATGCTCACCTGAGCGCCCTGGTCGGCAGCAACCAATCCTATGGCGGATCGAGACTGACGCTATTCCAGGTAACCCTGACTGCTCCGGGCGCCGCGCCGCAACATATGATGGGGCACTACGAAACTCCCTATGGCATTGCCAGCCCGGCGGTGGCCACCGAGGCGGAACGCGACGTTGACATGTTCGCTTCGAACTTCTTCCAAAGAGCCGGCGACGGACCGCACGAATTGCCCCCCGGATCCTACTATCTCGATGTCTGGTGGGCGGGCGCTCCGCCGGCCGCGATCGGCGGCGCGATCGGAGCGGCCTTCACCCTGAAACTCTACACGAGGTGAAGCTGGCGTCGCGCGGGCGGACGCTCTTCACGCGCGGTGATGCCGAATGAGCCGAGCGGAGAAGCGCTTCGCTATTCCACTCGGCGCCGACTGAAGGGCGCCAAGCCTACCCCAATGGGCGCGGCCGGCTTGGCCGACCCGACGGGCGGGTGCGGCGCCCTTCTTCGAGCGCCCGCTGGCCACCCGCTTCGCCACGACGTTGTCCGCTATTTGGGCGGCGTGTAGACCACCTTCTTCGCCTTCTTCATGGCGCTGACGGATTCGTCCGGCGAGATCAGCACGGTGGTGTTGTATTTCGCCAGCGCACCTCCCGCGACAGAGCCGAGGCCCATCGCCACGGCCGCGTCGTTCCCCGGCAGCTCGGCGATCACCACCACGTCGTATTCGCCGAAGGCGAGGAAGAAGGAGTGCATCTTGCCGCCGAGCGACTTGCACATCTTCGCCACCACCGCCGAGCGGTCATGCGGCCGCGCCACGAGCGCCTTGGCGGCGGTCTCCTTGTAGGATGCCTGGATCAAATAATAGGGCATGCTTGCCTCCCCTTCCGGCCATGATCGGCCAGCATCCAAGCATAGTGCATCGTGCCGTCAAAAAGCGATGGGCGGATATCGGGTTGAATTCCTTTTGCGGGCAGCAAGGCTCGGTGGATGAAGACAACCGAGATGCGATTCATGATGACACCCCTCTCGGCTGCGCCATCGTGAATGCTTCGGCCTCAGTCCCAATCGTCAACGGAAGTCGCCGCGCGCGCAAAACGAAGCGGGGCCTTTTCGGCCCCGCTTCCGACCCAGGTTGCGCGGCCTCGTCAGCGCCGCTGCTGGTCGCGGTCGTTCTGGTTTGGATTCTGGTTCTGGCCACCTTGTCCGGGCCGCTGATCGCCCTGCCCCGGACTATTGCCCTGTCCGCCTTGGCGCTGGCCGGGTTGATCCTTCCCGCCCTGCTGCTGCCCCGAATCCGGGCGCTGTTTGTCCCGGTTGGGGTTGTTCCCGCCCTGCTGGTTGTTCGGCATCTCTTCAACTCCTTTGTTCAGCAGAAGTGCTGCACAGGCAGAATGACGCTATCCGACTTTTGTTCCGATCGGGCTACTTTGGTTAGCCGATACGGCGAAGCAGAAAGTAAATATAGTTTTAGAGATCAGGCCGCGTTCGCCCGCGCTGCCGCCGGCGCAGCCCATTTCGTCATGAGCGGTGCCGAGCGGGCATATTGTGGCGGCGTCTCAAAGGGCACGCCGAGCGCCGCTGCGGCGCGCCAGGGCCAGCGCGGATCGGCGAGGATGGCGCGGGCGAGCGCCACCATGTCGGCCTGCCCCTCCGCCACGATCGCTTCGGCCTGCTCGGGCTCGGTGATCATACCGACGGCGCGGGTGACGATCCCCGCCTCGCGGCGGATTCTTTCGGCGAAGGGCACCTGATAGAGCGGCGCCATAGGAACCTGCGCCTTCGAAAAATTGCCGCCGGAGGAGGCGCAGACATAGGCGACCCCCGCCGCCTTCAGCGCACGTGAGAGCTCGACCGCCTCGTCGATGGAGAAGCCGCCCTCCGTCCACTCACTCGCCGAGATCCGCGCGCCGACCATCATCCGCTCCGGCAACGCCGAACGGATCGCGCCGGCGACCTCCAGGATGAGCCGCATGCGGTTTTCGAGCGACCCGCCGTAGCGGTCATCGCGCTTGTTGGAAAAGGGCGAGAGGAATTCATGCAGGAGATAGCCGTGCGCACCGTGGATCTCGACGAAGTCGAACCCGGCGCGCTCGGCCCGCTTTGCCGCTTGGAGGAAGCTGTCGAGAACGCGGGAGATACCAGGCTCGTTGAGCGCCTCCGGCACATGCCAGCCCTCGTCGAAGGGGATGGCGGAGGGGGCCACCGTCAGCCAGGAATCCTCCTCGCGGTTCAATGGCTTGCCGCCCTCCCAGGGAAACTTGACGGAGGCTTTTCTTCCGGCATGGGCGAGCTGGATGCCAAAGCGCGTTCCCGCCGGCGCCACGCGGCGAGCAGCGGCGAGCGTGCGGTGCGCGGCGGCTTCGTTGTCGTCCGAATAAAGCCCGAGGCAGCCATGCGTGATGCGCCCGCGCCGCTCCACCGCCGTCGCCTCGATCGTCACCATGCCGGCGCCCGACATGGCTAGGCTCATCCAGTGCCCCATGTGCCAATCCGTCGCCGAGCCGTCGTCGGCCGAATACTGGCACATCGGCGACACCGCGATGCGGTTGCGGAACTGAAGGCCGCCAATCTCGATCGGCGTGAAAAGACGCGCTGTCATAAAGGCTCCGGGATGAGGCGAGCGATGCGATGATCTAAAGCCACTCGACGCCCGCCGCGAGTGCGGCGCTTTCTCGCAGAGGGCGGCTGACAGGAATCCTTTGCTCGCGATCAGCGCGCCTTCAGCGTCCGGGCTGCCCGGTCGGTCGAGCCGAAATGGCGCGAGCGCCCCCGCCTTGCCACGCAACGCGGCTCAGTGCGCCGGCGCGCGTGCCGGAACTGAGTAGAAGGCCGGACTTCCGTAAGCGAACACCATCGAACTGATGTCCGCGGGCGGCCTCTCTGATGCCAATCCGATAAAGAACGTCGTGGCGGCGTTGCTCGGGCTCGGCCCCACGCACAAGGGACTCTTGAGCGAAAACGTGATCACGTCGCCGTCCCGCTCGGCCGAGGCGAGGCCGATCGTGCCGAGTCCGCCGCCCAATGAGCCCACAAACACGTCGGCGGGCGGCGATCCGGACTCGTAGGGCCGCTTGGTGATCGGCCCGAAGTCGATCACGAATCCGAGCAGGCAATCGCCGAAGCCCGCCGCCTGGGTGAGCGAGATTCGATACATGTAGCCGGTCAGCCCCGCCGCCGGCGTGCCGGGTGCGCCCGTGAAGCTGCGCGACTGCAGCCACGCCGTGCCGGCGGCGACGATGAACGGCATCGGAATGTGCCCGACGCTGTCGGTGACCAGAATTCTGCAGCGCGCGTCGAACACGCAATTGACGGCCGGAAAGCTGACCTCGACGACGGTGAGCTTCGCGGCTTGTGCGGCGCAGGCCGTGGCCAGGAATACGGCCGCTGCGAGCCATCGCCGGCACATCTTGACGCACATCATGGCGGGCCCCGGGCTGGGTCGAAGGATCGACGTAGGGTTGCATTAAGGGATATCGCTTCGCAAGGGCCAGACCATGCGATGCCTGGAGGAGTTCCTTGCGGAAGCGGTCGGGGAAGGCGAGCTGTTTATCTATCAGGGCTCGCCAGCCCCAGAGCTAGCGCCTCGGCCGACCCGTTTTCTTCGGCCGCCCCCGGCGGCGCTCCTCGTTCGGGTCCTCGTAGGAACCCGCGCCGATTTGTCCTCGGCGGACCGTTCCGGGCGCCTCCGGCGGCTTCTCCGGCCGCGCTCCTTCGAGCGGCACTTCGGTGCGGCCGACGGTCATTTCGTCGAGCATCGGTTTTCGCGCGAGGCTGCGCAGCGAAAGTCCGGCCGGGCCGCGCAGCCGGCCCGAAGCGCCTCCACCCGCAAGCCGGGAGGGCGAGCCCGGTCGGCCCTCGCGTGCGAATGAGCCGGCGCGGCTTTCCACATCACTCTGGCGCGCGAGCGGATCGTCGGCGAGGACGAGCTCGGTTTCGCGCAGCCGCCTGATCTCGTCGCGAAGCCGCGCCGCCTCCTCGAACTCGAGATTTCCCGCGGCATCCAGCATGCGCTTCTGCAGATCGGCGAGATGTGCCTCGAAATTGTGACCGATCATGCCTTCGTCCGCGAGGCCCGTATCGACGCGCACATGGTCGCGCTCGTAGACCGAATCGAGGATGT
>CAYTTC010000175.1:0-5106 GCA_964440525.1 uncultured Propylenella sp. | reverse complement strand
CGGGCGATCCGGCGGCGACCGGCGAGTATGCGGTGCCCACGATCAAAGCGGTGGTAGAGGCGGGCGTGCCGACTTTTGGCATCTGCCTCGGCCATCAGATGCTCGGCCTGGCGCTTGGCGGCGCGACCGAAAAGATGCATCAGGGTCATCACGGCGCCAACCATCCGGTGAAGGATTTTACGACCGGAAAAGTCGAGATCGTCTCCATGAACCATGGTTTTGCGCTTGACCGCGACAGTCTGCCGAAAAACGTGGAGGAGACGCACGTCTCGCTCTTCGACGGCTCGAACTGCGGTATCCGCATGACCGACAGGCCGGTCTTTTCGGTGCAGTACCACCCCGAAGCCTCGCCGGGACCCATGGACAGCCATTACCTGTTCAAGCGCTTCGTCGGGCTGATGCGGGATCGCAAAACCGAAATTGCTCAACGCAAGGGCTAGCCTATACTGAAGTACAGACGATGGAGATCGAAGAACGTGCTGCAGATTGAGTTCGACAGGGAAGATGACGGTCGCTGGATCGCCGAGATACCGCTCCTCCCCGGCGTGATGGCCTACGGCGTTACGCGCGAAGAGGCGCGCGGCAAGGTCGAGGCCCTAGCCCTGCGAACGCTTGCGGACCGATTGGAACACGGCGAAGCCGTACCGGAACTTGGGGATCTGTTCGTGGCCGCGGCGTGAGCCAATGGGGTTCCGCGCGTGCGCGCCGAGTCTTAGCCGCCCTCGAGAGAATTGGTTGGACCGTCAAGCGGCAGAGCGGGTCGCACCGCGTCCTCACACGCGAGAAGTGGCCAGACTTCGTTTTCGCCTTTCATGATCGCGAAGAGATCGGTCCCAAGATGCTGGCGCGTATCGGCCGGCGAACGGGCCTCAAAGCCGACGATCTCTAGGGAATTGAAGCGAGCCCGCGACGGTTTGGCCTGGGGGACACCATAGTCGGATTAACCGGCTGGCCGCCGGAGAAACAACGGAATTACTCGACCACGTCGGTGATCGGCCGATCGTCGCCCCGCGCCAGCTCTTCGTGCCAGTTCCCGTTCTCGTCCTCGTATTGGATCGCTTGTGTCTGGCCCGGCGTCTGCTGCTCGCTCGCCACTCTGTGCGCAGCCTTGACCGCCGCGTCGCGGGTTCGAAACGGCTCGGAAAAGACATCG
Organism: uncultured Propylenella sp.; assembly: GCA_964440525.1. GTDB lineage: Bacteria > Pseudomonadota > Alphaproteobacteria > Rhizobiales > Afifellaceae > DASWJZ01. Next base: position 3,953 of record CAYTTC010000175.1, on the reverse strand, counting down.
CCCAGCTTGTAGGCCCAGCCTCCGTCGTGCTCGACGATTCTATAGGTGACATGCGCCATTTGCTGGCTCCTGCGGCTTCCCAGCCCGGAGAACGGCGCGCCGAGGCAGGGGTTCCCGACCTCGAAGCGCTGTCCAGAAAGGGCTAAGTTTACCCTACCACGCGCCTTGGGACATGACAGCGTCGCGAACCGCTGGCAAACTCGGGGCACAGCCATGCGGCGGGGTCCAAGCGCCGCACCAGAAGAGGAAGACCGCAGATGACCCCACGTCTCAGGACCGGGCTGACATCGGCCCTTTTCGCCATTTCCCTCGCCGCGCTCGCTTTTCCCGCGCTGGGCGAGACGGTGACCCTCCGCTTCGTGCAGACGAACGACATCGACCGGATGGAGGAGCACGACGGGCGCGGCGGCTTCGCTAAGCTCGCGGCAATCGTCAACCGCGAGCGTGGCGAAGGCACGACCTTCTTCGTGCATTCCGGCGATACGCTCTCGCCCTCGCTCCTCTCCGGCATCGACAAGGGCGCACACATTATCGACATCTTGAACCATATGGGCGTCGACGTGATGACGCCGGGGAACCATGAATTCGACTTCGGCGCGGAAAATTTCCGCACCCGCATCGGCGAAGCGACTTTTCCAATTGTCACCTCCAACGTGCGCGAGCCGGGCGGCGCCCAGCCGGCCAACACCGCGGACGAAAGAATCGTCGAGGTGGGCGGCGTGAAGATCGGCTTCTACGGCCTGACCACCGCGGAGACGCCGGACGTGTCGTCGCCGGGCGATATCACGTTTGCCGACGAGATCGAGACAGCGAAGAAGAAGCAGGCGGACCTGAAGGGCCAAGGCGCCGACTTCGTGGTCGCAGTCGTGCATAGCGGCGTTACCGAAGACATGGAGCTGGCGCGCGAAGGGCTCGCCGATCTCGTGCTGTCCGGCCACGACGAGCACCTCATGACATTTTACAACGGCCGCACCGTGCTGACGGAATCGGAGAGCCAGGCGGACCACGTCGTGGTCACCACGATCACGCTCGACAAGACCGAGAAGGATGGCAAGTTCACCGTGTCGTGGACGCCGGAATTCGACATCGTCGATACGATCAACGTCGAGCCGGACCCCGAGATCGCCGCCGTCGTGAAGGGCTATGAGGACAAGCTAGACCAAGAGCTGGCGATCGAGATCGGCACGACGGAGACGCCGCTCGACTCGCGCCGTGCGACCGTCCGGAGCCAGGAGGCGGCGATCGGCAATCTGATCGCCGACGCGATGCGCGAGGCGGTCGGCGCCGACGTGGCGATCACCAATGGCGGCGGTATCCGCGCCGACCGCGAATATGCGGCCGGATCGAAACTCACGCGCGGCGATATCCTCGCCGTGCTTCCCTTCGGCAACAAGACGGTAAAGCTCGAGCTGACCGGGGTGCAGCTGCGCGAAGCGCTCGAAAACGGTTTTTCGCAGGTCGAGGAGGGGACGGGCCGCTTCCCGCAGGTGTCCGGGATGGCTATCGAAGTCGACCTGTCGAAGCCGGCGGGTTCCCGTGTCCAATCCGTCATGGTCGGTTCCGGGCCGCTCGATCCGGCTCAGATCTACACCGTTGCCACCAACGACTTCATGGCGCGTGGCGGTGATGGCTACAAGGTTTTCGCCAGCGCCAAGAACCTCATCGACGCCATCGACGCGCAGCTGATGGCGAGCCAGGTCATCGACTACGTGGCGGCCGCGGGAACGATCCGCCCGAGCGTCGAAGGCCGCATCAAGGCGATGTAGCTTCGATCCACGCCCCCGTTCCTTTCTGGCGAGTGAGGGAGCCCGTCCCTCCTCCCGGAACGTGTCAAACAGTCTTTGGCCAGATGAACCAATGAGAGCGTCTGAGCGCTATCAGAACCAATCCCGCTGAGCGCCGGGCCCGCTAGCCGACTTGTCGGGGATTATTCAGCGAGCATGCAAAAGCGCCGCCTCCTGAGGTAGAGTGAGCCCCATTAGACGAGGGGCCGCTTCGAATGTCGCGAGTGGAAGCTCTGCGCAAGGAAGAAAACGCTTACCGCCAGGTCAAGTCCGATGCGGGCAAGCCCCTCACCTACTACTATTACCATGAGCGGATGTCTCCAACCGTCGCAAATGTGGAGCGGTTTGGTAGCAATGAACTGTCCGAGTATTCGCTGAAGTTTTTTCACGTGGCCGGCGAAAAGCAGTCCTACCAGCCGCTTGAAAGGAAAGAGCCCGAGAAAAGTATAAGCCGCTTGATCAACGGCGATCTAGTTTTCGATATGCGATCCTTCGGGTTGATCAGCGAGAAAGGGACTGAGGATTTCGAGGGCTTGCTGCGGTTCTCATTGAGAGAAGGGCCACAGGATCAATCGTTCGCTCACCACTGGCCTCAGACAGATGACAGCAAGGAAACGATCTACTTCTCGCTCTTTGTCTCGGCAGATCGGTTCGAATGGCTCTGGCGGGAAATGACACTGCGGTCACATGGCGAACTGCGCCTGCTTTTCAGCGCTAGAGTTTACCAGAACGAGGTGGAGCACCATCTTGCCGAGCCCTATCATCGGCAGGAGTATTTCATCGAACCGGAAAGCCACAATCCGATTTCCGAAATCTCATTCACCGTCCGTGACCCCTATCCGGTTTCGATACCTAAATCGCTTCCGGCGACGGCGGAGGACTTGGAGGACGTGCGCGATCCGCTGTCAGCACTCAATCTCGACACATGGGGAACATCGACCCGAGCGCTGTTGCGATGGATCATCGTTCTGCAAGTGCTCATGCTCATAGCGATCCTCGCTAAATGAGGAGAGAGGGACCCCCCGATGGGCACGCCAGTTATGATCTTGATAGCTCAACTAGCCCTCTCTGTTGCAATCGCCGTCGGCGGGATCGCACTCGCCTACGCGCAATTGCGCATAGCAAGCCAGAAGATGGCGCTCGACCTTTTTGGGCCCCGTATGAAAATCGTCGAGGGAGTGGCCGATGTTGTACGAAAGGTCCTTGCTTCAGCGAGCGCAGCGGATAATGCAGATTTCAAGATGTTGATGCTTGCGCTAGAGCCAAAGTTTGTCTTCGGCGAGAAGGTCGAACTCTTGATCAAATCCCTTGCCGATAAAATGAACAAAATCCGAATAGCCGAGGGTGAACTCCAACGCCTTGAGGAGGGCGAACACCGAACGGCGCTCGGGCAGAAGAAGGACGAAAACGTGGTAGCGGTGTCGACCGAATACGAACGCCTTTTCGGTGTCTATTTTCGCTACATGAAAATGGATATGAAAGTCGTCCCGGCTCCGCGAGAGCTTTGGCGCGATCTAACCAAGGGCCGCGAGGAGGAGGCAGACTGATCAGAAGGGCTAGCCTGCGCGCAATCCTGCCCCCCGGTTTCCGACAGACAAATCAGAATGAAGGGTCCGCGCTACTCGGCGCTCTTCGGCTGATTTGATCCCATCTGTTCATCTTTCTCGCCTCGACCCGCGGTCATCGCAATCGTCATCTGAATTCTGACCGTCGGCCGCCGACACACGGCCGCGGATACGGCCTTCCGCCGCGAGAAGCTGATTCTTTACAACGGGAAACCGGGCGAACACGCTCCGCGAGGATGGCCGCTTTTAATCGGTTCGGCGCTGTCTTCGAAATAGAGCATGCGTTTGTTCGATCGTGTTCGGCATCGACGTTGCGCGCGGAAAACTGAACGGCGTCCGGGTGCTATAGGAATTGTTTCACATGGAACATCGCCGGCGAGGCGACCGCCCCTTCGACAACCTCGGAGGCGCTAACTCTCGCCCGTGAATGTATCGCAGCCTTCGACGGCGCCCTGGTCGAGACCCTTGCGGAACCAGGTTGCGCGCTGCTCGGACGTGCCGTGCGTAAAGCTGTCCGGCACGACGTAGCCCTGCCCCTGTTGCTGCAGTCTGTCGTCGCCGACGGCGGCGGCGGCGGTCAGCGCCTCCTCGACATCGCCGGCCT
>CAYTTC010000174.1:0-5160 GCA_964440525.1 uncultured Propylenella sp. | reverse complement strand
GGGCCGCTTGTCAGCCCGCCACCGGCCGCAGGCCGTGCGCCCCGCGGGCGAACCGGCCGCCGCAGCGCAAGCGAAGTACACGCGGGATAATCCGACCCATAAGGACAAATAAGAAGAGGCCGGGGAGCTGCCCCGGCCTCAGCATTCTTTCTTATTTGGCGCCTCAACCGTTAGGCGACCTTGCGCCAATACTCGTCGTCCCGCTTGGCCCAATCGTCGATCTGGCGGTTCGCCTCGTCCTTGGCGATGCCGTATCGCTCCTGGATGCGCCCGACGAGCTGGTCACGCTTGCCGGAGACGACATCGAGATCGTCGTCGGTCAGCTTACCCCACTGCTCTTTCGCCTTGCCCTTGAACTGCTTCCAGTTGCCTTCGATGCGATCCCAATTCATCACGCTCTCCCTGTTGCGTCGTATGATTAGCCAACGGCCAGTGGCGCGCAATGTTCCTTGCAAGTCATTGCGTCGGCTCAGCATTCCATTCCGGTATGCAGTTACATGTCCAGGATGGATCGCGTGTCGTTCCAGTCGTCGAGCGCGCCAGGCTCTTTGATCCAACCATCGATGTGGCGGTTCGCTTCCTCCTTGGAGATGCCGTAGCGCTGGCATGTCCGCCCGCAGAGCTGCTCGCGACGGCCCTTGGTCATCCCCCGGACGTCGTTGCCGGACGGGCCCCATTGTGCCGTCACCCGACCCCGGATCTGCTTCCAACTCTCCTGGATGCTGTCCCAGTTCATTTGCCGGCTCCTGATTTCTGTCATGAGAGTCAACGAAGGAGGGTTCGAGGCGTTCCGCTATCGTCGTCATCGAAGGCCGCGTTTTCCGTTCGCCCCATCCGTCACCAACTTTTCATCTCGGCCCCGTAACGCAAATGCGCTTCGGAGCAGTGATTCGGGAGGAAGCGTGTCAGTGACCGGTCAGGCATCGGAGGGTCTCCGGCCCTCCGATGCACTTCGCCAGGCGGTGCACCGCTTCAAGGCCGCTTCGTTCGACGGCATCCGCGAGCGCATCTTCACCTTCGCCTTCAAAGGCCTCGTTTATCCGCAGATCTGGGAAGACCCAGAGGTCGACCTGAAAGCCCTGGCGCTGAAGCCCGGCGCGCGCTTGATCGCTATCGCGTCCGGCGGCTGCAACGTGCTTTCGTACCTGACCGCCGATCCCGCCGCGATCCTCGCCGTCGACTTGAATCGAGCGCATGTGGCGCTGACCAAGCTGAAGCTCGCGGCGATCCGTCAGCTTCCCTCCTACGATTCCTTCTATCGCTTCTTCGGCGACGCCGACGCGCGGGCGAACGTTACGGCCTATCGTCGTTTCCTGCGCTTTTCACTCGACAGGGAGACGCGCCGCTACTGGGAGGGTCGCGGCCTTCTCGGCCGCCGCCGCATCACGCTCTTCAAGCGCGACCTCTATCGCCACGGCCTGCTCGGCACCTTCATCGGCACCGCGCATCTCGTGGCGCGGCTTTACGGCGCCAATCCGCGCAAGATGATGCTGGCGAAGTCGCTCGAGGAGCAGAGGAGCATCTTCGATTCGGTGCTCGCGCCGCTCTTCGACAAACGGCTTGTCCGCTGGGCGACTTCGAACAAGCTCTCGCTCTACGGGCTTGGCATTCCGCCGGCTCAATTCGAAGCGCTCGCTTCGGCGGCCGGCGGCAACATGGCGAGCGTTCTCAAAATGCGCCTGGAGCGCCTTGCTTGCTCGTTTTCGCTCACGGAGAACTACTTCGCCTGGCAGGCCTTCAGCCGCAGCTATCCGCCGAGCGCCGCCGGGCCGCTGCCTCTCTACCTCCGCCGCGCAAATTTCGAGGTGATCCGCGGCCGCGCCGGGCATGTCAAGGTCGTGAGGAGCTCGGTCACCGACGCGCTCGCTGCACAGCAACCCGCGAGCCTCGATGCTTATGTGCTGCTGGACGCGCAGGACTGGATGACCGACGGGCAGCTGAACGCGCTCTGGGCGGAGATCACCCGCACGGCGCGTCGGGGCGCCCGTGTCATCTTTCGCACCGCCGCGGAGCCGACGCTCCTCCCCGGCCGGGTCGATATCGGCATCCTGGGGCGCTGGACCTACGACGCGGAGAGAAGCCGCGAGCTTACCGCGGAGGACCGCTCATCGATCTATGGCGGCTTCCACCTCTACGTCTTCAACGGATGAGCCGCACCGCCGGCATTCCGGCCGCCGAAGACTTGATGGACCGCATCTACGGGCGGCAGCGGCACATCTACGACCTCACACGAAAATACTTTCTCCTCGGTCGCGACGTTCTGATCGCCGAGCTTCAACCTCCCGCCGGGGGTAGCGTCATCGAGATTGGCTGCGGCACCGGGCGGAATCTCATCGCGGCCGCCCACGCCTATCCGGATGCGACCTTCTTCGGTCTCGATGTGTCATCGGCGATGCTGGCGACGGCGCGCGCCAATATCCGCCACGCCGGGCTCGAGACGAGAATCGCGCTGGCGCTTGGCAACGCGGCGCACTTCGATGCCTTCACGCTTTTCGGCCGCGTCGCATTCGACCGGGCGTTCTTCTCCTACAGCCTCTCGATGATACCGCCCTGGCGCGATGCGCTCGAGCAGGCCTTCGCTATGGTGGAACCCTCCGGTGGCCGTCTGCTCATCGTCGACTTCGGCGAGCAGCAGCGGCTCCCCGCCTTGTTCAGGTCCGTGCTCTTTGCCTGGCTCGCGAAATTCCATGTGACCCCACGCGCCGAGCTTGAGGCGGCGCTCGCCACGCTCGCGGCGTCGAAGGATGGGCGCCTCACGTTCCGCCCGCTCTATCGCGACTATGCGCGCTTCGCAGAATTGGCGCGCTGACCTCCCGCAAAAAGCCGCAAGGCTGCTATCCTAGCTGGCGAATGACTCGTCCGACACGTCGGACGCAAGGGACATCGTCATGGCCATCGATGCAGTCGCAGACACCGCTGTCTATTCGCAGCCCAGGCTGAAGAGCCGCCAGGAAACCCGGATCGCCGAGAGCCTCGCCGCCGAAGAAGCGGCGGGGCGGTTGCTGGCGGTGAAGGGCCGCAGCGCCGCGCTCGTCGCGGTCGCGGTTCTCCTTCTCCTCCTCGCTCCGTTTCCGGAAGTGCTCTTCTACGAGGCACTGATCGCCATCTTTATCGCCCTCGGCTTCGGCCGCATCGGGCTGGAACACCTCGGTCTTTTCCGCTGGTGGCAGCCTTATGCGCAGACGGCATTCGATTTCGCGCTTCTCGCCTTCACGCTTGTCGTTCCAAATCCCTGGGCCGAGATCGACTTTCCGCCGCAAATGGATCTCCGCTTCGGCAACTTCGTCTACTTCTACATCATGCTGATCGGCCACGCCTTCAGCTACCAGCCTCGGCAGGTCGTGTGGGCCGGCGTCACGGGGGCGGTCTCGTGGTCGATCGCGGTCGCCTGGGTCGTCTCGCAGCCCGATACTGTGTTCGGCCTCCCCGTCGAACGAACCGCCGAGTCGATCATGGCAATCCTGGCGGTTCCAACCTTCGTCGATCTCGATCTGGTCGTGCGCGATATCGTGGTGTTCCTGATCGTCGCCGGCATGCTTGCCGTCGTCGTGGCCCGCTCGCGCCACCTGGTCGAGCGGCAGGCGACGCTTGAACGCGAGCGTGGCAACCTCGCCCGCTACTTTCCACCGGCGACCGTCGACCGTCTTGCAAAGCAGGACGCGGCGCTGGCGCAGGTCCGCGAGCAGGACGTGGCCGTTCTCTTCACCGATCTCGTGGGGTTCACCCATTGGTCGGAGCGGCACAGCCCCAGGGAGGTGATCGAGGTTTTGAGGGAAGTGCATGCCCGACTCGAGGAAGCGGTGTTCCGCCATCACGGCACGCTCGACAAGTTCATCGGCGACGGCATGATGGCGACCTTCGGCACGCCCAATCCGGGGCCGCGCGACGCGAGCAACGCGCTCGCCTGTCTGATCGCGATTCTGGTCGAGTTCGAGGCGTGGAATGCCCGGCGAGAGCGCGCCGGCAAGGAACCACTCCGCATCTCGGTCGGCCTGCACTATGGCCCGGTCGTGATTGGCAATATCGGCACGGACCGGCGGCTCGAATTTGCGGTGCTCGGCGACACGGTGAACGTGGCGAGCCGCCTTGAGGCGCTAACGCGGGAGCTTGGGTCCAAAGCCGCCATCAGCGGCGACCTGGCAACCGCGGTCATGATCGAGGCGGCCGGCGAAGGATCGCATCCGCTCGCGAGTTTCAAGGAACGCGGACCGCGGGCGCTGAAGGGCCGCGACCAGCAGGTTGGCGTGCTGACTTACGGCTGAGCGACTCGCCGCGGGTCAATCAGAACTTCCAGCCGTAGCGAGGGACGCTTGCCTTGTAGCGGCGATAGTCGTCGCCGAATTTTCGCTCGAGATACCGCTCCTCGCGCTTGACCACGCCAAAATGCATGACGAGCGCTCCAACGACGAGCGCGAAAAGCGTCCACTCGAGTGCGAAGGCGATGGCGATGCCGAGCACGCCGAGGCCCGTGCCGACATACATCGGGTTGCGCAGATGCGCGAAGATGCCCTCTCCGGCGAGCGCCAGCGCCGGCTGCATCGGATTGACATTTGTGCCGATGCGCTTGAAGGCGCGGCTCCCAACGATCGCGCTGGCGAGCCCGAGTGCGAAAAGCGCCAATCCCACCACCACCCGGATCGCAAAGGGAATGGTCGCCAGGAAGTTGAGAGGTATCAACCAATCAAGCAGGACGCCGACGACGAGAACCGTCAGCGGGATCAGCGGCGGGAATACGATGACGCCGGGTACGTCGCGCGTGTCGTTCGCCATGATCGCCGCCTCCATTCGTTAGTGCTAGACTAGCCCCAGTTCGCTGGCCTGCACCGTTCGCCAGCGGCAAACACGCCCGCGGATCGAAACAGCAGGCGGACGCGTTTGATCTGGATCATTTTCGGTGTGCCGGTTCTCGTCAAGATGCCCTTCATGAAGACGGCTTCGTTCCGCGCCTGGCTGATGGCGGCAGTCGTCGCCTTCGGCATGTGGCTTGTTGCGCCGACGGTCGCGGATGCATATCCGAGCCTCGGCGTGGTCGCCATTCTCGCGGATTGCGGCTCGGATGCCAACTATCCGGGCTTGCGCACAGCCGAATCAGCTGCATGCCTCGGCGATATCGGGCTGCACGGGGCGTGCTGTGTATTTTCGAACTTCGGCTGCCTCGCT
>CAYTTC010000173.1:0-5166 GCA_964440525.1 uncultured Propylenella sp. | reverse complement strand
TCGGCGCGGTCCTCCTCCTCGCCCCAAGTCGCGCCAAGCGGATGGCTTTCGATGAAGCCTTCTGGCGCGTCACCCCCCATCGTCCCTTCGGCGACATTGGAGCCGGAGCCGACCGATACGAAGAGCGTCTTCCCGTCGGGCGAAAACGCCAGATCGCGCGTCCAGTGGCCGCCGACCGGCAGCTCGGGGATGATCGTTTCCGGTTCGCCCGACGCTTTCATCTCGCCGTCCTTGTAGGGAAAGCGGACGACGCCGCCGGTATTGGCGACATAGACGTATTGCGGGTTGTCGCCGAGCGGGTAGAAGGCGATGCCATAGGGCTGGTCGAGGTCGGTCGCAAAGACGTCCTTCTTGGCGACGCTTCCGTCCTCCGCCATACGAAAAACGTCGATCTCGCCGGATTCGCTGTCGGCCACGAAAACATCGCCGTTCGGAGCCGCCGTGATCACCCGCGGCTGGCTCATGCCGCTGGCGAATTCCGTGACGCTGAAGCCGTCGGGAACCTGCGGCTTGGCGCCGGCGGGCATGGCGACCGGCGCAGGCGCATTCCTCGCCGAGTTCGTCTGGTAGGGCGCGGGCAGGTCCGACGGCCTGATCAGGCGCGTCACGCCGGGCTTGCTCTCTTCCCAGCTCCCGAATGCCGCGGCGCCGGTCAGCAGGTCGGGCGGGGTTTGCGCGCTTGCCGCGCCTGAAAACACAAATGCGGCCGCGATGGCCGCAATCGATGTCACCTGTCTCATGTCTTTCTCCGTCACGCCCACCCGATGGCCCCTTGCCCGCACGCGTAACGGCGCCAAGGCCCACGTGTTCCAGCGTCACCAAGAGCGGATCAGCGCAGGCTGACGCGGCCCTCGCTGAGGATTGCCTCGACCGTCGGAAACGGGTCTTCGGCGAGTTCCGCTATCGGAATGCCCGGCGCCGCGGCCAAAATCGCATCCGCGTCACCCTTAACAATCAGCCGGCCGACCATGCCGGCGTGTTCATGCGGCACACAGAAGTAGTCGTAGACCCCTGGAACGGTCAGCGTGATCGCGAAGGATTGATCGGGAAGGAGGTAGCCCGAGTTCCAAGGCGCCGCCGCGCCGGGGACTCGGAGGGGGTGTCCGTCATTGGCGGGATGATATGCGGTCGTCGTATGGGCATTCCCGGCGTCGCGATTGGTCCAGCGAACCATCTGCCCGGGCCGCACGAGCAGCCCGATCGGTTCGAACCAGACCTTCGAGCCCTCCTTGTTGCCAAGCATTTCGATCTCGACCGCATCGCCGTCCGCGGCTCGCGCCCTCCCCGTCGCGAGACCGGCGAGCGTGAGCCCGCCGATCCGCAAGACGTGCCGGCGCGAAACGATCACTCTGCAACGCGCGCCTCGTCGGCAGCGGGCACATGCCAGAGCACCACGTGCGTGTGAGGCTTCTCGACGCCCGGGTGACCGGCGTTGAAATAGACGTCGACGTGATCGACACTCGCAGTGCCGATGGCAAGATCCTCGAAGCGCTTGTCGGGATTCATGTCCTCGACCGGAATCATGTAAATCGTGCTGACCAGCTTGCCGTCGTGGTCGTAGGCGAGGAACGGGCCGGCGGGCAAAGTGGCCGGGTCGACAAAGAGTTGGCCAAGCCCTGGAATGAAGTCGGGCAAGGTCACGAGCTTGCTCACGGCTTGGTAGGCGCCGCCCGGGGGCGCCATTTCCTGCGCCAGAGCCGGCGTTGCAAAGGCAACGAGCGCAGCGGCCATAACGATTTGAACAGAGCTTTTCATGATTCATCCTCCCTGGTCAGGGCCGAACGGGGGGTTCAGCCCTCGTCGTTTCGAATTTCGGACTCGGTTAGACCAAGCCGCTTGAGCACGGCTTCGGTGGTCCGCACACAGCGGCGGCCGGCAAATGGAAAGGCGTCCGAAAGGACAGCGCCGAGCTCGGCCTGGATTGAGCGTCTCAAGAGATGCCGGGCGCGGTGCAGGCGCGTCTTGACCGTCGCCTCCGGAATGGCGAGCGCTCCGGCGGTCTCCTCGACCGTCATCTCCTCGACCGCGCGCATCAGGAAGACGACGCGGAACGCCTCAGGCAAAGCGTCGATCGCACGCTCCAGAAGGCCGGCGATCTCGCGGCGCGAGACTGCACGCTCGGGATCGTCGCTGGCCGCGAGGCCGGGAAACCGGATCAGCTCGCCGGTCGATTGCGCCCGATCGATCTCTGCAGGCCCGCTTGTCGGTTTTCGTCGGCGAAGGCGGAGCCGCCCCAGCGCCTCGTTCAGCACGATCCGCGTGAGCCAGGTGGAGAGGCTCGCCTCAGCGCGGAACCCGCCCAGTTTTCGAAACGCGCGGACATAGGCTTCCTGCACCACGTCTTCGGCCTCGCTGTCGTTCTGAACGATGCCGCGCGCGACGCGGTAGAGCCGTTCGTTGTTGCGCTCCATGATGAGGCGGAAAGCATTTTCGTCGCCGCTGGCGGCAACCGCCGCAAGCTCGCCGTCGGCGAGCATCGCGAGCGCGTGCGCTTTTGGTCTTGTCGCCGTCTTCTTCATCTCGGCCATTAGATGCCGGTTCGGCGCAGAGGTTCCCGCGCCTCGATCGGGTCAGTCGATTTAGGCAGCGCGGACGGCCGAAGGGGCGCGACCGATCACCAGAATTCGGGAACCCCGACATTGTGATCGAGCCGCCCGCGATCGAGGCCGCGGTAGCGGCCAGCGTGGTAGAGGAGCGGCGGGCGATCGTCGGCTTCCAATTGCAGGATATGGCCGATGAAAATGGTGTGATCGCCGCAATCGTGGCGGGCCACAGTCTCAGCCGCGATCCGCGCACAGGCGCTTGAGAGAAGCAGCGCCGGGCCGAAACGCTCGAAGCTGACCGCGAGGCCCATATTCGGCCTGCCGGCGAAATGCTCGCTGATATCTTCCTGACTCTCGGCGAGAATGTTCACGCCGAAATGCCTCGCCGCCAGCATCACCTCGTGCATGTGCGCGCGCTTGGCGATCGAGACGATGCAAAGCGGCGGCTCGAGCGATCCCGACATGAAGGCGTTCGCCGTCATGCCGCGCGCCTCGCCGTCATGCTCGGCCGTGATGACTGTCACGCCGGTGGCGAAACGGCTCATCACGCGGCGGAAGAGGATCGGGTCGGCTTCGGTGCGGGGAGCGTCGTTCATGGGGCGCGACCATAGCCCGGATTCCGGCCCGGCCGGAATGGATTGTGACCGGGAATCACGGGAGCTTCAGATCCAGCAAGGCGATCTCCCCATAGAGGTGGTCGATCATTTCGGGTGCGACATGCGGCGATCGATACGAGCGCGGCAGCCGGATTGCTTCGCTCTCCCAGGTGGGCTCGCTCGGCAGGAACCGCCGGTCGATCGCGAACACCGCGCTGTCGGAGCCAAGAATGGTGTCGGCGATCGTCTGAGCGGACTGGCCGAGAACGCGCTGGTCGCTCGCATACATGACCTCATGATAGTCGATGTCCGCGCCTTTTCGCTTCACCTGCATCACGACGTAGCAGGCATCGTCGCCGGCGCGCACGAAGAGGTGGCGAAGATTGTAGGGGCGATGATCCCTGAGAATTTTTTGGTCGTCCGGGCCTAAGAGTCTTTCGATCCGGTCGGGGTCGTCGATGCAGTCGAGATCTTGGCGCGATCCGGCGCGGCGGCGAAGCAGGTAGCGCGTATCGTCGAGGACTTGAAAGCCGCTATTGTCCCCAAAAGCCCGCCCCGTCGCGAGGGTCGCGGTCATGATCGTGTAGGTCATGCGCGGATCGGCGACGGAGCCGAACTGGATTTTTTGGCCGATCCCCTGGCCGCGATAGTCTTTCAGAAGATACCAGGCGCAGATATTGCAGAAGCGCTCGACGCGGCCGTCGATCGGCCGGTCGGCATAGACGAGGCCCAGAAACCCGACGGCGCGATCGCCATCGACGGCGATGTGCCCGCGATCGGCGTCGGCCGGCCGCCAGGGATAGTCGAGCAGTTTTCGCCAGCGCTCCTTGCTGACTTTTTGGCTCATATTGTCGAAGAGGAGGTCGACGACGGAATCGATATCCCGCTCCTCCGCCGGTCGAACGATCACGCTCATTTCACGCCGAGCAGCGGAGCGGAACGTGCGGGGGCCGCGGCGAAGGCCTCGCTTACCCCGATCCAGCGGGCGGCCGGATGCCTGCTGGTCACGCGGAAGAGGCCGTCCAGAAATTCCCATAGGCCGGCGTCATGATCGAGATGATGCGTCAAGAGCCCGAGCGGCTCATCCATTTCCGTTGCACCGCTTCGTCGCGCCCTCAATTCCCCCAAAATGCCACTCAGCGCCTTGTCGCGCCCGGCGAAGCGCTTTTCGCGCCAGTTCACCGGATCGACGTGGACGTTGGCGATGGCGAGGCCGTGGGCGCCCTCCATCGCTCCGCGCGGGCCGTAGGCGGATGCGCCGCGAAAGCCCGCTTCCGCCAGGCGGTCGAGAACAGCCCGCTCGATGCGGTTCCACGGCGCCGCCAGGATCGGCTCGAAGCGCGCTCCGAACATTTTCGTGAGGCGCCGACGGCCCGTGAAAAGCTCGTCGAGCACATCCTTCACCGGACGGTCGCCGCCGCATTCGACGGCCGGCTCTCCGGCGCGGGCGTGGTTCTTGTGCGCAAAACCGTGCTGCAGGATCGCGACGTGATCGCGCTGGCCGAGCACATCGGCGAGCGCGGCGGCGGCTGTTGCGGGAACCACCGCAATCGCGGCTTCGATCTGAAAAGCGTCGCTCAGGTCGAGGAGTTGCGTGAGCGCCGGGCTCGGCGCGGTCGCGTCGTCGTCGCGCCACCAGAGCGCCGCAACGCGCCCTGCCTCGGCCCAAGAATCGAGCTCACGAGCGAGATCGTCGAAGTCGAGCGGCATCGATGGCGGCATGCCGTCGTGATAGCCGTTTCTCCGCGCCGTTTCTCCCCAAAACTACGGGAGCGCCCATCCTCTACATCGGCCCTCACCATCGGCGCGGGCGCACCGGCCGGCGCATGCATCAGCATGTGACGCCGGCCAAGATCAACTTGTGATCAGCGGCCGTACCAGCGTCCACGGCCGTACCAGCCACCGCCGCCAAGCAGAAGAACGACAAGTACAATGATGAGAAGCGTGGTGGTATCCATGGTCGTCTTCCTCGAGTGTTAGGAATGCCGCGTATTGCGCAGCCTGGAATTCTAGCTTTTTGACAACGG
>CAYTTC010000172.1:0-5265 GCA_964440525.1 uncultured Propylenella sp. | reverse complement strand
ATCCATTCTATCGGTTCTCCGCGCCGCCGAGTTTTCACACGACCAAGACCCTTAGTGGACCTTTGTGAGCCGTGGATATGGCCACGCGGCTGGAGGCATTGGCGGAGCCCAGGGGTATGTAAAAGTCGGCTCTGCCGCTAACTCGGCACGGGCCGCCCGGGTCAGGCCGCCGGGCGGATGTTCTGGTTCACTCGGAACAGGTTGCCTGGATCGTATTTCTTCTTCAACGTGGTGAGGCCTTTATAATTGTCGCCGTACGTCGCCTTGAGGCGCGCCTCGCCCTCATCGTCCATCATGAAGTTCGGGTAGGCGCCGCCGAGATCAAACGGATGAACTGCCGCCCAATAGTCCCTTGCCCATTTCTTCAAAGTCGGCGCCTTGCCGGGATCGGCGTCTACTCCGGCGATCACCATCGACCACGTGGCATCGCGGCAGTTCCATGCCGTTTCGTCTTTCGCCTTTCGATGAACCGCGCCATCGATCGGATAGAGATGCATGCACGAGACTTCGCTTGGCACTTTCGCAGCGTGTTCGATATGGGCGTCGATCGCCGCGTCAGGCAGCGTCTTGACGAAGTCGCCCTTCCAGTACCACTGCAATCCTGTTGGGTAGAGCCCGTCGAACATGCCCTGCAGCGCCGTGTAAGGGATTAGGCCGGCAAAATCGATGATCGGCTTCGGAAGCGCCGCGCGGACCGCGTTCACGGCTTTCTCACCATCCTCGATCGGCCCGTTGTGCGAAACGACGAGGACGCACATCTTCTTGCCCCAATGGTCCTTCGGGAAGGGGTCGCCGGAGGGCACCGTCTGCAGCCCCAGGAAGATGTAGAGTTCCTCAGGTGCATCCGGTTGGAAGTCCCGGTACCAGCGCATGACCTCTGCGGCGTCCTTCAGCTCAAAGATGATCGGTCCGGCATAGACGACGCCAGCGGGATGGGCCTCGAAAAGGAAACTGGTGACTACGCCAAAATTTCCACCACCGCCGCGCAGTCCCCAGAGAAGATCGGGGCTGTTCGTCTTGCTCGCGGAAACGAAAGTGCCGTCCGCCAGACCACGTCGGCCTCGATCAGATTGTCGATGGCGAGCCCATATTGGCGGCTAAGATAGCCGTGGCCGCCGCTGAGAGTCAGACCAGCAACGCCTGTTGTTGAGATGATGCCGAAAGGGATTGCAAGTCCGAACGCATGAGTGGCGTGGTCCACGTCGCCCGTTGAGCAGCCGGGTCCTACCCGCACGGTCCGGTTCGCCGGATCAACGCGCACACCCTTCATCATCGATAAGTCGATAACGAGGCCATCGTCAACACTGCCGAATCCGGGTCCGTTATGGCCCCCGCCACGGATGGCGATGGCGAGCTTGTTTTCGCGACCGAAGTTTACCGAAGCAATCACATCGGCAACATCTGCGCAGCGCGCGATCAGCAGCGGCCGCTTGTCGATCATGCCATTGTAAAGCTTGCGGACCTCATCATAGTCAGGATGGTCCCGACCAATAAGCGTGCCTCGCAGACGCTGCGCGAACTTGTCAATTGTCTCTTGATTCATAGGAATCCTCCCCGCGAAGCCCTGCCTAGAATCCGAGATCGAATCGAGGCTAGTCGGGCATGTTGTCTGTGCCGTCCCACGTGGTTTTGCCGATCGGCCAATCCCAAAGCGGCGGCGAATTCTCTCGAATGTCCTTACCTTGCCTGAAAATGTGAGCCGTCCAAGCGCAACGTAATGTCCGGCATCTCTCGAACGGGCCTTCCGGGCCGTTTGACATTAGCAAGGTGTTGAGAATTCGGCCAGTTTCGATAGCAGCATCCTTGATCTTGCGATTTGCCACGTGGTGCAGTGATGATGTTCGCGCTAGTTTGAGAAGAGTGAAGCAGGTCACGGCGCTCGATGCAGACGATTGAGGATTGGCTGAGTCAGCTCGGCCTCGGGAAATACATGGAGGCGTTCGTCCAGAATGACGTCGACCTTCGAGCGCTTCCGCATATCAGGGAAGCGGATCTTCAGGAGCTTGGGGTCTCGCTTGGGCACCGGAAAATCATTCTGGCTTCGATCAAAGGGCTTGCGCGCCCGGCGACGCGCTTCACGGCCACGTTCATGGGAGAAAGCACCCTGATCGAAGGACGCATCTTGCGGAAGGAGGGCCGGTCGGTGCGCGTCGCGACGGCTTTAGGCGAGACTTCCGTGGAGGGTGCGGAGGAGCCCGGCGCAAGCGTGGCGATCTCGATCCGCCCGGAGCGGATGCGGCTGCGGCCGGTGGAGGGTCTGATCCGCTTCGGCCCGGCGCGCGTCACCGAGATCGTGTTCCAGGGCGGCTTCGTCCGCGTGCTGGCCGTGGCACCGGACGGCGCGCCGATCCTCGTCAAGGCACTGCCGGAGCAAGCGCCCGAAATCGGCGCGACGATCGAGCCTGCCGCCGCGCCCGCCGATCTCGTGCTCGTCAAAGGCGCCGCGTGATGCTCCCTTCGATCGCCAGCGCACAATGGTACGAGACCATCCCGTTCGGGGACGGCGTGACACTCATCCACGAGCCGTGGATGCCGTTCTTCTTCCGCTGCAACATGTGGCTTATCCACGGGCGCGACCGCGACCTGCTGATTGACGCCGGCCTCGGCGCCGTGCCGCTCAGGCGACGTGTACCGGCGCTCGACAGGCGGCGCGGCGACCGACCGCTCGCGCTCCTCCTGTCGCACACGCATTTCGACCATATCGGCGGGGCACACGAATTCGACGACCGTCTAGTACATGCGGCAGAGGCCGATATTGCGGCAAATCCGACCAATGCCGCTACGTTGTTCGAGAAATATGCTTCCGGCGGGCGCGATTCGGAGATGTTCCTCGGCACTCCACCCGGCTGGGATGCGACTGCCTACCGGATCGAGCCGGCGCCGGCCACGGCGCTGATCGGCGAGGGCGACCGCATCGATCTCGGCGGCCGCGTCCTCGCCGTGCTCCACACGCCCGGCCACTCGCCGGGCCACCTTTCGCTGTTCGAGGAGAAGACCGGCATCCTGTTCGCCCAGGACGTCGTCTATGACGGCCCCTTGGTCGACACCTGCTACCATTCCGATATCTCGGTCTATCTCGCCACGATGCACCGCCTTCGGAGTCTCTGCCCCCGCATTGTACATGGCGGGCATTTCCCAAGCTTTGGTGCGACGCGCTTCACCCAGCTGATCGACGCCTACGTCGCCGAGAAGACCGGCGCGGCCTGAGCCAATTTATTGGGCGCTCCGGCAGAGCAGGTCGCTACACAAGCGATCCCTACGCGGTTGCGAACGCCGAACGCATTGAATGGAACCCTCGCGCTATCGCTTGCGGTCGCCCTTGTCGCCTTGGCCGGACCGGGCGGTGCGAGAGGCTTTGGTGCGGACGTCGCGGGCGGGCGAACCTCCCACGTCGTCGGCGTCAACAAACAAGCTCTATCGATCTCAGCCGCCACGCGGCGAAGCTGATCGCGCTTGCCCGACCGTTCATCGCTTCTTGTAAGTCAAAATTCGTCGCTTGCGGCGGGCCCCTCGAATTGACCGCGGTCAATGCCCCTCGCCTCCGGCCCCGCTAGCCATCCGGCATGGACATGCGCACCGATGCGGTTGCGGAGGCCGCGGCCGCCCAACAAGCAGCCACCGATCTCCTGTTTCAGCCCTATAGACTGGGCCCGTTCCTCCTGCCGCATCGCATCGTCATGGCGCCGCTCACGCGCTCGCGCGCGCGCCAGCCCGGCAACGTCCCTGACCAGCTCGCCGCCTGCTACTACGCGCAGCGTGCTTCGGCCGCCCTCATCATCAGCGAGGCCGCACAGATCTCGATGCAGGGCCAGGGTTACGCCTGGACGCCAGGTATCCACAGCCGCGAGCAGATCGACGGCTGGCGGCGCGTGACCGAAGCCGTCCACGACGCCGGTGGATTGATCTTCTGCCAGCTTTGGCACGTCGGGCGCATCTCGCATCCGGCGCTACAGCCCGACCGGATGCCGGTTGCGCCGTCGGCGATCATCACGATCCTCGCGGTTCTTCCCGCCTAAAAAGGCGCACCGGTTTAGCTCAGCGACCGGGCCAGCAGGTTTGCGACGGTCGAGATATGCCAACGTCCGCCACGCGCCGAACGAATGCCGCGATTGTTGAGAGCGACCGCAATTGATCCGAGGCTCGATACTCCGGTGGCTTTGATAGACTCGATCAGGGGCAGGATGTTCGCAGCGAAGCGATCCGCTTCCGAGCTTTGCACCTCCCGGCCAAGCGCTGCGGCATGCCGGGCATTGCGTGGATTGCCCAGCCGAGCGCCCTGCGCCTTGCGTTGGGCAAGTGCGGCCCGTGTGCGCTCCGATATGAGGCGACGCTCCTTCTCGGCGAGCGCTGCATAGAGGTGCAGCATGAAGGGATCGGCGTCGGCGCCCAGTTCGGCGACGATGAAGGGGACGCGCTGGGCCATCAGCCCCGAGATGAAGGCGACGTCGCGTGAGAGGCGATCGAGCTTTGCTACGATAACGGCACACTTGCGACTACGTGCGGTGGCAAGGGCAGCGGCGAGCTGAGGCCGCCTGTCGAGCGCATCGGCTCCCTTGCCGCTCTCGGCCTCGACAAACTCGGCTGTGAGGTTGAAGCCTTCTACCAAGGCAAAGCGGCGGACGGCGTCACGCTGCGCATCGATGCCAAGGCCAGAGCGCCGTTGCCTTTCGGTGGAGACGCGGTAATAGGCGACGGCCGGCTTCATGACCAAACTGCATACCACCGTTTGCCATTTGGTTGGAAGCCGAGAAAGCCGCTAAGTCACTGGACTTAAGGGGCTTTCGACGTTGCACTGCGACATGTGCAGGCTGCCGGCTACTGAGCAGTTGCCGTTACAAATCAACGGCCCGCATCCGCCGCGCTGATCTCGATCCTGATCGGCTGACCGTCCTTGCCCGACAGCTCATGGGCGCTGCTCTCGGTCCATCGCGCACGTGCTTTCAGCCAGAAGATTGCGGCCACGACCGCCTCACGTCCTTCACCTGTCGCCTTCCGGAACAGATTCTCGGCTACTTTGGCATTGGCCTTGATGTGGGCGGCGGCGAGCTCGCCCGGATAGAGCTGTCGCAGGATCTCGGGGTCGATCGCCATCACAGCGGCAATGTCTGCTGCCGCGAAGCCATAGCCGGCCAAGGCTTCCACCTGCTTGCGCTGGCCGGGCAGGGGCTCGCCAGATGCAGGATCTGCCGTCGCTCGCTCGCTGCCTTGGCTCATTGCTCGCCCTCGATTGATTCCGTCTCAGTGCCGGCGCGGGTGAGTATCATC
>CAYTTC010000171.1:0-5335 GCA_964440525.1 uncultured Propylenella sp. | reverse complement strand
CGCAGCCGCAAGCGCCCCGGCCGCGGCGGCGAACTCTGCCTCCCGCGCAGTCACCGAGGCGGCGGCAATCTCCGCCGCTGCGCGAGCGCTTGCAATGCGACCGGCCGCATCCTCGGTTTCGTGGCCGAGCGTTGTTTCCTCGGCGTCGAGGCGCTCCGCCGCGGTGGCAGCGTCGTGACCGATCTCTGTTTCGTGCTGCAGGTCTGCGCCGGCTTGATGGCGACGCGAAATCAGCTCCTGCCGCCGCGCTTTGTGCTGCTGCTCCTCGCGATCGAGATCGGCGGCGGCGCTCTTCGTGCGGTCGAGCACGCCCGAGGCGGCAGCGGCGGCCTCGCGGAGCGCCGGCAGCCGCGCAGCGGCGTCGGCCTCGGAGCGCGCGGCTTCCGCCTGCGCGCTGGTGGCTGCGGCGAACAGTGCCTCCGCCTCGGCGAGCTCCGCTTCGGCCTCGGAGAGACGCGCGAGCGCGGTCTCCCAGTTGATGACATAGAGGGTCGCCTCGAACTTTCGTATCTCCGCCGAGATTTTTCGGTAGCGGATCGCCTGCCGGGCCTGCCGCCGGAGATCATCGAGCCGCCCGTCGATCTCAGCCATCACATCGTTCAGGCGACCAAGATTCTGCTCCGCGGCTCTGAGCTTCTGCTCCGCCTCGTTGCGGCGGGCGTGCAAACCGGAAATGCCGGCGGCATCCTCGAGGATGCCGCGCCGCTTTTCCGGCTTGGCGGCGATCAGCTCGGCGACCTGGCCCTGGCGGACGAGCGCCGAGGAATGCGCGCCGGTGGCAGCGTCGGCGAAGAGAATCTGCACGTCGCGGGCACGCACCTCGCGCCCGTTGATCCGGTAGCTCGAACCAAGCTCGCGCTCGATGCGGCGCGAGATCTCGGTCGGTTCGGGGCCCCTCCCCGTCCCCTCGTCGCGCTCCGCGAAAAGCGTCACTTCCGCCGTGTTGCGCGAGGGGCGAGCGCCGGCGCCGGAGAAGATCACGTCCTCCATCCCGCCGCCGCGCATCGCCTTGTAGGAGCTTTCGCCCATGACGAAGCGCAGCGCCTCGACAAGGTTGGACTTGCCGCAGCCGTTCGGGCCGACGATGCCTGTGACGCCCGGCTGGATCGGGACGTCGATGGCATCGGCGAAGGATTTGAACCCGTGCATGCGGAGGCGGGTTACCTTCATCGGCGCGCGTCTCCGAAGCCGGCCAAGGGCCGGCCCTCGACTCCGCTAAAGCGGCGGCTCGATCGCTTTATCCAATTCCTCAAGCGTCAGCGCCCCTGCGAACTTTTTGCCGTTGATGAAGAAAGTCGGCGTGGCCTGCACTCCGAATGCAGCGCCGCGCGCCCTCACGTCGTTGATCGCGGTGAATAGTGCCTGATTCGCGACGCAAGCATCAAAGCTTTGCTCGGTGAACCCGAAACCTTTGGCAATGTCCAGCAGGGCGGCCTTGAGATCGGGCGCCGTCAGCCACTTATCCTGCGAACGGAAATAGGCATGAACCACGTCGAAGAAGCGATCGGCCGGGGCACAGCGGGCGATCATGGCCGCGGCATAGGCCGGCGCGTTCAACGGAAACTCGCGGAATATGTATCGCACCTTGCCGCTGTCGATGTATTTCAGCTTGAAAGCGTCAAAGGTCGTCTTGTCGAATTGCGCGCAGTGCGGGCAGCTCATCGACGCGTATTCGACCACCGTGACGGGCGCATCCGCCGGGCCGAGTACCTTTTCGCCGAGCTGGCCGGGCTTGTGAAGCTCGTCGACATTGACGTCCTGCGCCCAGGCGGCCGGGCCAAGCGCGAATGCGACCGCCACGGAGGCGGCGATCAGCGAGCGGCGGTCGAGCTTGAACATGTCGCAATCCTTTCCGGGCCTTTCCGGGACGATTGAACAGGGTGCGCCTTGAACCGAAACTGAACGGCGAGCCGTGCCTTCAAGCCTACATAGGGCATGAGGTGCGCAGGCGAAACGCGCCAATCCGTCACGATCGTGCGAGAACATTGCGGGCGAGCGCCCGCAGCGAGTCCCTTAGCGGCCCCTCGACGCGATCGAGCCGGCTTTCGATTGCGGCGGAGATTTTTGGCTCGACGGCGGGCTTTGGCCTCGCTTCTCGGTCCGCCCCGATCGCCTGCTGCACGATTCTGACGGCGCCGACGGCGGGATAGCCGAAATAGGCGTTGAGGCGCTCGCGAACGCGATCGGTCTCGTGCGCGAACTGCAACGAAAGCGAGGGGTCGCAGCGGACGACAAGCGTCGCCGCCCCGCCGTCGCGCGACCAGCGGATCCGCTCCGGCGCGGTCCGGCCCGCATAGGCGGCACCGACGATCTCCGGCCACCACGCAATCAGTTCGGCGCGCGCCAATCCGCGTTTTCGCGCAATAGGATCAAGCGTTCCCCCGATCAGCTCGGCGACGGCTTTGGCGGCCGGTCTCGACGGGTGCGGCACTGTTGACGATGCTCCCTAGGCCCTTGCCAGCCGCAGTGCGGCCGCCACAGTGGTGTCATGCCCGCCAAGCTAGCGAAGCCGCCCGCTCCTGCAAGGCCGAATCGCCCTCCCGCACAGGGATCGCGTGGCGCGTCTAGCGACCTGCTCGCCTGGTACGAACGCTATGCGCGTCGGCTCCCCTGGCGCGTCTGCCCGCGCGAGCGGCGGACAGGCGTACATGCCGACCCTTACCGCGTCTGGCTGTCGGAAATCATGCTGCAGCAGACGACGGTGAAGGCTGTGGCCCCCTATTTCCAGCGTTTTGTCGCGCGGTGGCCGACCATTCTCGACCTCGCGGCGGCGGAGGAAACCGATGTCATGGCGGCCTGGGCGGGGCTTGGCTACTATTCGCGCGCGCGCAATCTCATCGCCTGTGCTCGCGCCGTCGCTGCCCTGCCGAGCGCGCGTTTTCCGGAGAGCGCCGCAGAGCTCGCCCGCCTGCCTGGAATTGGCTCCTACACCTCAGCCGCGATTGCGGCGATTGCCTTCGACGAGCCGGTGGCGGTGATCGACGGCAATGTGGAGCGGGTGATCGCCCGCTTCTGCGCTATCGATCTGCCCTTGCCTGCGGCGAAACCGCTGATCCGCGAAGCGCTTCAGCCGCTCGTCCCCCACGACCGAGCCGGCGAATTCGCCGAGGCGCTCATGGATCTTGGCGCCACGATCTGCACGCCGAAGCGGCCCGCCTGCAGCCTCTGCCCCTGGTCGGAGCAATGCTTGGCGCGGCGCGAGGGCCGGCAGCTCGAGCTGCCGGTGAAGGTTGCGAAGAAGGCGCGGCCGACGCGCTACGGCACCGCTTTCGTGGTCCGGCGGGCCGACGGCGCGATCCTCCTCCGGCGTCGGCCGCCCCACGGGCTTCTCGGCGGCATGAGCGAGGTACCAGGCACGGTCTGGCAGGAAACCCCCGAGCCGCGTCGGAAAAGGCCGGTGGCGGCAAGATGGAATGTGCTCGCCGCACCCGTCGTGCACGTCTTCACGCATTTTTCGCTGCGCCTTTCCATCGAGCGCGCGGATGTGGCGGCGGATATGCCAGCGCCGGCCGGGCATTGGTGGGCGCCTCCGCTCACGCTTGCCGACGAGGCCCTGCCGAGCGTTATGAAAAAAGCAATCGAGGCCGCCTATCCCGGCGCCACGAAACCTCTATCCCGAGCGCCATGACCGAAATCCGCCACATCGTCTTCGACGTCGGAAAAGTGCTGGTCCACTACGACCCGCATCAGGCCTATCACGATCTGATCCCCGATCTCGACGAGCGAAACGTCTTCCTGACCGAGGTCTGCTCCAGCGCGTGGAACATCGAGCAGGATCGCGGCCGCTCGTGGGCGGAGGCCGAGGCTGAGGCGATTGCCCGCCACCCGAACAAGCACGATCTCATCCGCGCCTTTCGCGGGAATTGGCATCTGATGGTGTCGCACGCCTATGACGACAGCGTCGCGATCCTGAAGGCGCTCATCGCCGGCGGCCACGACGTGACGCTCTTGACCAATTTCGCCGCGGACACGTTTCGCGAGGCACAGCGGCGCTTTCCGTTCCTGGCGGAAACCCGAGGCGCGACGGTGTCGGGCGAGGTGCGGCTCGTAAAGCCCGATCCCGCGATCTATGCGCATCACGCACAGTCGTTTGGCCTCGTTCCGTCGGCGACGCTCTTCTTCGACGACTCGCCGAAAAACGTCGCCGCCGCGCAGGGCGTCGGCTGGAACGCGGAACTCTTCACGACTGCAGAGCGGCTGCGTGCCGATCTCGAACGGCGCGGCATCTCCTTCTAAGGTCGCCGCATCGGGCGCTCAGAGCGCCATATTCTTCCGCATCTCGGTCCGCAGTATGTCGATCGGCTGCAGCGCTCCGGACATCTCCGCATGCCAGAAAGTCCAGCCGTTACAGGCCTCTAACCCCTGCACCGCCGCCCCGACGCGATGGATCGAGCCAACATGCTGGCGACCCTCCGTCTCGCAGAGAAGCGAGGCGTCGGCGCGCACGGTCGCGGCGAAGCGGCGGCGGGAATCGGTCAATACGTCGCCCGCGGCAACGAGCCCGGCCTCCATGAGCGACCCGAATGGAATGCGCGGTTCCGCTCGCTTCCCCTCGATAACCTTGAGCACGGCCCCGGCCCCGGAGCGCGTGACGTCGATCCGACGCTGTGCGGCTGCCGCATAGGTCCGGTCCCGCTCGATGCCGAGAAAATGCCGGCCGAGCCGCTTGGCGACCGCCCCCGTCGTGCCGGTGCCGAAAAAGGGATCGAGCACCAGGTCGCCGGGCTTTGTCGTGGCGAGAATCACGCGATAGAGAAGCGCCTCTGGCTTCTGCGTCGGATGGACTTTGACCCCCTCGACGTCCTTTAGGCGCTCGTCGCCGGTGCAGATCGGCAGGAGCCAGTCGGAGCGCATCTGCAGGTCGTCGTTGAAAACCTTCAGCGCATCGTAGTTGAAGGTGTAGGACTTCGCCTCCGCCGCCGGCGACGCCCAGATGAGGGTCTCGTGCGCATTGGCGAAGCGGCGGCCGCGAAAATTCGGCATCGGATTGGTTTTTCGCCACACAATGTCGTTCAAGATCCAGAAGCCGAGATCCTGGAGGATGGCGCCGACGCGAAAGATATTGTGATAGGAGCCGATCACCCAAAGCGTGCCGGTCGGCTTCAGAATTCGCCGGCATTCGGTCAACCAGGTTTTCGTGAAATCGTCGTAGCTTTGAAAATCCGCGAAGCGGTCCCAATCGTCGTCGACGCCGTCGACGCGCGACTGGTCGGGCCGGTGCAATTCGTTGGAAAGCTGCAGATTGTAGGGCGGATCGGCGAAGACGAGATCGATGCTTCGGGATGGCAGCTTTTCCAGCTCCTCGACGCAATCGCCCACCAGAATCACGTCGCGC
>CAYTTC010000170.1:0-5360 GCA_964440525.1 uncultured Propylenella sp. | reverse complement strand
CGGCGGACGACCGCGCTGCCGATGAATCCGGCGCCGCCTGTAACGAGAATACGCATCAATCCTCCGCGGCTTTTGATCGAGTCAGAACGGCGATCCCGCTTCCGCCATTCGAGGGAGGGTGCGGTCCCTCTCCGACAGTACGGGCTCACGTCCCCGGAGCGGCCAATCGACCCCGATATCGGGATCGTTCCACACAATCCCGATATCGTGCTCCCGCGAGTAGAAACCCGACACTTTGTAGGCAACCTCGGTATCCGGCTCAAGCGTGCAGAAGCCGTGGGCAAAGCCAGCCGGAACGAAGAGCTGCTCGCCGCCTTCGGCTGTCAACTCGGCAGAGACGTGGCGCCCGAAGGTGGGCGAGGCGCGCCTGAGATCGACCGCAACGTCAAAGACCGAGCCGCGCAGGACACGGACAAGTTTCGTCTGTACCATCGGCGGCGTCTGGTAGTGAAGTCCCCGCACCGTTCCCGCCAGCCTGGAAAAGGAGGCGTTGTCCTGCTCGAATTCGACGTCGATGCCGGCCTCTGCGAAAGCGTTGCGGCTCCATGTCTCGACGAAATAACCGCGCGGATCGGAGATTCTCCGCGGCACGATCAGCTTGACCGCGTCGATCGTCAGATCCGTCAGCTGCATTCCGCCGCTCACCATGCAATGGCGTTCTCGGTTGCTCACCCTGACACTGGTAGGCCGCTCTGTCGACGGCGCCGAGACTGCTCGACGCTTAGCGGGGTGCCTGTTCCGCGGTCGCAGGCGCGCCGTTGCCGTTTGCAAAGAGGTGCCGGACGCCTTCCGCGAGAGCGAGATGCGCGGGCAGTCCCGTCCGCTCCATCTGCCCTGCAAGCCAGCTTGTATGGACCATGCGGACCTCCACGGGCAGAGCCGGCAGCATTAGGGCCTGGGCGATGGCGGTGCGGTGCTTACCGCCGAGATGGCGGATAAGCTCGCCGTCCTCGCAGATCGCGACGCCGATATCGCGCTCGCTCGAATCATGCACAGGCGAGCGGGCATCCCAATGCTTCACGCGAAGGCCGTGGAAGGCGCCGGAGACCCGGTGCCGCATGACCCCGCGCTTGCGCATGCTCTTGATGAGGTCGCGGCAGTAGCGGAGATAGGCTTCCACGGACTCTACGCTGGCAAGCCTGATGTTGTTGCGCCTGCTGGGGCGGCCGACTTTGATCGCCAGCATCAGATTGCGGTAGGCGCGGGTGTCGCGGAAGTCTTTTCCCGCGGCGACGATCTCATGCATCTCTCGATGAACCGGCGACTGGCCGATCGGTGAGATTGCCGCACCCCAGTCCGCGGCGTCGAGGAAGGAGGTTCCAACCCAGCGAACGCCTTGGTCATCGCGCACCCAGTCGCTGATTCGGCGCTCCAGCTTGAGCGGATCGACCTCGAGATGCAGCGTCGGCCCGTAGTACCAAATCGCGTATTCGGGGATCACCTCCGCGGTATCGCGCCCCTCCATCAACCTTTCGAACGCGTGGTCGAATCGGCGTGGAAATATCCGGCGCGAACCAAAAACGGGCGCAGTCGCAAGGGCGGCAAGCCGTTCGAGAACGTCGTTCCGCCGCGGATTCTCCTCGGTAGACACAGGTTCGTAGCGAATGCTGTGCTTTGGGCCGGCCTGGATCGGGTCTTGTTTTTGATGAAAGTTCATTGGGACCCTAATCCATCCGACGCACCAGCTAGCCCTGGGCGGGCGACGCCCGAAGCAGGTCGCTCTGCTCCGACCGCTTTTGCCCGATGGGCCTCTTGTCCGCAACCGTGTCGTCTCGAACGCCCTTGAACGGGAGCGCCTTGCAGCCCGGCGTCCTTCTCGCGGTACCTGGCTAGTCGGCTCGCTTCGCCGACAACAGCGCGGCGAGCTGGTCGCGGCTCATCGCCGCGGTCGGCTGCAGGCTCGACAGGCCTTGAGCTGCAGGGTCTGCTGGCCGGGCGTAGAGCACGCCGAGCGCCGTCGGCTCGTCGCTTCCGCCGATGCCCGCAAGCGCGATGGCGCGGGGCAGGTTCGTCTCGTCGTGGCGCGCGAGGGCTTCGAGCGGCGCGTCCGTTCCGACGCCGACCACGCGAAAACGGCTTGCCGCTTCGTCGAAAACGAGGCCTTTTTCGCGGTTCTTGCCGAACAGCATCGGCTCGCCGTGCACCAGCCTGATGCCGGAATCTGCGGCCGTCGCTTTTTCGCCGAGCGGCCCGAAAGCGCCGTCGTGATAGATGATGCAATTCTGCAGGATTTCGACCAGCGATGCGCCCCGATGCGCATGCGCCCTGACGAGAATCCCGGGCATATGGTCCTGCAGGGCATCGACGCTGCGGGCGACGAAGGACGCCCCCGCGCCAAGCGCGAAGAGCGCCGCGTTGACCGGCCGCTCGATCGACCCCCCGGGCGTGGAGGGGGAGCGCGTCCCGATCGGCGAGGTCGGCGAGTATTGGCCCTTGGTCAGCCCGTAGATCGCGTTGTTGAGGAGAAGCAGGTTCAGGTCGACGTCGCGGCGGAGTGCATGGAGCAGATGGTTGCCGCCGATCGACAGAAAATCGCCGTCACCGCCGACAACCCAGACATCGAGCTCCGGATTGGCGAGTTTTACGCCCGTTGCCACCGCCGGCGCGCGGCCATGAATCGTGTGAAAGCCGTAGCTCGCGATGTAATAGGGAAAGCGGGCGGCGCAGCCGATGCCGGAGATGAACACGACCTCATGCGGCGGCCGGCCGATCTGGGCGAGCGCGGTGCGCACTCCCTTCAGGATCGCATAGTCGCCGCAGCCGGGGCACCAGCGCACCTCCTGGTCGGAAGTGAAATCCTTGGCGGTGAGCGGGATGACGTTCATCGCTTGCCTTCGTCGAGCCGAGCAGAGAACGCGGCCTCCAGTGTGGACACCATGAACGGGCGGCCGTTGATCTGGGTCACCGCCTCGACTGGCAGGAGATAGGTGGAGCGGAGGATCGCGGTCAGCTGGCCGGAGTTCATCTCCGCGCACACGACCCGCTTATAGCGTCGGAGGATCGCCTCCAGCCCGGCCGGAAGTGGCCAGAGCTGCCGCAGATGAAGGTGGGCGACCGTGTGGCCGGCACCGGCGAGATTGCGCACCGCCTGGCGCACCGGCCCATAGGTCGAGCCCCAGGCGACCACGAGCAGGTCGCCGTCCTCCGGCCCGTCATGGATCAGCGCGCGGTCGTTGCGGCTGGCGACGCGGGCGATTTTTTCGGCCCGCACCCGCACCATCTCTTCGTGGTTATCCGGGTCGTAGGAGATGTTGCCGGTGACGGAATCCTTCTCGATGCCGCCGACGCGATGGATGAGGCCCGCCGTACCCGGCGCGATCCATTGACGCCCGAGCGTCTCAGGATCGCGGGTGAAGGCAGTGATCGGGTCGACGCCGTTCCCGGCGGTGCGGTGCTCGAATTGCGGCAGATCGTCGATCGACGGCATCTCCCAGTCGCTGATGGCGTTGGCGAGATAGGCGTCGGAGAGCACGATGACGGGGGTCATGGCTTCGATCGCGATCCGCGCCGCATCGATGATGATGTCGAAGCAATCTCCCGGCGTCGCCGGCGCCAGCACCGGCAGCGGCGATTCGCCGTGGCGGCCGAAGATCGCCATGTCGAGATCGGCCTGCTCCGGCTTGGTCGGCATGCCGGTCGAGGGGCCGGCGCGCTGCACGTCGATGACGACGAGCGGCAGCTCGGCCGTGATCGCAAGGCCCAACGCCTCCGTCTTCAGCGAGAGGCCGGGGCCGGAGGAGGCGGTGAAGCCGAGGCCGCCAGCATAGGATGCGCCGATCGCGGCGCAGGCGGCGGCGATCTCGTCCTCCGCCTGAAAAGTCCTGATGCCGGTTTTCAGCTTGGCGAGCGCGTGCAGGAGCGCCGAAGCGGGCGTGATCGGATAGGAGCAGTAGAAGATCGGCCGTTCCGCCAGCGCCCCGGCCGCAGCGACGCCGAGCGCCATCGCGTCGGTGCCGGACGTCATGCGCGAGCGGGCGCTCCGCGCGCGGGCGTGCTTCAGGTCCACGGTCTCGGGAAGCTGAAGCTCCATCGTCTCGCCGTAGGCGTAGCCGGCTTTCAGAGCGGCGATCGTGCCGCCGAGAAGATTCGGCTCCTTGGCGAAGCGCCGCTCCACCCAGCGAAGCGACGCGTCGGGCGACTGGCCACAGAGCCAGAGCGAGAGGCCCAGCGCCCAGAAATTCTTGGCGCGCGCGCCGTCCTTGCGGCCGAGGCCGAACGCCTCGACGGCTTCCAGCGTGCGCTGTGTGATCGCGACGGGAATCGGGCGATAGGACGCGGCGCCGGACACGTCGACGGGATCGCCGGCGATGCCGGCCTTCACATAGGCGCGCTCGTTGAAGGCGCCCTCGTCATAGACCACGGTGCCGCCGCGCTTCAGAAACTGGATATTGGTGACGAAGGCGGCGGGGTTGAAGGCGACGAGCACGTCGGCCTCGTCGCCGGGCGTCAGGATCTCGCCCGCGCCGAACTGCACCTGATAGGCGGAGACGCCGAACGTCGTGCCGGTCGGCGCGCGGATCTCGGCCGGAAATTCCGGCAGCGTCATCAGATCGGCGCCCTCGGCGGCGGTCGCGGTGGCGAATTGATGACCGGCAAGCTGCACGCCGTCGCCGGAATCGCCGGCAAAGCGCACGACAAGCGCCTGCCGCACCGTCCCGGAGGCAGGGCGCGGGGGGGCTTCCGGTCTTTCAACAATATCGCCGAGGCTCATGAATTTTGTCGCGTCTTCGGATGGTCGAAATCATTCAGGCTGGCTGGATTTGCGAAGCCAATCGCCCGGCAACACAGCGGCGGATATCACGATACGCCGATGCTTGGCCAGACGGTGCAATATTTCGTTAATGCTGGAGCGCGGCGCAAGGAGGCATGTTCCGGGTAATTCCCTGAAATGAGTATGGTTTTCCTATTTATCCCCGCGCACGGTGCTTCTGGTATGTAGGAGTATGCTGGGCGTCTATCACCATGGCGGCGAGGCACACCTGCACCGCTACACCTGCACCGCTACCTTGCGGAGTTTGAATTCCGCTACAACCGCCGGTCCCTTGGCCCCGCCGAGAAGCGCGCGGTTGATCAAGCTGTGTTTGGGGAGGTGATGGCAAACTTCCACCAAATAACCCAGAAGCTTCTGGCAAATCCAGAAGCTCTGCCAGGAGTGGGTTTCCCAACCCAAGCCTCAACGCCATCCTCGGGAACATAGCTATCCTCCAATGAAAACCCCGGCTCATTGGCCGGGGGGCTTTGCTTTGCTTGGCTTTTCGGAGAGCCACCTTCGCGTGTCTCACGATTCGATATTCCCCGGAGACAGGCCTATTGTGAGCATCGCCCAAGATCGGGCTATGGGAGGTAGCAATGAGAAAGTT
>CAYTTC010000169.1:0-5367 GCA_964440525.1 uncultured Propylenella sp. | reverse complement strand
GCTTCTTGGCTCAATATGCTTCGGAGCTTCGATCAGCCGGCCTGCCAGAGTAGCGGTGTTTCAGTCCATCGCGAGTCCAGGCCGCCATGCGCTTTTAGGTATGTCAGTGTCCGCTCCTGGCGCTGAACAGACCTGCCGACCGCCCTCGCTGAAGTCCGCTTATCGGGGTGAAGCAGACATCCTCTGAGGCGGTCGCCGGTGTTCGGCTAATGACCCTGGCTGTGTGAAAACCCTGTGGCCTCGGGAAAGACTAGAATGACTTTTCTCAGGTCGATCGAACTCGACCGCGCGTTAGAATTCTCAGGGGCCTATTCGCGATCAGAAGGAAGATCCATTCTATCGGTTCTCCGCGCCGCCGAGTTTTCACACGACCAAGACCCAAAGCGGACAGTCCCCACGATCACCGCTGAATGGCCGAATGTGGCCGAAAGCGGACGTTCGGAGAGTCCGCACTAGGTGTCTGAATGGCGCCGATTCTGTTGAAAAACTCCCTCCGGCCATTTCGGCCGGCAATCGGGTGAAATGAAATCCCAAACGAGCCTGCACGACGACATGTGGCGAGCATTCTGATTCCGCTCAAACGCGGAATGTGGAATACGATTTCCGACGGCTCGGCTCACGTGCCTGCTGCAGGCGGTCCCCGGACTTTTTCAACACTATCCGCCCAAAGCGGACCAAACCTCATAAGGGCAGCCGGTTACGGCTGATTTTTTTAGGCGACCAGGATACACTGCGTCTATGATTGCGCTCCAGAACGTCGCCTGGGAGCCATGTCTGGTCGAGCCCTGCCCTGATCGGACGCTGGAGGCCTACGCTCGCCGCAAGATCGGTATTCCCTTCCCGTCAATCCGTTATCTCACACCGGTCCCTTGGCTGGCCCGGGCGGTCGTAGACCTGCTGCCAGATTTTGGGCTTCTGACGAAGCTCGACCCGAAGATGGCAGACCTTATTGCACTGGTGGTCAGCCAGGAGAATTCGTGCCGCTTCTGTTACGCGGCTGTCAAGGTGCAGCTTTGGGCGCAAGGTTGGAGCGAGACGCGCATCGACCGGGTCCAACAAGAGCTTGCTCGCGCCGAGGGGGACTCAGCAACGGCCGCTATGATCGCCTTCGCCCGCAGTCAGTCGCGCATCGGCCCCGCAGGTGCACGCGAAGCTGCCGAGGCTCTCCGAAAAACCGGATTGAGCGAACAAGAGTTGAAAGAAATCGCCTACGTGGTCGGGAAAACCGATTTCACGAACCGCGTATTCACGATCCTGGCAGTTCCGCCCCAGCCATGGGAGAGGCTCCCCTCTCAGATCCACATGCGTCTGCTACGACCTTTGCTCCGGCGCATCTTGGAGCGGCACCGCTATCGAGGAAAGATCACGCAACTCGGACGCGCGCCACCTCACCCCTATTCGCATCTGATTGAAGCATACTCCGGATCGCCCATCGGTGGCGCGCTCGCAACGGTTATTGAGGACATGTGGGCGTCCACGATCTTGCCGCATCGTTGCAAACTCTTGATGATTGCTGTCGTGACACGTGGTCTTGGCTGCGGAATCTGCGCGCCCGAGATATCAGGATCTCTGAAGAAGGTGGGTCTGGACGAGCGGAGCACAGAGAAGATTCTGACGCACCTTGACGGCCCGGAGTTGGAGCAGATGGAACGCCACATGCTGGCCTTTGCCCGGGAAACGATCTGGTACGAGCCACACGCGGTACAACAGAGAGCAGGTGCGCTTCGCTGGGAGCTTTCAGGTCCACAGCTCGTCGAAGCGATCGGCGTATTGGCGCTTGCAAACGGACTCTGCCGGATGGGAGCAAGCCTGGCGCACCACGATGACTTGGCTTAGCATCGGTGCACTAACCCTTGTCATTGCCTCGCTGTTTGTGCTCGTCGTTTTTCTGAGCGCGCGTAACCGGACTCTGCGGGAACTCCTCGCAGCGGCCAATGCGGATCTTGAACGTGTTCAGCGGGCATGCGCGCGGCTCGCACCTGCCGGCGTCGTGCAGAAACTCATTGCAGATGGACGCGGGGGAACCGTTGAGATTGGCGCCGAGCGGAAGGAGGTCACCGCGTTGTTCGTCGACCTAGTCGGATACACGGATCTAACCGAGCGGCTCGATCCAGGTGACCTTGTGCGGATTATGAACGGCTATTACCAACGGATGAGCGATGCGATCCATACCCACCACGGTCAGGTCGGAAGCTATCTGGGCGATGGCATCGTTGCGTACTTCGGAGCTTTACAGCCGAACCCATGGCAATGCGAGGATGCAGTCCGAGCAAGCTGTGAAATGTGCAGGGCTATTGATGCCTACAACTTGGAACTGCGCCGAGAGGGATTGCCGGAGCTTGGGATCGGAGTTGGCATCGATTTCGGACCCGGCGTAGCAGCACTTGTCGGCTCAGAACAGCGCAGGGAATATTCCTTTCTCGGACGACCTGTGAACGTTGCGGCACGCATTCAAGCACTTACACGTATTTTACATCAGCAGATCCTAGTCACCCAGGCAGTACGCGAGAAGCTGAGTTCATCCTTTAAGCTGACGCATATGCCCCCTGAACTGGTAAAAGGGATGGCAGAACCTGTCGTCACCTATGGAGTTTGCCGAACCTCCCAGTAGTGTCAGTCTCGCGCGCTCCTAATGGCCGCCTTTGGGGCAGAAGCGGTCGTTAAGCCGGGCTCCGCTGAATGACCGTTCTGGGCGCAAAGCAGGCGTCATGAATCCGGTCACCCCAGGTTCCGCTGCTGGCGCTAAGCGGTCCTCAACGCGGTGCGCGGGAACTTCCGCTTTTGACCCATACCGGACTCCAGTCAGAGGCGACGCCCGGTCGGACCAAGCCTGGGCCGACTCATTCCTGATCGCACTGCGCCCTCGCGATTCATTCCGGCAGCCCGGCTTTTCGCATGGCTTCTACCCAGCGATCGAGATGATCCGATCGACGGATCGGGAATGGGTCGCTGAGATTGGAAATGCGTAGCTCGGGCATGAGTTGACGCAAGCGCGCCATGGCGCTCTCCGATGCCGCGTGGTTTCCAATGAGCGCGCCGCTCGCCGCCGCCACGGAGGTTGCCGGGATATGGTCGGGGCGCTCGCGGCATGCCATTTCCGCCCATGACAACGCCTCGGGGTAGCGGCCGGCGAAGAAATGAGCGAGTGCGATAGCGAATTGCATGGCGAAGATCTGAGTATCATGCGGGCTGAGGCGCATGGCGCGGGTGGCGTGCTCGATCGCGGTCTCCGATTCGCCGCTGAATGCTTTCAACAAGGCGCTGGACAGCCACGCCCATGCGAGGTTCGGATTGAGCACGAGAGCTCTTTCGATGTAGGCGGCGGCGCCGGCGACGGAAACCCGCTTCGGCGGGTTTTCTTCGTTGAGGTGGCACTCAAATCCATCCGCGCCACCGAAATCGAAGGCCGGTCTCTGCACCGGCCCTTTTTCTTACTGAACGCTGCCCTCGCAACGAATGCCATCGGGTGGCGTTGACGTTTGTCAACCCGTTCTTGGCAGCACCGATATGTTCAAGTACGCAGCCTCAGAGGACGTTCTGGTTTACCTGATCAACGAGACGGTCAATGGACGGGCCGAGCGACGCTTGGCGGCGGATTTTATTCTGCATTGTATGCGCACCTACCCAACTCGCGAAGAGATTGAGCACTGTATCGATACTCTTGAAGATCGGGCCATTATTGACGTTGCGGGCGAAGTCCGGCAGCTGGCGTCAAGCTTAGGTTTGGTCGCGTAGCTATCCGCTCAACTAGAGGCGCGGGCGCGCCAATCCATCTCGACAGCGATCCCGGCAGCCGACGCCGCCATCATGACCTCGTTCGCTAGTTGACGCTTGGAGACGCCACAATTCGGGTAGATGGCCATGATCTGCGTGACGCAATCTGCCGTCGAGATTGTGCCCCTGCTGGAGACGGCCTCGGCGACGATCCGCCGAATCTCCTCGGACACCTGCTGTTGAATGAATGCTGTCTTCGCCACGCCCATTGTCCTCCCCACCGCTCCCGATCGGGCGGAGTTGGGGAGGTCAAGTGCGGATGCAAGACCATTGCAGAAACTTAATGAGCCTCCGCTCAGCTTCTTCCGAGATCGACCGCGACGCCCGCCCGCGCCGCTTCGGCAAGCAGCTGGCTGGCGATTTGGTCTTCCGTGAGATCGGCGCGGGGAAAGGCTTGTGCGATCTCAGCTGCGCTCGCCGGTACAGAAAGAGCCTCGCCACCATTGGCCGTGTTGGCTACTCGCCGCCTCATTTCTTCGATCACGAGGACTCGAATAAAGGTGGATACACCACTACCCATCACAACCTCTCATCCGCCGAGCTTGTGTGCCGCATCGGTCTCTGCGTCTAACGATCAAGCGCGAGGCCTGTTCCACCTCTGATAGTACTTGCTGTCGTCGGCCCGTCGCGACCGATCACGACTGATCACGACATTATCGCTCTTCGACTCCCCCTCGTGCTTTATCGCGCCTGGCCAGCCTTGAGCCCGCCTTCACCCGGCGGTGCTCTTTCGTCGGCGGTTGTGGGAGGCTCGTAGAGAGGCGTCCCCCTAATTTCCCTTCTTTGCTCTCACGTCAAAGAAGGTCACCTGCGAGTGTATCTCTAATTGCTCGGTGTTTTCAGGATGTTAGTGGTGGGTGTAACAGGGCTCGAACCTGTGACCCGCTGATTAAGAGACAGCTGCTCATAAGTCAGCTTAGCGTCATCTGTTACCGCGAGATTCGATTTGAACGTCAATATAAGAATCCCTTCGGAAGGGTCAGCCGCGGCCAGAAAGGTGGAACGAATGAGGGAGCGACGGAAAGTTCGCTCACAATTACCAAGGCTCCACAACGTCTTGTAAGCTGTCTCTGGCGGAGCTCCCTCCGCCATTCGATTAATATAAGTATTTGATTTTGCTTGTTGTTTTATCTTAATAGAAGGTCCTTCCCCACTGTGTTCCCTACCAGCGGCAGCGAACTTAGTCGTGGAGGACCCATTCGCGAGACGCCGACCTTTGGGCTAAAGCATCACGCATCGCCGCCTCTGTCCGCCGGGAGCGTCACCTGTTCGGCCATCGGACAGTTTCGCTCGACGAGCCAGTACCTGGTGGAGATGGGCTGAGCTTCAGTGATGTGCTGGCAGCGTGCGCCGGCTAGGGGATCAGCCCAGCGAGCGGGCGATACTCCACTGCCAGCGTGACGTTCTCGGCGTGTGCGGTAGTGGGCACGGCTTCTCTCGACGCGGAGGATTAGACGCCGAGTCTACCGCGTCGCTGCAGAGGGCTCATTCCGAAGGACTGCGCTACGCTTCGATCTGTTGCGCTCGGAGGGCGTCGCCCGCCGGAAAAATGAGCACTCAGGCATACCGAAACGTCCGCTTTGAGTGGACGAT
>CAYTTC010000168.1:0-5493 GCA_964440525.1 uncultured Propylenella sp. | reverse complement strand
TTGGGCTAGCGCCTCTGCTTGCGGAACGAGTTCTTGACGCGGATCAAATCGCCGTTGAAAATGAACAGATCGCAGCCGTCGACCTCAATGCGGACGCCCTGCCGATCCATGCCGACAAAGCGCCATTCCGAAAATCCGCGGTCCCCGGCGACGATATGGCGCGAATCGGTCCAGGCTGCCTCAGGGAAGGCTTCGAAGATTGCCGCATAGGCCGAGCGGACAGCCTCGCGGCCCCTGTGGGCCGCTCCATTTGCGCCCGGTCCCGCCGCACCCAAGAACTCGCAATCCTCGGCCATGCAGGCCATCAGCCGGTCGACGTCATGGGCATTCCAGGCCTCGGCGAAGCGCTCAAGGCAAGCGCGCCGGTGGCGCGCGAGATCGTCATCGAGGAGCTCCACCTCCAAGAAGGCGAAGGGGGCGTCCGAGTCGTTGA
This sequence comes from uncultured Propylenella sp., assembly GCA_964440525.1. GTDB lineage: Bacteria > Pseudomonadota > Alphaproteobacteria > Rhizobiales > Afifellaceae > DASWJZ01. The sequence goes on along the minus strand of CAYTTC010000168.1, from coordinate 5,060 downwards.
TGACGTTGTGCTCCACGCCTTCTTCGCGCGCATAGGGGACACCGAGCTTGAGCGCGCTCGTCCGCGTGCCGCCCCCCGGCTCTTCGAGCAGCAAGCGGCCGTCGGCAAGCGGGACAATGACATAGTCATACGCATGGCGGTGCCATCCGGTCTGGGCGCCGATGCCAAAAGACCATTCAGTGGCACGAATGCGCGGCGTCTCAATTCGCACTGTCGACTGAGCGGCGTCTCGCGATCGTGTCATCGGTTCTTCAATCCTCACGAATGCAACGGGGCTGGGTGGCCTGGTCCGGATCCGCCGCTGAAGGTGAGACTCATGAACTCTCGAAATGCCTTGGCCGGCGGACTCAATTCGGCGCCGCGACCCCACGCGAGACCTACATCCATGGACGGAACGCTATCGTCAATGTCGCGCGTTTCGATCCGCTGCCCCTCGAGCGACCAGGGCCTGTAGACCATGTCGGACAGGATCGTGACGCCGCCTCCATTGGCGACCATGCTGCGAACCGCCTCCACGGACGAGGTGCGGAAAATGACTTTTGGGCGATACAGCGTTCGCTCCCAGTAGCGCTGCGCGGTGTCAGCCGCCTCGTCCACCGTTAGCATGACGTAAGGTTCCTTCGCGATCGCGGAAAGACGAATTTCCGCGCTTCGCATCAACGGGTGGTCGTTTGGCAGCCACAGCCGGCGTTTGGAACGGATGAGGGTTTCAAACTGGAGGCCCGAACGATCCTGGATGTTGGAGGTGAGGATAACGGCGATGTCGAGACGGCCGGCCGCCAGATCCGCCTCAATAGCGGGCCGCTGCGCTTCCCGGAGCTTCAGGCGAACACCTGGGTGGGTGCGGCCGAACCGCGCCAGATGCTGCGGCAGGAAGTATCCAGCGACCGTGTAAGTGACGCCGACGCGGACATTGCCCTCGACCTTGACCTTTTGCGCGAGGTTGACGCGGAGCGCGTCATTGACCGAGGCGATGATATTGCGTGCGTGCTGGAGAAACGAGCTTCCTTCCAGTGTGAGCGCAACGCCCTGCGGATGGCGGCTGAAGAGCGCCGCACCGAGCTGGCTTTCCAGATGCTGGATTGCCCCGGTGATGGTCGACTGCGAGACGCTGAGCTCGACGGCGGCGCGGGAAACCTGTCCGGATTCCGCCGCCGCAATGAAATATCGAAGGTGCCGAAGCGACAATGTCATCTGCGGTAGTGATATCGGATTATCCGATAGCGGAGCGCATTTTTTCCAATTTTACAATACCCGCCGCCCGCGGGACACTGGGCGTTCGTGAGGGTGCACGCCCATCTTGGACACCTTCACGGGAGAGAGGGGAGACTGAAATGCAGCGTTCATTCAGAGGGGCCGCGCTGACGGCCGGCCTTTTGGTCTCGGTAGCGCCGGCAATTGCTGCCGATTGGTTTCCGTATCAGATCGAGGTGTGGGACCCGCCGTTCGACATGGCGAGCCCGCGCACGACACAGGACTACGTTCCGCTGGAGAAGGCCTCGCAGCCGTGGGAAATCTGCGTCTCCTTTCCGCATATGAAGGACGCCTATTGGCTCGGCGTCGATTACGGCGTCGCCGAGGAGGCGAAGCGGCAAGGGGTTAAGATGCAGCTGGTCGAGGCTGGCGGCTACACCGAGCTGCCGAAGCAGATCTCGCAGATCGAGGACTGTGTCGCCGCCGGCGCCGACGCCGTCATCATCGGCGCAATCTCATTCGATGGTCTGAACAACCTCGTCGCGGAAATCCGCGCCAAGAACATTCCGGTCATCGACGTGATCAACGGCATATCGTCGCCCGAGCTGTCGGCGAAGTCGCTCGTGTCGTTCGGCGAGATGGGCGCGAAGGCGGGTGAGTTCCTCGCCGGACTGCATCCTACCGGCTCCGCGCCGGTGAAGGCCGCATGGTTTCCGGGCCCCGCCGGCGCCGGATGGGTCGAGGCCGGCAACACCGGATTCCTGGGAGCCGTGGAAGGCAGCGGCGTCGAGGTCGTCGAGACGAAATACGGCGACACCGGCAAGGAGGCGCAATCGAAACTGATCGAGGATACGCTCGAAGCACATCCTGATCTGAACTACATTGTCGGCACGGCCGTCACCGCCGAGGCGGCGATTCCGATCCTGCGCGCGCGCGGCCTCACCGATCAGGTCAAGGTCGTGGCCTACTACTACACGCCTGGCGTCCATCAGGGCATCACACGCGGACAGATCCTCGCGGCGCCGACCGATTCTCCCGTCATCCAGGGCCGCATCGCCATCGATCAGGCCGTGCGCATTCTCGAAGGCAAGGACTATATGAAGCATGTCGGGCCCGCGCTCTTGGTCGTGACGCAGGACAACGCGAAGGACTTCGATACGTCCTCGACACTTGCGCCCGACGGCTACGCGCCGGTCTTCCGCGTCGAATAGGGGCGGACCGCCGCGCATCGATCGCACGATGCAGGAGACAGGGACCATGCGCGGCGACCTCGCAGAGGCCGCCGCGCCGCTCATCCGCACCGCCGGGCTCACGAAGCGCTATCCCGGCGTGCTGGCGCTCGATCATGTGGACTTCGACCTCAAGGCCGGCGAGGTGCACGTCCTCTTCGGCGAGAACGGGGCGGGAAAATCTACGCTGATCTCGCTTCTCGCAGGCGCCCACCGGCCAACGGCCGGGGATATCTGGCTCCGGGGCGAGCCCGTTCAGCTGGAATCCGTCCATCTTGCCCGGCGTATGGGTATCTCTGCGGTTTTCCAGGAATTCTCGCTGGTCCCGCAGATGACCGTCGCCGAAAATATCTTTCTTGGAGCGGAAACGACTTGGATGGGGCTTCTCGATCGCAGGTCGCTCCGCCGCCGTGCGGAGGAGATCATCGCAAGATTGGGCTTTCCGTTGAAGCCGACGACGCGCGTTCAGGATCTGAGTCGCGCCGAAAAGCAGATGGTGGAGATCACCAAGGCCTTTCGCTCCGAGCTCTCCGTGCTCATCCTGGATGAGCCCACGGCCTCGCTGACCGAGCGCGAAACCGGGCAGCTTTTTCGCCTGATCGAACAGATCAAGCGCGACGGCGTCGGCGTGGTCTACATCACCCACCGGATGCAGGAGATCAAACGCATCGGCGATCGCATTACCGTCCTGCGGGACGGCCGCTACGTCGCCACCCTCGACGCCAGGACGGCCAGGGGAGACGAGCTGGTTCGCCTGATGACGGGACGGGTGATCAGCGAGGTTTTCCCGACGATCCGCGCGACGCCCGGCGACGAGGCGTTGCGAATCGAAGGGCTTTCGACCCGCTCCGGCAGCGTAACGGACGCCTCGCTTTCTGTCCGCAAGGGCGAAGTCGTCGGGCTGGCGGGCCTGCTCGGTTCGGGCAAGTCCGAAGCCATGCGAGCCGCGTTCGGGATCGAGCCGATGACGGCGGGCCGCGTTTTTCTCAAGGGAAAGGACGTGACCGGCGGCCGGCCCCGCGACCTCATGAACGGCGGCCTTTTCTACGTGCCGCCTGACCGGCGCGAGGAGGGTCTGATGATGATCCGCTCGTGCCTTGAGAACATGACGCTTCCCGCGATCTCGCGGCCCCCCTTCGCCCGCGGCATGTTCCTTAACCGCGCGGCGGAGCGAAGCGCCGGAAATGCCCTCGCCAAACGCCTCAACCTGCAGCCGCCGAAGATCGATCGCGCGGTCGATCATTTTTCCGGCGGCAACCAGCAGAAGGTGCTTCTGGCCAAGAGCTTGAGCCGGCCTGTCGACGTGTTCGTCTTCGACGAGCCGACCGTCGGAGTCGATGTCGGCACGCGTGTGGCGATCTACGGCTTCATCCGCGATCTCTGCGAGGCTGGCGCCGCTATCGTGCTCATCTCGTCGGATCTCCCCGAGATCCTGCATCTCGCCCACCGCGCTTACGTCTTCCATCGCGGCCGCATCCAGGCGGAACTGGCAAATGAGGACATCACGGAGGAAGCTCTGCTGTCGCTTTTCTTCGAGCGAAAGGCCGCCTGATGAGCGCGGGCGGCGTAGACTCCGACAGCACGAGGCGCGGCGCCAATTATTGGCTGAAGCACGCTTTCGTCCGGCTCGGCGTGCTGCCGTTTCTGGTGGTGCTGGCGCTGATCGTGTTCACCGCCATGTCCGACAACTTCCTTTCCGTGCGCAATCTCACCAATGTCGTGCGCCAGGCGGTCTATTTGACGATTGTGTCGCTTGGACAGATGCTCGCATTGCTGACCGGCGGCTTCGACCTTTCGGTCGGCACGATCCTGGCGCTCACCTCGGTGGTCGGGGCGATGGCGATGGCAGCGACTTACCTTGCTGCTCCGGACATGCCGATGCTTGCGATCGCTGTCGGTGCCCTGGCGGGCATCGCAGCGGGTACTGCGGTCGGAGTCTGCAACGGCATCGGTGTATCCGCCTTCGGCGTTTCGCCCTTCATCATGACGCTCGGCATGTCCTCCGTCGGCTTCGGGATCGCGCTCTATCTGACCGGCGGCGTGCCGGTCTATGGAATGCCGGTGGAGTTCGGCAACATCTTCGGGTTCGGGACGCTGCTCGGAATCCCGGTGCCCATATGGGTCACCGCGCTGCTCGTGCTCATCACCTACATCGTCGTGAACTGGACGCCGCTTGGCCGTTATTTTTACGCGGTCGGCGGCAATCCGAAGGCCGCCCAGCTTTCCGGCATCAATACGAAGAAGACGCTCTTCATCACTTATGTGCTGGTCGGTCTGCTCGCCGCGATCGGAGGCATGCTGCTCACCGCCCGGCTCGATACGGGGGAGGCCAATATCGGCGCTTCGATGCCGCTTGAATCGATCGCCGCCTGCGTGATCGCCGGCGTCTCGTTGCGCGGCGGGCTGGGCCGCGTCGAAAACGTCGTCCTCGGCGCGCTGTTTATCGTGCTCGTACAGAACGGCATGAACCTGGCGCGGATCGAATCCTACCTGCAGACGGTGGTGCTCGGACTGCTCCTGATCCTCGCCGTGATCGCGGACCGGCTGCGGCTCCGCTACATCGCCAACATGAAGGACTGACCCGCCGCAGCATCATGCCGACACGCCGGAGACAACCGGCGTATTCCTATCCAAGCC
>CAYTTC010000167.1:0-5582 GCA_964440525.1 uncultured Propylenella sp. | reverse complement strand
TCTCGTCGTCGCATCCACCTTAGCCACCTGTCTCAGAAACCGGGACCAGCTCTCGCAACCCAGCGGATCAACATCGAAATACCGGGGCTCACTCAACAACACATTGATCGCTTTTTGCAGTTCACGTCGCTTAGCCGCGCCGAGCTGAGTAACAAACTCCGCGCGGAGCATGCCTTAGATGAGAGCTTCGCTTACCGCTATTCATCGCTTCGAGAATTCCCGTTGGTCAGAATCTCACATCGAGGGCAGGACGAGATCGCATGTCCGATCCCGACGCTTCTGTTTTGGCGCATAACGACGGGTCTCTACTATGCCTTGAGGGCTGAAAAAGGCTTTCCAACCGCTTTCGGCCAATCCTTTCAACGATACGTCGGCGAGGTGTTGCACCGTCGAATAACGAACGAAGCGATGGAAGTCCTTGAGGAGGCGGAGTATCGGGTTGGTATCCATCGCAAAGATTCCGTTGACTGGATCATTCGGCACGGCGACGAAGCTGTCCTATTTGTTGAATGCAAAACAAAACGATTGACGTGGGCCTCTAAGGCGGGGTTGGCCGATCTCACAGCGCTGGAGCAGGACATTCGCAAGCTCGCCGGCGCTGTCGTTCAAGTTTACAGGACGGTCAGAGACTACCGTGCGGGTCGCTACCCCCATCTCGCATATATCGGCGGACGGCGCATTTATCCGGCGATTGTGACCTTGGAGGATTGGTATTTTTTCGGATTTGAGCTTCCCGCGAGAGTGGAAGCCGCTGTGAAAATATCCATGGTCGAAGCGGGCCTACCCGTCGATTGGCTGGAGGAAATGCCCTACTCGATCATGTCGGTTCACGAGCTTGAAAAAGCGGCGGGGGTGATCAATACGGTCGGGGTCCATCCCTTTATTTCCGGCAAGGTCCTAGACCCTGAACGCCGCCACTGGGCTTTTGGCACTTATTGCAATGATCGGTATGTCGACGAGGTGACCAATCTTCCTCATCTGTTCCATGACGAGTACAACGAGATGTTCGCTGACCTGGGGGCCTAGAGAACCGTACGTTGCAGCAAGTCTTATCCGATGCGAAAGGCAGCAACGTCACCGTTTGGTACTACTGCGAAGCCGCGCAAGCGGAACCGACCGACGCGCAGTTTGAGGCTTTCGAGGCCCATCGTAGCCGGCTTACCGACAAGGCTTTCTACAAAAGCAGACTTCTCAGCCCGTCGAAGTCCGAATAGGGCTGATCCCCTTTCCGTCTCCCGCGCCCAAGCCTAAAGTGCCGGCAAACAAGCGCGAAGCGCTGAAGAAGCCGGAGGAGACGTGAGCGAGGCTGTCAGGCGACTGCTCAGGGACTGGCTTAAGCGGCAGATTCCTGCTGAAAACTTCGCTTGGCTCGAAGGCGAGCTTACGAAGCTGGAGCAAGGGCGGCAGCGCGACCTCGACACGGTTTTTGGGCTGGCGCCGCGAAAACTCGGCCGCATCGACCTGGAGCTCTCGGCTGAGGACCTCAGCGTCGCGCGGAAGACCCGCGCCGGTTTCGACCCACGCTTCTGGACGATCGACGAGGCGGCGCGCATTTTGGCGCTGCTGGAATTCGCCGCCGCCGGCGCCCGTTTCACCGACGCCTTCACTGAGCTTTGCCGCACGGCCGAGGTCGGCGAGGCCGTCGCGCTCTATCGCGGCCTGCCCCTCTATCCCGAGCCCGCGGCGCTGGAATGGCAGGTGGGCGAAGGGCTGCGCACCTCAATGCGCGCGATCTTCGAGGCGATCGCCCACCGCAGCCCTTTTCCGAAGGAGAATTTCTCCGAGGACCGCTGGAACCACATGGTGCTGAAGGCACTCTTCATCGACTCGACGCTGGCGCCGATCCAGGGGCTCGACGAGCGCGCCAACCCGACGCTTGCGCGCATCCTCTCCGACTATGCGCACGAGCGCTGGGCGGCGGGCCGGCCGGTGACCCCCGAGCTGTGGCGATGCCTCGGGCCGTTCGCCGAGGGCATTCTGCTCGACGATCTGGAGCGGCTCGCGTCGAGCGAGGAAGGGCACGAACGCCGTGCCGCGGCGCTCGCTCTGTCGGCGAGCCCCGACACGCGCGCTTCGGCGGTGCTCAAACGGCTCCCCGACGAAGCGCGCCTGGTGAAGACCGGTTCGCTCTCCTGGGAGAGCCTCAACGCGTAGATCCCTTTCGACGACCGCAGGGATAGAATTGCAGAGGTTGCCGTCATGATATTCATCGATTCCCACGCCCACATGATCTCCCGCTCGACGGACGATTACGAGGCGATGGCCGCCGCAGGCGTCGTCGCGCTGATCGAGCCGGCATTCTGGATCGGGCAGCCGCGCACCTATGTCGGCACCTACGTCGACTACCTCTCACATATCGTCGGCTTCGAGCGCTTTCGTGCCGGGCAGTTCGGCATCCGCCATTACTGCACGATCGGCCTCAACTCGAAGGAGGCGAACAACGAGGAACTCGCCGAAGGCGTCATGGAGATCCTGCCGCGCTTCGCGCTGAAGGAGGGCGTCGTGGCGATCGGCGAGATTGGCTACGACGAGCAGACGGAGCTCGAGGACAAATTTTTCCGCGCGCAGCTGGAACTCTCCAAGGAGCTCGACCTGCCGGTGATGATCCACACCCCGCACCGCGACAAGAAGCGCGGCACGACGCGCTCCATGGACGTCTGCGAGGAACATGGGCTCGACCCTTCGAAGGTGATCGTCGACCACAACAACGAGGAGACGGTCGCCGAAGTGCTGCAGCGCGGTTTTTGGGCGGCGTTTTCCATCTATCCGTCGACCAAAATGGGGAACGTGCGGATGGTGGAGCTTCTCAAAAAATACGGCGCCGAACGGATCATCGTCGATTCCGCCTGCGACTGGGGCATCTCCGATCCGCTCGGCGTGCCGAAGACAGCGCAGCTCGCACTGGAGCGCGGCGTTCCGGAGCGCGACGTGCGGCTGGTCTGCTACGGCAACGCGCTCGCCGCCTACGGCCAGAGCGGCCAGATGAAGGAATCGGACTGGCTCGACCCGCCGGCGATCGACCAGCGCACGCTTTTCGAGGGGAACTCGGTTCTCCGCGGCGGACGCGAGCCGCGCCTGGAAGAATCGAAGGTCAGGCGCGGCCTCAAGGAACTCATGATCGAATGAAGCAGCGCCGGACGAGCGTGGCGGCCGGTGCGGGCCTAAAGCCCCTGTTGCGACTGACCTGGATCTTTGTGGCGCTGGCGATCCTGATTGCGCTGCCTTTCTTCATCTGGGGCGACCGGCTGGAGGCAATCTTCCATCAGGATCGGCTGGTCGCCTGGTTCCAATCCTACCGCGGCTCCGCCTGGCTGATCGCGATTGGGCTGCTCATCTCAGACCTCGTTCTGCCGATCCCGAACACAATGGTGATCGCGGCGCTGGGTGTGATCTATGGTCCGCTTCTCGGCGGCCTGGTCGCCACGGTGGGCACCTGCCTCTCCGGACTCGTCGGCTATTCCCTTTGCCGGCGTTTTGGGCGCCCGCTCGCCGTCCGGCTCGTCGGCGAAGCCGATCTGGAGGCAGGCGAACACCTCTTCGCCCGCTCCGGCGGCTTCATCGTCGCGGCCTCGCGCTGGCTGCCGGTGCTGCCTGAGGTGATCTCCTGCATGGCCGGACTGACGCGCATGTCGCTGCCGATTTTCGCGCTGGCGCTCGTCTGCGGCTCGGCCCCGCTCGGTTTCGTCGTCGCCGGGCTCGGCTATGCGGGATCGGAGCGGCCGTTCTTGACCCTCATCCTCTGCGCGGCCCTGCCCCTCCCCCTGTGGTATCTCCTCCAAAACGTCGTCGCGCCGCCGCGCGAGGATCGGCCGAGCATCCCGACGGAAGGATAGGACCGCGGAAGCGCCGCACCCAGCGACATTGCGACGGCCTATTGCCAGACCCGCGCCCAATCGAATCCCTGATTGGGATCCCAGCCATAGCGCTGGATCGGATTGACATCCTCGTGGCCGACAACCCTGCCCTTCTGCATGGGGATCTGGTGTCTGGCGCAAATGTCGGCAACCAGACGGTTGAGCGATTGATACATGGCTTCGGTGTAGACAGTCGGGGAAGGCGTCTTTGCACCAACTGAAAGCATTTCGATGCCGACCGAATAGCCGTTTGGCCGCTTGTCGACCGCATAGTTCACCGGCCCGGCCGCATCTCCCCAGCGATTCCTGAAATAGGCGTAGTCCGGCCATTCCGAGCCGTCGGGACGTCCGACGAAGACCGCGTTGGCCTTCTTCACCGGCTGGAGATCGGCGCCAAGGAATACCGAGTCATTCGGATATGTCGCCCAATCGAAATAGAAGAGGAACTTGCGCCAGGTCGTTGGGGGCTGCCCATACAGCGGTTGGACCTCCTTCCTGATCCCGGCATGCCAAGCCTGGTTCTCCTCCTCGACGAACTGATACACCAGCCCCGCCTTGTCGACGACGTAGTGAGGGCTGACTGACGTGAGATAGGTATTCTTCGCCTTCTCGAAGTCGTCGGTGCCGGTGATGTGACAGACGATGTGCGTGGTCGGCACCGGCCGGCCATCGGTCTTCTTCGTTGTTGCGATGCGACGTTCGTTTGGAACATTTGGATTCCAGCTCACCTCGGCCTCCCCTGATCCCGCCTCCAAGCGCGCAAGCCTGTTGCAGGCGGTGCTTTCATGATCCGGCTATTCGACGCCAGTCCCACGTAGGTTGCGCTTTTTTCGAGATTAGCAGTTTGTGGTTGAAATGGGAGTCCTCGGCGGGCAGCGGAGGACGAGGAGCATTCAGATGCTCCTCCAATCGGCCGAAACCCCTACTCTCACAAAGAAATCGGACACAGCCGCGAAACGAGTGTACGCTCGCGAACATGGCGATCGATTTTCCCAATCAAAGTCGCAGCTACGATGCGAAGCGTCATTGTGTTCGCTTCTGGGGACATGACGATGCACGCGAGGTGTCTTTTCTCGTCGAGGAAGACGCTCTCACCCAGATCGATCGCACCACGCCCCGCACCGAAGCCGAATTTCTGGTGGCGTTCGACGGCAATCGCGATCGCATCTTCAAGGCCGCGCGCAAGGCCTATTCCCCGCGAGGCAGCGGCTTCTACGCATTGGCGGCCTCGGATTTCTGAATAGAACCCATCCCGCCGCGGCGCCAGCTCTTCGCTGCTGTCGCTACGGCGAGCCTAGCATTCCGGCCCTCAGCCGTTGAAAAGCAGTGCTATCCCGCGACGACAGGATCATTCCGATGACGCGCACCCGCCGCGTCAGCTGAAGCTTCGCACGCAAAACCGCGTAGCCGGGAATGGCCGCGTAGGCGGTCGCCTCTCCGACGTTCCCCCTGTCAGCTCAAAGCCGACCCGTGAGAACCAGGACGAGGAGGATAATCAGGATGACGCCGATGGCACCAACGCCGCCGTGGCCATAGCCGTAGCCGTAGCCACCGAAGCGGCCGCTAAAGCCACCGAGCAGGAAAATGATGAGGATGACAATGAGGATGGTTCCGAGCGACATGATCTATGCTCCTTCTGCCGAACCGAATCGCGCCGTCATCCCCGGATGATCCCCAAATTCAGGTGAATGCGCTACTCGTTGATTTGCTTATGATAGCGCGCCCCGT
>CAYTTC010000166.1:0-5598 GCA_964440525.1 uncultured Propylenella sp. | reverse complement strand
GCTACGACGCGCACCGCGCCGCTTTCTTCAACGGGATCGGGGGCAGCGGCTTCGTCCTCGGCCGCTGGTCTCTCGCCGCGGAGCCGCCGCCCTTCTCGATCGACCTCGTCGTGGCGAGGATCCGCGCGGCGATCGTTCAGCGGATCATGGTGGCGCAGCCGGGCGAGGCAGGAGCGGTTGCGGCCGCGCTCCTGGTCGGCGAGCGAAGCGCGCTCTCGGCGGAGACCAACGACAGCCTTCGCATTTCGGGCCTCTACCACATTCTCTCGATTTCTGGCCTGCACATGATGCTGATCGCCGGCACGACCTTTCTCGTTGTTCGCGCGCTCCTCGCCTTGTCGCCGCCGCTGGCGCTTCGAAGGCCGATACGAAAATGGGCGGCGGTTGCGGCGCTCCTCGTTTTGACCGCCTATTTCGCCTTGTCCGGCGGCGGCGCGGCAACGGTCCGCGCCTATGTCATGGCCCTCATCATGTTTGCAGCGATCCTTGTCGACCGGCCGGCGATCTCCATGCGGAACCTCGCCATCGCCGCCTTCATCGTGCTTGCGCTTGAGCCGGAAGGCGTGATCGAGCCCGGCTTTCAGATGTCGTTCGCGGCGGTCGCCGCCCTCATCGCGGCGTGGGAGTTTTGGCGCGACCGTCGCGCGCGGCGCCTGACGGACGACAATGTCATTCCGGGCTTCCGCTTCTTGCGCATTGCGGGGAAAGCCGTCATGGGCGTCGCCGGCACCACGCTTGTCGCGGGCTTCGCCACGGCTCCCTTCGCCGCTTACCATTTCGAACGCGTGGCGAGCTATTCGCTCCTCGGCAACCTCCTCGCCGCCCCGCTCGTCTCGGCGATCATTATGCCCTTCGGCCTGCTGACGCTCGTCGTCATGCCGCTCGGCCTCGAGGCACTGCCGCTTGCCGTGATGGCATGGGGGATCGAGATGCTGCTTGCGGTCTCGAGCTTCGTTGCCTCGCTTCCGGGCGCCGAAGTGCGGGCCCCGTCGATTGCGGCCGCGAGCCTCCTCCTCATTTCAGCGGGACTGTTGTGGCTCTGCCTCTGGAGGCTCCGCTGGCGGCTCCTCGGCCTGCCGGCGATCGGCCTCGGGCTCGTTCTCATTCCCGTCCTCATCGATCCGCCCGATATTCTGGTGGCGCCGGACGGCGCGGCGATCGCGGTGCGCGATCATGCCGGCCTGCTCCGCGTTTCCGGAGCGCGCGCCGGTTCCTATATCGTCGAGCAGTTCTTCGACGAGGAAGGTGGTCCACCGGCGGACTCAGCCGCGCTCCGCGAGGGCGTCCGCTGTGACGCTTCGGCATGCCTGCTCTTGGACGCCGATGGGGCCCACGTGAGCCATATCCTCGATCCGGCGGCCTTCGCGGAGGATTGCGGCCGGGTCGCGGTGGTGGCGACACCACTCACGGCGCCGACGGATTGCCGGGCGCCGCTCGTCATCGATGCGCCACGGCTCTCGCGCTTCGGCGCGCATGCGGTGCGGATTGATGTCGAAGACGGCAAGCCGGTGTTTAGCGTCACGACCGATCGCTCTGCGACTCCGCGGCCATGGCAGGGAGGCGCGAACCCTCTCCCATAGGGAGAGGGTGGCTGCGGAGCAAGTCCCCCGGGTTGAACCGGGGGAGTGAGGGGATGCGGCAATGAAGGTATTGAGCGAACCAGCGGAAGCCGCATCCCCTCATCCGCCCGCTACGCGGGCACCTTCTCCCTCTGGGAGAAGGGAAGCGCGTCCTCGTGGGAGAAAGTTAGCGGCGTCGCTGACCAGCGTCAGTACTTCCGCATGAGCCCCGTGAGCCGGCCCTGGATGCGGATGCGGTCGGGCCCGAAGATGCGCGTCTCGTAGGAGGGGTTCGCGGCTTCGAGCGCGACCGAGGCGCCCTTGCGGCGGAGGCGCTTCAAGGTCGCCTCCTCGTCGTCGATCAGCGCCACCACGATATCGCCGGTATTCGCCGTGTCCTGCTTCTTGAGGATGATCGTATCGCCGTCCAGGATGCCGGCGTCGATCATGGAATCGCCCCGCACTTCGAGCGCGAAATGCTCGCCGCCCGAAAGCATCTCCGGCGGCACCGGAATCGTATGGCTGTGGGTCTGGATGGCAGAGATCGGCACGCCCGCCGCGATGCGGCCCATGACGGGGACGGCGACGGAATCGTTTGCCGCGTCCTCGCGCCGCATCTGCGGATCCGGCGCCTTGCCGAGGCGCCCTTCGATGACGTTCGGCCGAAAACCGCGCTGACGCATCGCCGCAAAGCTCGGATTGACCGCATCGGGAAGGCGAAGCACCTCCAGCGCCCGCGCCCGATTCGGCAGCCGGCGAATGAAGCCGCGCTCCTCCAGCGCCGTGATCAGCCGGTGGATTCCCGATTTGGACCGCAGGTCGAGCGCGTCCTTCATTTCGTCGAAGGAAGGCGGAATTCCGCTCTCTTTCAGGCGTTCGTTGATGAACAGAAGCAGTTCGAGTTGCTTGCGGGTCAACATCGGTTCGGCCCATCCCTTCCTACGTGATCTTGTGTACAAATCACGAACGGACACTACATGTTCACCGAGTGTTCCGCAATACCCCTTAATTTCGCGTGAATTGGTGCCGGTGGGCGAAATCAGCGCCGAAGCAGAAGGACGGGGACGCTCTCGCCCGCCGCGGCGGCCGGGGCGCGGATCGGGCGGACGATGAGGGCGTCGGCGGCCGCGAGCGTCGCAAGCATCGAAGAATCCTGCAGCAGGAAAGGCGTGGCCACCCGGTTGCCCTCCACGCCGGTCAAATGTGCGCGCACATAGTCCTCGCGACCGTCATTCTCTGCCATCGGCGCGCCAAGCTTGGCGGTTGCGATTGCCGGCGCGGTCGCAAGGCCGAGCATCGCGCGGATGAGCGGCTTCAGGAAAAGCTCGGCGCAGACGAATGTCGAGACCGGATTGCCGGGGAGCCCGAGCACGCGCATCGCGCCGAGGCGCCCCACCATGAGCGGCTTTCCCGGCCGCATGGCGATCTTCCAGAAATCGAGCGCCATGCCACGATCCTTGAGCGCCTCCTGCACGAGGTCGTGCTCGCCGACCGAGGCCCCGCCGGTGACGACGAGGATGTCGGCGTCGGCGACGCGGTCGACGAAGGCAGAGATCGCCTCGCGCCTGTCCGGGGCGATGCCGAGATCGATCGCGTCGCCGCCGCTCTGCCGCACCAGCGCGGCAAGGCCGATGCCGTTGGAGGAAACGATCTGATCCGGCCCCGGCGCGGTGCCGGGAGGCACGAGCTCGTCACCATTCGCCAATATGGCGACGCGCGGTTTTCGGCGGACGCTGAGCGCGCCGTGGCCCATGGCGGCGGCGAGGGCAACGGCGTGCGCGTCGAGCAGCCGGCCCTCTGCGAGGAGCAAGTCGCCGGTGCGGAAATCAAGGCCCGCAGGACGGATATGCCGGCCCGCGGCGACCGGCTCGATCACCTCGATCGTGTCGCCTTCGCGCTTGGTGTTTTCCTGGATCAGTATGGAATCAGCGCCGTCCGGAACCGGCGCGCCGGTGAAGATCCTGACCGCCTCGCCCGGCTCGAGTGTGCTCGGAAAGCGGGCACCGGCGCGCGACATTCCGACGACCTCGAGCCGCGCCCCCGCTTTCGTCTCGGCAGCGCGGACCGCGTAGCCATCCATGGCGGAAGCGGTGAAGGGCGGCTGCGTCAGAAGCGCCGCAACGTCGCCGGCAAGCGCGCGGCCGGGCGCCTGATCGAGGGGGACGGTCTCCGCGGCAAGGGGCTCGACGCCGGCAAGCAGCCGCGCCACCGCCTCGTCGACCGGGAGCAGGCTCATCCCTCCGCCCGGGCCCGCCAAGTCCCGGAGCGGCCGCCGGTTTTTTCCTCGAGCCGGATGTCGACGATGCGCATCCCGCGGTCGACAGCCTTGGCCATATCATAGATGGTGAGGCAGGCGATCGCGACGGCCGTCAGCGCCTCCATCTCGACGCCGGTCTTGCCATCGAGCTTTGCGACGGCCGTGACGCGCAGCCCTGGGAGCGACGCGTCAGGCTCGATGTCGACAGTGATCTTTTCGAGTGCCAGCGGATGGCAAAGCGGGATGAGATCGTGCGTCTTCTTCGCAGCCATGATGCCGGCGATCCGAGCAGTTCCAATCACATCGCCCTTCTTGGCATTGCCGGAAAGGATCAGGTCCAGAGTTTCCCGCGCCATCACGACGGCGCCCGACGCCGTCGCTGTGCGGGTTGTCACCGCCTTGTCGCCGACATCGACCATGTCGGCTTTGCCCTCGGCGGAAAGATGCGTGAGGCGCGCCGCGCTCATTCAGCGGCCTCTACTTTTTCACGCTGCAACAGCGCCCGCGTCGCTTTTGCCACATCCTGCTGACGCATGAGACTTTCGCCAACCAGGATCGCCGCCACGCCGGCAGCCATGACGTTAGCGACGTCGGCCGGCGTGAAGATGCCGCTCTCGCTGACAACGATGCGATCGGACGGGACCAGCGGGGCGAGACGCTTCGATGTCGCAAGCGTCGTCTCGAAGGTCCTGAGATCCCGGTTGTTGATGCCGATCAAAGGCGAGGAGAGGCGAAGCGCCCGTCCGAGCTCGCCCTCGTTATGAACCTCCAGAAGCACGTCCATGCCGAGCGGGAGCGCCACCTCTTCGAGCGCCTTCGCCTCCGCATCCGTGACCGCTGCCATGATGACGAGGATGCAGTCGGCGCCCCAGGCCCGCGCCTCGAAGACCTGATAGGGCTCGAACATGAAATCTTTTCTGAGCGCGGGAAGGGCGGTCGCATCCCGCGCGGCGGTCAAAAATTCCGGCGCGCCCTGAAAGGACGGCGCGTCGGTCAGCACCGATAGGCAGGCGGCGCCGCCCGCTTCGTAGGCGCGCGCCAGCGCCGGCGGATCGAAATCGGCGCGGATCAGGCCCTTCGAGGGGCTCGCCTTCTTGATCTCGGCGATGAGCGCGATGCCTTCCGCCGCGATTTTTCTCCGCAGCGCCTCGGCAAAACCGCGTGGCGGCTCGGAATCCGCAATTTTCGCCTTAAGCTCGGCCAGCGGCATAGCGGTTTTCGCGGCGGCGATCTCCTGCCGCTTGTAAGCTTCGATGCGTTTCAGGATGTCGCTCACGGCTTACCCGTTCGACACAGCGACGAGACGGTCGAGCGCCTTCAGGGCTGCACCGGAGTCGAGCGATTTTCGCGCGAGCTGCGCACCGTCGGACATGAGCGCCGCCTTCCCCGCCACGATCAACGCCGCCCCGGCATTCATGATCACGACGTCGCGGAAGGCGCCGAGCTCGCCCTCGAGCACGTGGCGAAGCGCGTCGGCGTTTTCCTCCGGAGTGCCGCCGAGGAGCGCCTCGGGTTCGACGGGATCGACGCCGAACTCGATCGGCTCGATCTGAAAAGGGCGGACACGCCCGTTCTTCAGCTCGGCGACATAGGTGGTGCCGGTCAGGGAAATCTCGTCGAGCCCGCTGCGCTCGCCAAAGCTTCCATGCACCACCCAAGCGGCCTCCGCTCCCAGTGACGCAAGCACATTGGCGATCGGCTCGACCCATTCTACGGCGAAGACGCCGAGCATGTAGCGCTTGACGCTCGCCGGATTGCAGAGGGGGCCGAGGAGGTTGAACA
>CAYTTC010000165.1:0-5641 GCA_964440525.1 uncultured Propylenella sp. | reverse complement strand
GAACGTTGTCGACAACATCACCGCCATCCAGTTCAACCACCGGATCGGCGGGTATCTGCTCGCCGCGGCAATCCTCGCCTATGCAATTGCGACACGGAACAGGAGCCGCGCCGCGCGGGACCGCGCGCTTCTGCTGTCGGCCCTGGTTCTGGCGCAGATCGCGGTCGGAATCGTCATGCTCGTTCATGTCGTGCCGATCAGCCTCGCTCTGACGCATCAGGGGCTCGCGCTCATCCTGCTCTTTGTGCTCGTCTGGAACGCAAGCGTGTTCCGCCGCGCCCCTGCCTAGTCCGACGGCGAGAGCAGCGTGGCGCCGGGCGCGAGCTTTTCCCCTTCGATCACGACGCGGTTGCCGACGACCTTCGCGCGGCCGCCCGCCACCAGCTTCAGCCCCAACGGATAGATCCGGTGCTCCACCGCGAGCACACGCTCGGCAAGCCTCTCCGGAGTGTCGCCGGGCAGCACTGGGACAGCGCGCTGCGCCACGATCGGCCCGGCATCCGTTTCCGCGCGAACGAAGTGGACCGTCGCGCCGTGCACCCGGACGCCGGCGGCGAGCGCTCGCTCGTGCGTGTGGAGGCCTGGAAAGAGTGGGAGGAGGGAGGGGTGGATGTTCAGAATCTTGTCGCGCCACCTCTCCACGAATTGTTGCGACAGAAGCTGCATGAAGCCGGCGAGGCAGATGAGCTCGATCCTGGCGTCGTGGAGCGCGGCGTCGAGCTCGGCCTCGAAGGTCGCCTTCGTCGTGAACCGATGGCGATCGACGACCGCGGAAGAAATCCCGCCGTCGCGCGCATAAGCGAGCCCGGCCGCGTCGGGATTGTCGGCAAGGACGAGCGCGATTTCGGCCGGATAGCGCTCGCCTTTCGCCGCGGCGATCAGCGCGAAAAGATTGCTGCCGCGCCCGGAAATCAGAACTGCCGTCTTCCGCCGAGCCTCATCCATCGAGGTTGAGCTTGCCGCCGAATACGATCGCGCTCGTGTCCCGCAGCGCGATCCGGCCAAGCGTCGCGACGGTTTCGCCATGCGCCTCGAGCGCCGCCCGCACCTCGGAGGCCGCGGTGGGATCGACGACCAGCACCATGCCGATGCCGCAATTGAAGGTGCGCAGCATCTCCTGCGGCGCCACGGGACCGGCGAGCCAACGGAAGACGGGAGGCACCGCGATGGCGGCAAGATCGATTTCCGCCGCGAGATGGTCGGGGATCACGCGCGGGATG
This sequence comes from uncultured Propylenella sp., assembly GCA_964440525.1. Classification (GTDB taxonomy): domain Bacteria; phylum Pseudomonadota; class Alphaproteobacteria; order Rhizobiales; family Afifellaceae; genus DASWJZ01. The sequence continues at coordinate 4,421 of CAYTTC010000165.1, read as the reverse complement.
TTTTCGACGAGCCCGCCGCCTGTGATATGGGCGAGCGCCTTCACTGCGCCGGTCTGGCGGATCGCGCCCAGGCACGAGCGCACATAGATGCGCGTTGGCGCGAGCAGCGCCGCGCCAAGGCTCGTTCCGGGCGTGAAGGGCGCCGGATCGGACCAACGCAGGCCGGCCATTTCAGCGACCCGGCGGACCAGCGAAAAACCGTTCGAATGAACACCGCTGGAGGCAAGGCCGAGGATGGCGTCACCCGCCCCGACATCGCCGCGTGGCAAGATTCGATCGCGCTCGACGGCGCCCACCGCGAAGCCGGCGAGGTCGTAGTCGCCTTTGCCGTAAAGACCCGGCATTTCGGCGGTCTCGCCGCCGACGAGCGCCGCGCCCGCCATGCGGCAGCCCTCCGCGATCCCCTCGATGACGCTTGCCGCGGTCTCCATGTCGAGCGCAGCGGAAGCGAAATAGTCGAGGAAGAGCAGAGGCTCCGCGCCTTGCACGATAAGATCGTTGACGCACATCGCGACGAGGTCGATGCCGATGGTGCGGTGCGCGCCGCAATCGATGGCGATCTTCAGCTTGGTTCCGACGCCGTCGGTCGCCGCAACCAGGATCGGGTCGCGAAATCCGGCGGCTTTCAGGTCGAAGAGCGCCCCAAAACCGCCGATGCCGCCGAGCACGCCAGCCCTCGCGGTCGCCGCCGCTACCGGCTTGATCCGCTCGACCAGGCTGTTGCCGGCGTCGATGTCGACTCCGGCCTCCCGATAGGTCAGGGTATTGCGCTGCTCCCCCATAGCAGCTAGCGCCTAGAGCGCCGATGGGGGGATTGCAAGAACGAGGGCCGGTCCACCTCTGAAGTCATTGTCCGCCCTGCGTGGCCTTGCCAGGTCTTCGACTTGACCATACCGAACTTCATTACGATTGCGCGTCTTATCGGGGTTCCCCTGATCGTTTGGTTGATGATCGCGGACCGATTCCTCGAGGCGATGGTCTTGTTCATCATCGCTGGCCTGTCGGATGCGGCCGACGGCTTCATCGCCAAGCGGTTCAACGCCGCCTCCGAGCTCGGCGCCTATCTCGACCCGGTCGCCGACAAAGCGCTGCTCGTCTCGGTCTTCGTGACGCTCGGCTTCAAGGGCGCCTTGCCGGCGTGGCTGATCGTGCTCGTGGTCAGCCGCGATCTCTTCATCATCGGCGGCCTGCTTATTGCCTATATGCTGAGCAGCCCGATGGCGGTGCGGCCGCTCTGGGTCTCGAAGGTGAACACCGTGGCGCAGATCGTGCTGATCGCCCTCGTTCTGGGAAATCGTTCCGGCGTGAGCATCGTCCAGCCGGTCGTCGTGGTGACCGTGCTGGCGGTCGCCGTTCTGACGGTTGCCTCAGCCGGAGCCTATCTCGTCGAGTGGGTTCGCCACATGGCCGGCGGACCCGGCCATGTCACCAGGAGCGACGCATGAACCTCCGTGCCCAGCTTCTCTTCTGGCTTGGAGCCTTGCTGTTCCTGCTCCTGTTCCTCTGGGTGTTCAGCGACATCCTGCTTCCGTTCATCCTCGGGATGGCGCTCGCCTATCTGCTCGACCCCGTCGCCGATTGGCTGGAGCGGCGCGGCATGAACCGCTTCTGGGCGACCGTCACGATCGTAGTGCTCACGGTGCTGGTGCTGACGCTGGTCGCATTGATCCTCGTTCCACTGCTCGTCGCCCAGCTTGCCGGATTCCTGGAACGGCTGCCGTCCTATGCGGCGCAACTGCAGTCGCTCGGCAACCATTTCTTCGAGACGCGGATAGGCCAATACTTCAAGACGCAGGGCGGCGGCGCCAATGTCGACCAGGTGGTGTCGCAGGGCGCGGCATGGATTGCCACCGTAGTCGCGTCCGTCTGGGCCGGAGGGCAGGCGCTGATCAGCATCGTCAGCCTGATCGTCGTGACGCCCGTCGTCGCCTTTTACCTTCTCTACGATTGGGACCACATGTTGGAGCGCCTCGACGCGCTGCTGCCGCGCGAGCACGCCGAGACGATCCGGGCGCTCGGCCGCGACATCGACGCGGCCATTGCCGCCTTCATCCGCGGCCAGGGCGCCGTCTGTCTCTTCCTCGGCCTGTTCTACGCCATCTCGCTCTCGATCATCGGCCTGAATTTCGGCTTCCTCATCGGCTCCGTTGCCGGGGTAATCAGCTTCATCCCCTTCGTGGGGTCGATCGTCGGATTCTTGCTGTCGGTCGGGGTGGCAATAGTGCAGTTCTGGCCGGACTGGATCTGGGTCCTGGTGGTCGCCGGGGTGTTCGCCGTCGGGCAGTTCCTTGAAGGCAACATCCTGCAGCCACGTCTTGTCGGGTCGAGCATCGGAGTGCATCCGGTCTGGCTGATGTTCGCGCTCTTCGCGTTCGGCTCCCTGTTCGGCTTCGTTGGCGTGCTGCTCGCGGTTCCGGTGACGGCGGCGATCGGCGTGCTCGTCCGCTTCGCCGTGGAACGCTACCGGCTCAGCCGGCTCTATCTGGAACGGGATGGAGGGCCGCCCGAGCGCGGAGCTTGACAATGCCGGGCCCGTCCCAATTGCCGCTGGCGCTGCCTCACGCGCCCAACTATGGGCGGGAGGATTTCATGCCCGGCCCATCGAACAGCGTCGCGTTGCGATTGATCGAAAGCTGGCCGGTCTGGTCCTCGCCGGTCGTGCTCCTCACCGGACCATCGGGCTCGGGCAAGACGCACCTTGCGCACATCTGGGCAGCGCAGGCGAACGCCGAGATCGTTCAAGCCGCTGCTCTGGCTGTTGAGCATGTCACCCCCCGGGTCGCTGCGGGCGGGGCTATCGCGGTTGAAGACGTGGTGCCCCATGCCGTGCCGGAAGCACTGCTCTTTCACCTGATCAACAGCGTTCGCGAACTTGGCGGCTCGCTGCTTCTGACCTCGCAGAGCCAGGCGGAAGAGTGGCGAGTCACGCTGCCGGATCTCCGCTCCCGCCTGCGTCTGGCGGCGCCGGTCGCGCTCGGAGCACCGGACGACGACCTTCTGCGCCAGGTGCTCGTCAAGCTCTTCGCAGATCGCCAGCTTGTGGTCGACAAGCCAGTCATCGATTATCTCATCTCAAGGATGGAGCGGTCCCTGAGCGCAGCCGTAGACTTGGTCGGGGCAATCGACAAGGAAGCCCTTGCGGCCGGCCGCCGGATCACGCGATCTGTGGCAGCCGCTGTTCTCGCCGGGGTGGCCGGGACGAATGAGGAGTTTGCGGATCGGCAATAGATTGTCATCATAGTGCCAAACGCGCAGTCGAAGAGGGACTGCGGTCCGGACGAGCGTCATGAGTGAAGCCATACAAATCCCGCCTGAAGCCATACAAATCTCGCCTTTGCACGATGCCGAGCGGCAACCGGCCGTCAGGTTGGATGCGGAGCTTGCGGCGAGCCCGACACGCTTCATTAACCGCGAGATTTCGTGGCTCGAATTCAACCGGCGCGTCCTGGAGGAATCGGAAAACCCCAACCACCCGCTGCTGGAGCGGCTGCGTTTCCTTTCGATCTCGGGCAAGAATCTCGACGAGTTCGTGATGGTCCGCGTGGCGGGACTTGCCGGCCAGGCGCGCGAGCAGATCGCCACCGTGAGCGACGACGGGCTGTCGCCGGCGGAACAGCTGAAGGCGATCGACGCCAAGGTCGCTGAGCTGGTGCAGCAGCAACACGCCAACTGGAAAATGCTTCGCAGTGAGTTGGAAAAGGTCGGGATCGCGATCGTCGCGGCGGATGCGCTGAACGAGGACGAGAGCGCCTGGCTTGAGAACTATTTTCTCGATTCGATATTTCCGGTGCTGACGCCGCTCGCCATCGACCCGGCGCACCCGTTTCCCTTCATCCCCAATCTCGGCTTCACGCTTGCCTTGCAGCTGTCCGGCAAGAAGGGGAAGGCAATGCAGGCGCTCGTGCGCTTCCCGATCAGCGTAGAGCGTTTCATCCCGATCCCGCCTGCGCCAAACGGCTCGGGCGCGCTGCGTTTCGTGTTGCTGGAGGACGCGGTCGGGCTTTTCATTCCTCGGCTCTTCCCTGGCTACGAGGTGAGCGGGAAGGGGGCCTTCCGGCTGATCCGAGATTCCGACATCGAAGTGGAGGAAGAGGCCGAGGATCTCGTCCGCTTCTTCGAGCGCGCGCTAAAGCAGCGCCGCCTCGGCGTCGTGATCCGGCTCGAAATCGAAGAGGGCATGCCGGCCTCGTTGTGCTCGCTCGTGCAGCGGGCGCTCGCTGTGGGCGATCACGAAGTGCACATGATCCCCGGGTTACTTGCCATCGACAACGTGTCGCAGCTCGTGGCCGTCGACCGGCCCGATTTGAAGTTCGAGCCCTACGCGCCGCGCTTTCCCGAACGCATCCGCGAGCATGGCGGAGACTGTTTCGCCGCCATCCGGCAGAAGGACATTATCGTCCACCACCCCTATGAGTCGTTCG
>CAYTTC010000164.1:0-5732 GCA_964440525.1 uncultured Propylenella sp. | reverse complement strand
TAGTCGCGCCATTCGCCCTCGGCGACCTTGCGGCCATAAACCCGGAGAATTGCATCGAGCTCAGTCCTGTCGAAGGACACCTGGGGCTGGGCGGACGGTCGTGTTCTCAACGCGGCCCGCCGCCCGACGAAAGACCAGTCTTCACTCTCGCTCAAGGCGCGCCTCCGTTCGCAATTTCATCAGCATAGCGCGAACGGCAGAGCTTGCAGCAAGATTCCTCAGGTGGAAAAGCCGAGCGAATCCGGGGCTCTTCGCAATTCCACAAAGATGCCCCGATTCAGCCTTTCGTGTGCCATGCTAGCTGCCGATCTTTCGATCGTTGCCTCATGTCCGGTCACGGGAGGCGGAGGAAATCCAGCCCCCAGCCCCCCAACGCCTCCCAGGCCGGGCAGTCAGTATGGTTCAATCCCCAGAGGTAAATTCCTAGGCCGGCCCTTCGGGGCCGGCCTTTTTCATGCGGCTCGGGCGCATGTCCTGCACTTCGATATGGCGAAGCGCTAATATTCCGCCTGTCGTCAAAGCGTGATTCGCGAGGCTGGCATGCCGCGTCTTTTCACCGCCCTGGAAATCCCGGCCCCCCTCACCTTCTCGCTCTCGCTGCTCCGCGGCGGACTGCCTGGCGCGCGCTGGGTCGACCCGGAAAATTACCACATCACGCTCCGCTTCATCGGCGACATCGATCAGCGGACGGCTGACGAGATCGGCGGCGCGCTGACGCGGGTCGACCGGCCGAGCTTCGACGTTGCGCTTGCCGGCCTCGACGCCTTCGGCGGCAACAAGCCGCATTCGATCGTCGCCTGCGTGCGAGCGTCGCCGGCGCTGAAGGACCTGCAAAGCGAGCACGAGCGGATCATCCAGCGGATCGGGCTCGAGCCGGAGCGGCGGAAATTCCGGCCGCACGTCACGCTGGCGCGGATCAAGGGCGCGAGCGAGGCCGATGCTGCGGCCTACCTGGCACTACGCGGGGACTTTCGGACGCCGCCCTTCCCGGTCGGCCGCTTCGTGCTTCTGTCCTCGCGCGAATCAAGGGGCGGCGGGCCGTATGTCATGGAGGAGGCGTATCCGCTGGCGGCTTGAAGTTGCCGCGGCGCTGTCCATGTTCAGGGAACGTTCAGGCGAAAGGAACGATCTTGTTCGCCAGGAATTGCCGGTCCAGACCGGGAGCCGGCTGGAATCCCTATGGAGCGTCCCATGAGAACACGTTCACTTATTGCCATCGCGGCCTTTTGCGCCGCGTTGGTTCTGCCGGGTATGGCCGCGGCGCAGTCGATCGCCTATGCGTCCGGCGACGGATACACGAATTTGCGCGCCGGACCGAGCACCAGGTATCAGGTCATCGCCCGGCTCTATCCCGGAACGCGCGTGCATGTGCTTGGCTGTCTCGACACTCGCGCTTGGTGCGATGTGGTGGTTCAGGATATCCGTGGCTGGATCTACGCGAGCCGGCTGGAGTTCGTCTACGCCGGACGGCGCGTACTCGTCCCCGACTATTATTCCTACTTCGGTGCCCCGTACGTTTTCTTCCGTTTCGGCGATGACCACAGGCGGCGCCGCCACCGCGACGACGATAAGCCGATCTTCGGTCATCCGGGCGGCGGCGGACCCGGGCCTGAATATGTCGCCCCCGTTGAGGGAACCGCCGGCGTCCCCCCCGTAGATGAGTCCTTGTTTGGTCATCCGGGCGGCGAGGGACCCGGACCGGAACAGATCGCTCCGATGGAAGGCCAGACCGAAGGGGTGGGCCCAGATGGATCGGGCGGCGGAACCGGCCTCTGCGCGCCGGGCGATCCAAACTGCCTCGAATCAACGCAATGATCCCAGGGAGCGGCGGGTTGAGCCCGCCGCTCTTTCTTTGATTCGAGGGATCGGTCTTTCGAGACTGGCAATCTGCCGGTCATAGTTGTGAAATAGAGAGCCCCTATCCTCCGCCGAGACGGTCGGCGCGCGCCTCGGCTTGTTATGGTTTGGTTTACCGGTCTGCGCCGTGACGTTGCGCAAAGCGGCATTGCCGACGAAGTCGCCCTTGTGGGTTCACCATCGGGGATTTATACCGAGTCAGCCAACCTGAGGGGGGATGGCTTCGCTCCGCATCATGCGTCCAGAGAACTAAACACCTCAGCGAGGAATTCTATGACATACGATCTCAAGAGACGCCTCACGTTAACGGCTGCCGCCGTTGCGTTCTCGGTCCTGCCGATGACGGCCTACGCCGATACATTGGTCACCAGGGCTGCCGACCCGAACGAGCAAGGCGACGGCACGATGAGTGCAGTGGCTCGTGCCTCGATGGAACGCAGCGCCCTGCGAATGAACGCGGCGGATGTTGCCGCCGAGGCGGCCGCCAACCGCGGCTCCGATCAGGCTCTTGCGGCAGCTCCGGCGAGCCCGGCGGGCGCGGCCGCGGCCGGAGGCGGCGCAGGACCTCTGGCGACGATCTCCGGCGGGCACAATTTCGCCGGCCAGTTCAATTCGAGTTCAACGCCGCCCGACACGACCGGCGCCATCGGGACGACACGCTACATCCAGTTGGTCAACACAAGGTTCGGCATCTACAACCGTTCGACCAACGCACTGATCTCGTCCGGAACGCTGAATACGCTCGCCGGCCTTGCCTCCACGGTGAATACCTTCGATCCGCAGATCATGTGGGATGCGCAGACGAACCGCTTCTACTACTTCAACGATTCGATCTTCTCGGCATCCGACAATCGCCTGTCGTGGGGCTTCAGCAAAACGTCTTCCCCAGCCAACGGCACGAGCACCCACTGGTGCAAATACACCACGGGCTTCGGCAACCGGTTCCCCGATTACCCGAAGCTCGGCGACAGCTTTTACTTCCTCATCGTCGGGGTCAATTCGTTCGCGCCCGGCTTCGTCGGTTCTGACATCGTCAGCTTTAGCAAGCCTCCGGCGGGCACCACATGTCCTGCCGGCTCGTCGTTCAAGGTTAACCGCATCCTGAACATAAGGGACACCAGCAACAACCAGATCTTCACGCCGGTGCCTTCGAACCAGATCGACAACAGCGCGACCGGCTATGTGGTTGCCCGCAACGGCGCCTTGCCGTCCAACAGGCTGTGGTTCCGCAACGTGACGCGGAATCCGGGGCCAGGGCCATTTACCGGCTTCGCCTCCTACGGCCCATCTAGGCCAGCTGGGGTTGCAGTCTACACCGTCCCGCCCGACGCGCCGGCGGGCGGGCTAAGCATCAACTCGCTCGACACGCTCGACGCCCGCCCGACCCAGGCGGTGCAATCCGTCAATCCGGACCGCGGTACCTTCTCTTTCTGGGTGCAGCACACGATCGCCGTCTCGGGTGTCTCGGCCGTCCGCTGGTATGAGATCAATCCGTTCCCGAACGTTCCGGTGGTCCTTCGCCAGGGCAACATCTTCCAGGCAGGATTCTTCATCTTCAACGGCGCCATCTCGTCGGACCGCAAGGTGCGGACGGGCGTCGCCAGTCAATTCGGCGACAGCTTTGCGATCCAGTATTCGGTGACCAAGGGCGGCGAGATTGGCCTCAATCCGCGTATCAGGGCAGGTTCGAGCTTCAACGGCGCGTTGGTCGGAGGATTCGTGACCCTCAAAGACTCGACCTCGCCTTACAGGGACTTCAGCTGCGGCCCGGGGGACACACTCTGCCGCTGGGGCGACTATGCCGGGGCCAATCCGGATCCGTTCCCACCGGTGAGCGATCGCGGCATTGTCTGGGGCACCAACCAATACGGTAGCGGCGTCCAATCAACGGCGTCGGCGACCTGGCGCACCCAGATCTTTGCGCTCCGGCCCTGAGGCTTTGCGCTCTTGATCAAAGGCGTGGGATACGTCCCACGCCTGATTGAAGTTGCCGCTTGTGACAGGAGGCGTGGGACAAAACCCACGCCTTCTCTTTTTTGACCGAGCCTCAAGGCGGATGTCCGCCCGGCCAGGGCAGCAAAAGTGCGCCAGATGGAGCGGATATCAAGAGTGGCAGAATGGTGACAGACTTGCCATTCGCGTCGCAATAGTCTGCCTGTTCCGATCGCGCCTAGGGGTCCCTGTCATGTTGCGTCTTGTCACGTCAACGGCCGCCGCCGCCTTGATGTCTATCGCGGCTCTGGCTCTTGCCGGCGCGCCGGCGCGCGCGCAGGCGCCGATGCTCGCTGCCACGCCGATCGCCTACAACTGGTCGGGCTTCTATGTCGGCGGCTTCGGCGGAGTCGCCTGGTCCGACATCGGCGTGACGGAGTTGTTCACGGATGCTTTTGGCGGAAACGTGTACCTGTTTCCGGGGGATTCTTACGGGCTCTCGGTAGAGGGATTCTCGGGCGGCGGCCAGGCGGGCTACGATTGGCAGTGGAACAGGTTCGTCGTCGGTGTGGGCGGTGAAGTCGGTTTCATGGATCTCGACGACTCTGTCATCGACCCGAATTCCTTGCCAGTTCCCGCGCCGGAAGTGCAGGCCTTTACGACGTTCGAGAGCAAATGGTTCGGCTCGCTGACGGGCCGTGTCGGCGTTCCCTTCGACCGTCTTCTGATCTATGCGAAGGCCGGCGTGGCATTCCTCGACGTCGAGGCTTCGACGATCGATACGTGCGGCCGCTCGTTTTGCGGACAGACGACGATCGAGGCATTTGGTGATGAGGTGCTTTGGGGATGGACGGTGGGCGGCGGCGCCGAGGCCGCGGTCACGGAGCATATCCGGGTGGGCGTCGAGTACAGGTTCTACGATTTCCAATCCTTCGAGGTCAGCGGCATCGCAAACAACGCGCTCGAGTATCACCAGGACGTCGAGCTCGACGGCATTCACACGGCGCGAGCCTTCGTGAATTACCGCTGGTAAGCGGGCGGCGGGTCGCGGACGGAAGCGGGCATGTGACGGCGTTCGTTCAGGCAAAGAGCCCATGCACATACCAAGCCGGGCTCACCGTCTCGCTGCCGTAAAGACCCTCGCGAAAAAGCCAGTAGCGGCGGCCTTCGGTATCCTCCACGCGGAAATAGTCGCGCGTGGCGCGATCAAAATCCTCCTGCCGCCACCATTCGGGCGCGATGCGTTCCGGCCCCTCCGCCCGCGCCACTTCGTGCATCACGCGCCGCCAACGAAAACGGAGCGGCGGGCCTTCCGGCACCTCGGCCATGACCTCGACCAGCTCGGGACGGGCGAAGAGACGCAGCGGCCGGTCGGGCGGCGTCTCAGCCTCCTGTGGCATGATCCAGGCGGGCGGCACCGCCCTTACGGCGAGAGACTCCGGGCAGACGGCGCGCTCGGGGATATGCGTGTCGACGGGAATAAAGCGGGTGATGCGGGCGGGTCCAAGCCGGGCGCCGAGCCGATCGACCAGACGGGCGAGATCGGCCCCCTCCGCCATCTTGCCGGCGAGATCGATCTGAGTGGCGTCGAGCGGCTCGGAGCGAAGCACGGCAAGGCGAACCATGTCGAAGCCGAAGCCGGCATCCCATTCGGAGCCGAGCGCCGCGAGCCGCTCGGAAAAGAGCATGGCGACGGTTTCCGGCGCGCGGAGCGGCGCCGCCGTGCCAACCTCGGCGCGGGCGACCTCTCCGTCGATGCGGAAGAAGGAAGCCTCCAGGAGGCGCGCGCCAAGCCCATGCCGCTCTAGCGCTGGAACGAGCGTGCGCGCGAGCGAGGCGACCGTTTCCAGCAGCGAGTCGATATCGACGACCGGCTCGGCATAACGCCGCTCGGCGGAAAGCCGGGGCGCCGGCCGGCGCGGCGACAGCACCTCGTCCAGGTG
>CAYTTC010000163.1:0-5871 GCA_964440525.1 uncultured Propylenella sp. | reverse complement strand
TCGTGCATCCAGGCGCCGAGATTGATGTCCACCCATTCCGCATCGTAGCGCAGCTTGGTCTTGACCACCGCGTCGTCCCAGATGGTCACGCTCTCCTGATCGTGAGGGATCCTTTGCACCTGCGCGGAAAGAACATGCGAGACGAGCCGGCTTTGCCGCTCCCACGCAACGCGGTCGCTTTCCTGAGTCGCCAGGACGAGGACTGCGGCAACGAGGAGCGCCGTAGCGGCTCCCGCGGCGATGATCGGCAACAGCACGCGCGTCGAAAAGCGCCACTTCTCGGAACGGACCCTCGACACGATCTGTCAGCCAACTCGCCAGTTTCTTGAAACCGTAAGAGTTGGTAGTAACTCAAGGCGCACTGCAGGCGCGTAACTGATTTAGATCAAAAAGATTTGCCTAGCCCGCCTGTTTCTTTAGTATGACTGGGTGCCACTAGCGTCTTTACTTCTTGCTAACCAAGAATTCCCCGATCCGCTCGACCGCCTTGCGGATGTTCTCCTCGGAATTCGCGTAGGAGACGCGGATATATCCCTCGCCGTTGACGCCGAAATCGGGTCCGCCGATCAGCGCTACGCCCGCTTCGTCGAGGAGCGCGTTGGCGAGCGCCTTCGCTGGCCAGCCGGTCTTGGAGACATTGGGGAAGGCGTAGAAAGCGCCCTTCGGCGTGATGCAGGAGACGCCGGGAAGCGTGTTCAGAAGCTCGGTCACGACCCTGCGGCGCCGGTCGAAAGCGGCGACCATCTTCACTGCAGCGTCCTGCGGTCCGTCGATCGCGGCGATGCCGGCAAACTGGGTTGGCGCGTTGACGCACGACCAGCAATTGACCGCGAGCTTCCTGACCTTGTCGTAGAGGGGCGCGGGCCAGATCGACCAGCCGAGCCGCCAGCCGGTCATCGCCCAGGTCTTGGAGAAGCCGTTCAGGAGGATCAGTCGCTCCTGGATCTCCGGATAGGTCAGGAGCGAGACGTGCTCCTCGCCGTCATAGGTCATGCAATCGTAGATCTCGTCGGAGAGGATGGCGATGTCCGACCAGGCACCGAGTCCTCTGACCAGCGTCTCGACCTCACGCCGCGGCGTCACGCCGCCGGTCGGATTGGCGGGCGAGTTGAGGATGAGGAGCCGCGTCCTCGGCGTGATCAGCGCCAGCGTCTCTTCAGCCGAGAAGGCGAAGCCGTTCGCCTCGCGGACCGGCACCGGCACCGGCCGCGCGCCGGTAAACTCGATCATGGAGCGGTAGATCGGAAAGCCGGGATCCGGATAGAGGATGTCGGCGCCCGGTTCGCCGAATAGCAGGATGGCGGCGAACATCGTTACCTTTCCGCCCGGCACGATCAGCACATGGTCGGGGGAGACTTCGACGCCGGTCGTCTGAAGCGTGCGTCGCGCGACTGCCTCGCGGAGCGGGGGAATGCCGACGGCCGGCGTATAACCGTGGTGCCCGTCATGCAGCGCCTTCACCGCCGCCTCGACGATATGCTCGGGCGTGCGGAAGTCCGGCTGGCCGATGCCGAGATTGATGATGTCGCGGCCTTGGGCGGCGAGTTGGTTGGCGCGCGCGAGCACGGCGAAGGCATTCTCCTCACCGATGCGGTCGAAGGCGGCAATGGTCTTGAGGCTCATGCGGGAAGCGCGCTTTCGATGTCGGTGTGGATGAAGTCGTCGCCCTTGTAGAGAAGCGGCGCACCGAGGTGTTTGGCGACGGCGTAGGAGAGGCAATCGCCGAAGTTGAGCGCAGCGCGATGATGGCCTCGCCCGTAACGCTCTGCGGCATCGGCGGCTGCCGATGCGACAGCGGCAGTAATCGGCTCAACTCGCAAAATCCTGCGCCGGATCAGGCGGTCGAGCCATGCTCGTGAACTTCGGCGTGCCTTTGTCGCCAGGACAAATTCGACATAGGCGGACGCAGGTAGAATCGCGCTGGCAGCTTTCGTGACGGCTATCCTGAACGCCGACCTTTCCGCCTCATATCGGTGGATGGCCATCAATGCAGACGTATCGAGGACAATCACGATGCCGCGCTTTTTTTGGCGCCCTCGCTTCTGTCGATCTTTTCCTCAAGGTAGTCGTACATATGATCCAGCTCGTATTGCATTTCGCTCTTCTCCTCCTCCGTCGGAGGGGGAAATTCACCGTCGAGCTCGTCCCAAATCTTCATTCGGCGCTGGAATTCAGCCTCCGGTACCGCGCCCGTTCGCTGCAACTCGTGTTCGACAAGGCGTTTGATCACTCCGCTTGGGCCGGAACCCCATTGCTCCGCCAGCCGGCGGATCATCGCCTCCGTTTCCTTGTTCCGTATGGTGATCGCCATAGTGGTTCTCCCGCCGGCCAAGCATAGCAGTGCCTCCCTGGAGCTGCATAGCTGCATATGCTTCCGACAAAGGTCATACTTTGCGCCTGCGCGGCGTGATAGCCGTTGATTTCCGGCCTCCGCCGCGCGACTTTGCCGGCGAAACGGGAGGATCCCAATGTCGTTTGACGCCAAGCATGGCACGCAGGTGAAGCTCAGGTCGCAGCTCTGGTTCGACAATCCGGACGATCCGGACATGACCGCGCTCTACATGGAGCGCTACATGAACTGGGGTCTCACGCGCGAGGAGCTGCAATCCGGCAAGCCGCTCATCGGCATCGCGCAGTCTGGGTCGGACCTCGCCCCCTGCAACCGCCACCACATCGTGCTGGCGCAGCGCGTGCGCGAGGGAATCCGCGAGGCGGGCGGGATCGCCTTCGAGTTTCCCGTCCATCCGATCCAGGAGACGGGAAAACGTCCGACGGCCTCGCTCGACCGCAACCTCGCTTATCTCGGCCTCGTCGAAACGCTCTTCGGCTATCCGATCGACGGCGTCGTGCTCACTACCGGCTGCGACAAGACCACGCCGTCGCAATTGATGGCGGCTGCGACCGTCAACATTCCCGCCATCGCGCTCTCGGTCGGACCGATGCTGAATGGCTGGTACAAGGGCAAGCGGACCGGGTCCGGCACCATCAAGTGGCTGGCCAAGAAGATGAAGTCGGCGGGCGAGATCGGCTGGCCGGAATATTTCGAGCTCGTCGCCTCGTCGGCGCCGTCAGTGGGCTTCTGCAACACCATGGGCACGGCGACCACGATGAACTCGCTCGCCGAGGCGCTCGGCATGATGCTGCCCGGTTGCGCCGCCATTCCCGCGCCGCACAAGGAGCGCGGACAGATCGCCTATCTCACCGGCCGGCGGATTGTCGAGATGGTGAAGGAGGATTTGAAGCCCTCGCAGATCATGACGCGCGAAGCCTTCGAGAACGCCATCGTGGTGAACTCGGCGATCGGCGGCTCGACCAATGCGCCGATCCATCTGAACGCCATCGCGGCGCATCTCGGAATTCCGCTGACCAACGACGACTGGGAGCAAATTGGCTACCGCATTCCGCTGCTTCTCGACCTGCAGCCCGCCGGCCGCTTTCTCGGCGAGGACTTTCATCGCGCCGGCGGCGTGCCCGCCGTGGTGGCGGAGCTGATCGAGGGCGGCCTGCTGCCGCATCCGCAGGCGATTACCGCCAACGGCAAGACGATGGGCGAGAACTGCAAGGACAAGCGCAGCTGGGACCGCGAGGTGATCCGCACCTTCGACAATCCGCTTGTGAAGGAGGCGGGCTTCCTGAACCTCAAGGGCAACCTCTTCGATTCCGCCATCATGAAGACGAGCGTCATCTCGGAGGAGTTCCGCAATCGCTATCTCTCCAAGCCTAGCGACCCCGACGCCTTCGAGGGCCGCGCTGTCGTCTTCGACGGGCGCGAGGATTATCACGCGCGCATCAACGATCCCGCGACCGGCATCGACGAAAACACGATCCTCATCATCCGCGGCACCGGGCCGATCGGCTATCCCGGCGGCGCCGAGGTGGTGAACATGCAGCCGCCCGATGCGCTTCTGCAGCGCGGCATAACCGAGCTCCCCTGCATCGGCGATGGCCGGCAGTCGGGAACTTCAGGGTCGCCGTCCATTCTCAATGCCTCGCCGGAAGCCGCCGTCGGCGGTGGGCTTGCACTGGTGAACACCGGCGACCGCGTCCGCATCGACCTCAACAAGCGCTCCGCGAACATCATCATCTCCGACGACGAGCTGCAGGCGCGCAAGAAGGTGGTGCGCGAGAAACTCGGCAACGGCGGACTCAGCTATGTCCCGCACAGCCAGACGCCGTGGCAGGAGATCCAGCGCTCGATGGTCGATCAGTTCGATCACGGCATGGTCTTGAAGCCGGCGGTGAAATACCGCGACGTCGCGCATCACGAGTTTCCGCTCGACAACCACTGAGGACCTTGCCTGCGCGAGAGTCCTGAAATAAGCTAGCTTAACTAGCTTATTGGAGACTCTGCGGTGCGCGAGATCGGCGCTTTCGAAGCGAAGAACACCTTGGGCACCCTGCTCGACTTGGTCGAGAACGGTGAAGAGGTAGCCATCACCCGGCGTGGCAAAAGAGTCGCACGGCTCGTGCCCGATACGGGAGAGCGAGATCGGGAAAAGGCTCGACGTGCCGCGGCAAATATCATCGCCCTGAGTGAAGGGATGACGCTCGGTGGGTTGAAGATCAAAGATCTCATCAACGAAGGACGGCCGTGAGCCTTGTCCTCGACAGCTCGATGACGTTGTCGTGGTGTTTCAAGGATGAGCGGACGGATGCCTCGCAAGCTGTGCTGCGACGCGTCGCTGAAGATGGCGCTGTGGTGCCGGCGCTCTGGCGCTTCGAAGTCGCGAACGGCCTTCAGATGGGCCTGCGACGGCGGCGAATCGACGCGAAGAATCGCGATTTGTTGCTGGCCAACCTTGCGGGACTCGACGTTGCGGTGGACCCTGAGAGCGACGTCCAGGCATGGTCGGCGACGGTGAAGCTCGCCGACCGCCATTCTCTATCAGTGTACGACGCAGTCTATCTGGAGCTGGCACAACGCCGCCGCCTGGAGCTAGCCACTCTGGACAGGCAACTGACAGATGCCGCGCGCGTGGAATTGGTGCCGGTGATTGGCAGCTAGTTCTGTGATTGAGGGAGACCCGGCTATTGAGCGATTCAGCGACACGCTTCCGCGCGCTGCATGAGCGCGCCGGCCTTTTCGTCATGCCCAATCCGTGGGACGCGGGGACCGCGCGGCTCCTCGCTGATTTCGGATTCGAGGCGATCGCCACGTCGTCGGCCGCGCTTGCCTGGACGCTGGCAAAGCCTGACGCGACCGGGGTGGTGACGCGCGACCATGCCGTCGCGCATGCGAGAATCCTCTCCGAGGCGAGCGGCCTGCCGGTCAACGGCGATTTCGAGAGCGGCTACGGCGCCACGCCGGCGGAAGTCGCCGAAACAATCCGCCGGGCGATCGACGCCGGTGTCGCCGGCTGTTCGATCGAGGACCAGGATCAGGCGGGCAAGGGCCTCTATCCGCTCGACGAGGCGCTGCGCCGCTTCTCAGCCGCCAAGGAGGCGGTGCTGAAGTCGGGGTCGGACTTCGTGCTGACGGGCCGCTGCGAGGTGTTCTTCCACAAGAGCCCCGATCCGCTTGGCGAGGCAATCCGGCGGCTTCGCGCCTACGAGGCGGCCGGCGCGGATGTCGCCTACGCGCCGGGGGTCACGACGGAGGCGGAGGTCCGCGCCATCGTCGAAGCGGCGAAGGTGCCGGTGAACGTACTCGGCGGCCTCGGCGGAATATCCAACGACATCGCCGCGCTCGAAAAGCTCGGCGTGAAGCGCGTTTCGATCGGCTCGGGGCTCGCCAAGGTCGCGCTCGGGGCTTTTCTGAAGGCGGCTCAAGCGCTTGCCGAGCGCCGCTTCGCCTATGAAGGAGCGGCGCCGTCGAGCACGCTGAACGGCGCTTTCGCCGCACCGCGCGGCGAGGACGAGGATGACTGAGCC
>CAYTTC010000162.1:0-5901 GCA_964440525.1 uncultured Propylenella sp. | reverse complement strand
AACCGCTCGGAGATCGCCATCCGGGTTTTTCGCGCTGCAAACGAGCTTGGGATCAAGACGGTCGGCATCTTCTCCGAGGAGGACAAGCTCGCGCTGCACCGATTCAAATGCGACGAGGCCTACCAGATCGGCCGCGGAGCGCACCTCCAGCATCCGCTCGGGCCGATAGAAGCGTATCTTTCCATTTCCGAAATCCTCCGCGTCGCCGTGCGCTCGGGCGCCGATGCCGTGCATCCGGGCTACGGGCTCCTCTCCGAAAGCCCCGAATTCGCCGAGGCTTGCGCCGCCACCGGGATCACCTTCATCGGCCCCTCGCCGGAGACGATGCGAAAACTCGGCAACAAGGTCGCCGCGCGCGAGCTTGCCGCCGCGGCCGGCGTGCCAGTCATGCCGGCAACCGATCCCCTCCCCGAGGACCCGGAGAGCTGGAAGCGGCTCGCGGAAAAAATCGGCTATCCGCTGATGCTGAAAGCCTCCTGGGGCGGCGGCGGGCGCGGCATGCGCGTCATCCGCGACGAGGCGGCGCTCGTCCGCGACGTGACGGAAGCGAAGCGCGAGGCCAAGGCCGCCTTCGGCAAGGACGAGGTCTATCTCGAAAAACTGGTCGAGCGCGCCCGCCACATCGAGGTGCAAATTCTCGGCGACACTTTTGGCAACCGCGTGCACCTCTTCGAGCGCGACTGCTCCATCCAGCGCCGGCATCAGAAGGTGGTGGAGCGCGCACCCGCGCCGTACCTGAAGCACGACGAGCGCGAGGAGCTCTGCCGCTACGCGCTCCGCATCGCCGACAGCGCCGACTATGTCTGCGCCGGGACGGTGGAGTTTTTGCAGGACGCGGGAAGCGGAAAATTCTACTTCATCGAGGTCAATCCGCGCATCCAGGTCGAGCACACGGTCACCGAAGAGGTGACCGGGATCGATATCGTCAAGGCGCAGATTCATATGATCGAGGGGAAGCGGATCGGCGAACCGGCGTCCGGCGTGCCCCCGCAGGAGGAGATCCGGCTGAACGGCCACGCGCTGCAGTGCCGCATCACCACCGAAGATCCGGAGCAGAATTTCATCCCCGATTACGGCCGCATCACCGCTTATCGAGGGGCTACAGGTTTCGGCATCAGGCTCGACGGCGGCACCGCCTATTCCGGCGCGGTGATCACGCGCTTCTACGATCCGCTGCTCGAAAAGGTCACCGCCTGGGCGCCCTCGCCCGAAGAATCGATCGCGCGCATGGACCGTGCGCTCCGCGAGTTCCGCATCCGCGGCGTGGCGACCAACCTCGCCTTCCTCGAAAACGTCGTCTCACATCCGCGCTTCCGCGACATGAGCTACACGACGCGTTTCATCGACGAGACGCCGGAGCTCATCACGGCCGTCAAACGGCGGGATCGCGCGACCAAGCTTCTGAACTACATCGCAGACGTCTCGGTGAACGGGCATCCCGAGACGCGCGGTCGGGCGGCGCCCGACGCGCACGCGCCGCGACCGGTCGCTCCCGTCTTTGAAGGCCGCCCGGCCGACGGAACCAAGCAGCGCCTCGACCGCGACGGGCCGGAAAAATTCGCCGCCTGGATGCGCGAGGAGAAGCGCGTTCTCGTCACCGACACCACCATGCGCGACGCGCACCAGTCGCTGCTCGCCACCCGCATGCGCATGCACGACATCGTCGGCGCCGCGCCGGCCTATGCCATTGCTTTGCCTCAACTTTTCTCGCTCGAATGCTGGGGCGGCGCGACCTTTGATGTCGCCATGCGCTTCCTCACTGAAGACCCATGGGAGCGCCTGGCGACGATCCGGAGCCGCGTGCCGAACATTCTTCTGCAGATGCTGCTCCGCGGCGCGAACGGCGTCGGCTACACCAACTACCCCGACAACGTCGTGCGCTTCTTCGTGGCCGAGGCGGCGAAGGCAGGGATCGACCTTTTTCGCGTCTTCGACTGTTTGAACTGGGCGGAGAACATGCGCGTCGCGATCGACGCGGTGCTGGAATCAGGAAAACTCTGCGAAGCCGCGATCTGCTACACTGGCGACATCTTCGATCCGGCGCGACCGAAATACGATCTCGCTTACTATGTCGGCCTCGCGCGCGAGCTCGAAAAAGCCGGCGCCCACATCATCGCCGTGAAGGACATGGCGGGCGTCATGAAGCCCGCCGCCGCGCGCGCCCTCTTCACCGCGTTGCGCGATGAGATAGGCACACCGATCCACTTCCACACCCACGACACGTCGGGGCTCGCCGCAGCGACCGTGCTTGCGGCGATCGAGGCGGGAGTCGATGCCATCGACGCGGCGATGGATTCGCTCTCCGGTCTCACCTCGCAGCCTTGCCTCGGCTCGCTCGTCGCCGCTCTCGATCAGACGGAGCGCAAGACCGGCCTCGACCTCGACGCGATCAGAAGAATCTCGCTCTATTGGGAAGCTGTGCGCTTCCAGTACCGCGCCTTCGAGAGCGACCTCCGCTCCGGCGCCTCGGAAGTCTATCTGCACGAAATGCCGGGCGGCCAGTTCACCAATCTGAAGGAGCAGGCGCGCTCGCTCGGCCTCGAAAGCCGCTGGCACGAGGTAGCGCGCGCCTATGCCGAGGCGAACGAGCTCTTCGGTGACATCGTCAAGGTGACCCCCTCCTCCAAGGTGGTCGGCGACATGGCGCTGATGATGGTGACGCAGGATCTGTCCGCTGCCGACGTGCTCGACCCCTCGCGCGACATCGCCTTTCCCGATTCCGTCGTGCAGATGATGAAGGGCGAGCTCGGCCAGCCGCCCGGCGGCTGGCCAGAGGCGATTCAGAAGAAAGTCTTGAAAGGCGCCGAACCCATCATTGTGCGTCCCGGATCCTTGCTGGCTCCCGCCGACCTCGACGCGGAGCGCAACACGGCGTCCGAAAAGATCGGCCATCCGCCCGACGATCGCGAGCTCGCCTCCTATCTGATGTACCCAAAAGTTTTTTCCGATTTCGCCGCGGCGCAGGAGAGCTACGGCCCGACGGAGGTTTTGCCGACCCCGACCTATTTCTATGGGCTTCCCTCCGGCGAGGAGATTTCGGTTGAGCTCGAAAAGGGCAAGATCCTCGTCGTGCGCTGCCAGGCGATCGGCGAGCCGGACGACGAGGGCCAGGTACGTGTGTTCTTCGAGCTGAACGGCCAGCCGCGCATCGCCAAGGTTCCGGACCGCACGCACGGCGCCAGCTCCAAGGCCCGCCGCCCAAAGGCAGAGCCTGACAACCCTGCGCATGTCGCGGCGCCCATGCCGGGAGTCGTGTCAGGCGTCTCCGTCAGCGCGGGCCAAGAAATCCGCGCCGGCGATGTGCTTCTTTCAATCGAAGCGATGAAGATGGAGACAGCGCTGCACGCCGACCGCGACGGAAAGGTCGCGGAGGTGTTGGTCAAAGCCGGCGACCAGATCGACGCGAAGGATCTGCTGGTTCGCTTCGCGGCGTAACGGAACCGGCTAGGGCTGGCACCCGCCGTCGATCCATGACTGAAAGAGCGCTATCTGTGTGGCGGACCATGGTCCACCGGCGGTTTTCGGCGGCATGGCTGGGCCGCCTTCGCCTGTCAGCCGGCTGACAATGTCGGCAGAATTGGTCTTCACGTCGTCATATTTCGACAGGTCGCAGAAGAACTGCATGTGATCGATGTCGATCTGAGTGAAGAGCGGCAGGATATCCTTGGCAAAGCTGACGGGCATGGTTCGACCTTTTCCTGACTTGACTGTACACGCCTCCGGTACGCGCGAAGCGAAAACCTACTTGTCCTGAGACGCCTCAAAGAAATCGGAAAGGGCCTCGACCATCGGATCTTTTTCGAGCGCCGGGGCGGCCCCCGTCGCAGCGCTGGGACTCACAGCCTTGGCCGCGAAGAGGTCGGCAGGCGCCGGTGTGCCGGGGCGGAAGGCATCCATGGTCACGAACATGACGAAGTCTCGGCCCTGCGCGTTGGATATCTGGTGGCAGGCCATGCAACTGCCGCCGTCGAACTGGAAATAGGTCTCCATGGTCGTGTTCGCGAGTTCGGAGCCCCCCGTCGGAAATGGCGCGCCGTCGTTGTCCGGCCCTTCGGCATCGGTCGTGGTCGGCCATTGGGTCATGACCAGCATGTAGTTCTCCCAGACCGTGCCCTTGATTTCGGGCAGGGCCCAATAGGCCTCGTTCGTGGTCATGGTCGAGTCGACGATCTTGAGCTTCCGCACGACTTGCATCGGAGTCGGGCTGGCGACCGGCGGGTTGGTCGAAGAGATGGGCGACGGCCGCCTGGCCGGATTGAGGGATTGCGGCTGACTCGGATCATTGAAGGAGAAGGGGACGCCTGCGGGCGGCGTCGGCTCGGTCGAGGAGCCCGGAACGTTGTCCACATGCTCGAATGACGACCAGATCCATTGCTTCCGGTCCGGGGTCTTGGTGACGATGTGGAAGCCGACCAGCGCGATGTCCTGCAGCGTGCATTTCGCCTGCGCCACGTCGAAAACCTGCGCGTTGGTCACGACATAGTAGCGGGCGCGGATGGCGGGCGTGTCGCTGGCGGTGAGGATCCGCCATGCCGCCTTCACCTCGGTCGAGGCGTCGTTGAACGGCACGGGCGCAGTTGGCGTCGGCAGGTTTGCCGCGATGTACCATTTGTTGTCGACGATCGAATCGAATTCCGCCTTGTTCGCCCGCACTTCGTAGCGCGCATAGGTTTGGTTCTGCGCGATGAGCGGGTTGCCGACATCGGAGAGGCTGAAGATCGCCTGGTTGAAGTCACCAAAAGCGGTGAAAGACGAGAGCGTTATCACATCGTTGGCGAAGCCCGCCCCGCATGGGTTGCTTCCGACATAGGAGGTCCAGGCGCTCGGTGCCGCGCCGCCCGGCTGGAAAATTTCGAAGCGCGATTTCCACGTCTCCCACACGCGGGGTCCGGTTACATCGCTGAAAGCACGAGCCCGGTCTGGCATGCCGCGGTCTGCCGGCCCGGGGAGCGCCGGCCAGTTCAGTGCGATGAAGCTTCGCCAGGAATAGTCATCGAATAAGGCAAACGGAATGCCGCCGCTGGTCGGGGGCACGTCCGGGAGCGGGTCGGGCGAAACGGTCGGTGCGAGTAGGCCTTGGGCCCCGACTTCTGTGTGGAGAGCCGCGACTGCCACGAGAGCGGCGACAATTCTGAAGCAGTTCGAGGTTGCCATGGAACGCTGCCGTGCAATGGAAGCCAGGAGAAGTTCGCGTGAATGCAACCTAGCACTACAACTTATGGATGTCTACGACTCTAATGACCCGCTGTTGAGGCGAGGGCAACCCCGCGCATGTCGCGGCCCCCATGCCGCGCGCGTCTCGGGCGTTTTCAGTCCAGGGGCCCCGTGCCAACGTGCGCGGGGCGCTCGGCAAGCCGCAAGATCAAAGGCCGGCGGATTCGTCGCTCTTCGCTGAATCCTCGGTTATGAGTGCTCGCATGAAGCAAGCGAAGATCATCATCAGCTGCGCCATCACCGGTGCGATCCACACGCCGACCATGTCGGATGCCTTGCCGATCACGCCGGACGAAATCGCGAGCCAGGCGATCGGCGCGGCCGAGGCCGGCGCGGCGATCCTGCATCTTCACGCGCGTGACCCAGAGACAGGTCGGCCGACCCCCGACACGAACGTGTTCATGCAGTTCCTGCCGCGCATCAAGCAGGCGACCGACGCGGTGGTGAACATCACGACCGGCGGCGGACTCAAAATGAGCGTCGACGAAAGGCTCGCCGCGCCGCTCGAGCTGAAGCCCGAAATGTGCTCGCTCAACATGGGCTCGATGAATTTCGGCATCTTCCAGCTCGCTGACCGCTACAAGACATGGAAGTTCGACTGGGAGGAAAGCTACCTTCGAAACACCGACGATCACATTTTTCGCAACACTTTTCGCGACATCGAGCGCATCATCAGAACGCTCGGCG
>CAYTTC010000161.1:4670-5917 GCA_964440525.1 uncultured Propylenella sp. | reverse complement strand
CTCGTCGTCGCATCCACCTTAGCCACCTGTCTCAGAAACCGGGACCAGCTCTCCAAAGTCGATGTCCGCCAAGAGCAGCCATCGCTCGTGCCCAGACAATCCCAAATTTCTCCACGCGTGGCCGCCATGTAGGCCCAATCAGTGCGAGAGTGTGTATTCGACTTTAAGCTTAGGAACCGCTAGATTGCAGGCATTATCGGGATGCGTCCTTGAGCCCCTCTTCACCCCGACCCCGTCTTGCTGCGATCTTCGCCCCTGATGTGGCCGGTTCCAGCAAGCTGGGGGCCGCCCGATGACCCGAGCGTCGTGCATCCTCGATTGCGATGACGTCGAGAGTTTCGTCGATCGTTTTCAAGATGACGAAAATACCCTTTGGGTGTTCCAGCACGTTCCGAAAACCGGCGGTACGTCGATTTGGAACATGGTGCACCAACACCTTAGGCCCAGTCGGAATGTCTTTATCACCTCGGATCTGCGTCAACGCAAAGAGATGTCGCTCGAAGCCATGATGGACCTGTCATTTGCCCGGTTCATGGCGGCCCACAAACGTAATCCCTTCCGCTTTGTGTCAGGTCATCTGGAACGGTCTCATATCGATCAGGTTCTCCGTCTGCCTCGTTTCCAGCTGTTGATCATGTTGCGCGAGCCATTCAGCCGCTTACTCTCCAACTACCGGTATCAGCAGTCGCCAATTAACCCTGACTCTGTTCAGTTCAGGGCTAGATACCCAACCTTCGAGAGTTTCTACGAACACCCCGGCCATCAAAACAGAATGACTTACCGGGTCGGTGGCCCGGGGGCCGACGCCGACCTTGCCAAAGCGCTGCTTATCAAACGGTACGCTTTCTGCGGCGCGCTGGAGCTATTTGATCTCTGTTGCCCGATCATTTCGCAAATGCTTGGGATTGGGGTGTTGTCGAGCGAGCGCTCTAATGCTGGTCCTTCAGCAGTTCCTAACGAGGTGGTGAATCTGGAGTCCCGTAGGGACGCCGTCCTCGCGTTGAATGCTGACGATCAGGCACTCTATAGTTTTGTCATCGCGCGGCTCATGGAGCGGCGCGAGCAGATATTGCGGTTGAGCACAACAGAGAGGACTACGCTGATCGCGCAGCGGAAGCAGTCGAAGATCGCCGACGCAATGAAACGAGTCGAAGATCGCTTGCGAAGAGCGACCGTAGACCTCCTCCGCCAAGAAGGTGGACTGGACGCCGAATGGTACCTTCGGCGCTACCCCGATCTGGCGGAGG
>CAYTTC010000161.1:0-4570 GCA_964440525.1 uncultured Propylenella sp. | reverse complement strand
ACGGTTGGCGTGAAGGGCGCGATCCAGGCCCACATTTTTCAACGAAATGGTATCTGAAAGCCAACCCGGATGTGATGGATCGAGACATCAATCCACTCGCGCATTATTTGACCATCGGGAGGGCGGAGGGGCGCGGGGCGGCCTCACCCGCGGTGCTTCGCGAGGAAGGTGGACTGGACGCCGAATGGTACCTTCGGCGCTACCCCGATCTGGCGGAGGCGAGTGTCGATCCCTACGAGCATTATTGGGAGCACGGTTGGCGTGAAGGGCGCGATCCAGGCCCACATTTTTCAACGAAATGGTATCTAAAGACGAACGCGGACGTTGCCGGCCGGGGGATCAATCCGCTTGAGCACTATCTGAATATCGGCAGGGACGAGGGGAGAGAACCTTTTCGATTCGCAACGCTGAGGGCGAGCGCTGAACGAGAGGAAATTTCTCCTTGGCGCGCATTCTTCGACGAGCAGCTTTTCTTTCCAAGAAAGTACTGTTCGCCTCCGCCTCGGACGGGAGCGTTCGGTGATCCCGATCGCCAGGTAATCTTCTTCGCAGGGCACTCTGCTGGTAGATCGGGAGCGCCGCTGATTCTCCTGCGCTTGATAGAAAGCTTCGCGGCGCTTCCGGATGTCGAGCTGTTTCTTTTTCTGGAGTCTGGCGGGGAGCTTGTCGGCGACTATCGACGCGTTGCCCATGTCTTCGTAAACGAAAACCAGGTTCTATACTCCGGAGGTCAGCAGGTCATGCAATGGCTCGTCCAAAACTTGGCCGGACGAAAGCCAATTCCCGCTGTTTCAAACTCCGCCGAAAGCTGGAGAATACAGCGTGAAATGCGAGCAACAGGACTCACGCCTGTCATATCTCTCATTCATGAAAACCTCAGCCGATATGCGAGTGAAACACGGCGCTTGCTGTGCGAGACGGCGGATCAGATCGTGTTCCCGTCAGAAGCGACGCGGCTCACCGCGATCACCGCAGATCCCACCTTCCAGTCTTCCCAGGTTTTGCCTCAAGGACTCTTGAGTGCGAGCTTCGGGAAGGGAAGCAGGATCGTGTCACGCCGTATTGTGAGAGAGCGGCTCGGTATCTCACCGCGGGCGAAGATCGTCCTCGCCTGCGGAACCCGTGATCTTAGGAAGGGCGCGGACCTCTTTATCGAAGTAGCGGCCCGTGTCGCCGCTTTGTCGGCGCTGGATGCTCATTTTGTTTGGCTTGGAAGCCCGACAACTGAGGGACAGGTGCACGAAAAAAAAGGAAGTCGGGACGATGTCGCTGAGCTTCGGCTGAAGGATCGAATTCACTGGATTGAGGCCGCGCCGGATCCTGAGGAGTATTTCCTGGCTGCGGACGTCTTCGTCCTGACGTCGCGCGACGACCCCTTTCCATGTGTCGTTCACGAGGCCATGGCGGCCGGCTTGAAAATCGTAGTCTTCGAGGGCAATGGAGGAGCGCCCGAGGCAATTTCCGGTGGCTGCGGCATCGCTGTGCAGTATCTAAACACAAGCGCGATGGCCGATGCGATTGCCGCCATGTTTCGCGAGCCCGACCAATATGCATCGCTTGGCGTGAGTGCGGAGGCGAAGGTCCGCACCACCTACAAGTTCTCCGACTACGCCGACAAGATCATCAAGCTTGCCACGGCAAACATCGAGCCGCCGATTGCTTCTAAAGCCATCAATGTCGCTCCAAAGATCTTTTTCTCGAAGCGCGACTGGTGGATCAGCGGACCAGACATGATGAGCGCGCGTATCGTTCGTGAGCTCGTTCAAAGGGGGATGGACGCGCGCCTTCTGTTCGTGACGCTTAAGCAGGCTGATCAGCCCTTTGTCCCGGATGTCCCACTTACAATCCTTGGAATAGGTGATGAGTCGTGGCCAGAGCAGTGGTCACTGATCGAAGATTTCCTGAGGTCGAATGCGCCTTGCATCTTGATCACGGGCTACGACAAAAAAACCTCCGCAGTTTCTCCACGCCTGCCGAACTCGGTCGGGGTGGTCGGCACGTTGCACGCCGACGACCTTGAGCACTATGATCACGCAGCGCGGCTTGGGCACTACTGGAACAGGATCATCGTTGTTTCGGAAGAGATCGCCCGAAAGACGCGTTTGTATTTCGGCGACGCCATCGCGGGAAAGGTCCGGTACATCCCGAATTTTGTGGCTGATTCCGATTTCAAGATCGAAGGTAAGAGGGAAATCAGGTCAGCTGGCGAGCCGATTTGCCTGATCTATGTCGGCAGAATGGTCGAGAAGCCAAAGCGCGTTTCGGACCTCGCTCGTTTGTCCGACAGGTTGGACCGATCAGGAGTGCCCTTTCACTTGACAATGATAGGGGACGGTTCCGAACGACTAATCCTGGAAGCGGAAATGACGCCTCTGGTCGAGAAAGGGCGCGTTACGTTCCTTGGACGCAAAAGCCACGAAGAGGTGATCAATTATCTGAGAGCCAGCGATGTTCTCTTGCTCACCTCGGATACCGAAGGAATGTCGAATTCAATTCTCGAGGCGATGGCGCAGCGGTGTGTGCCGGTCGTGACGTGGATTCCAAGCGGCACACCGGAGCTAGTGAAAAATGGAGAGACGGGATTTACGTTCAAGGTCGGCGATATCGAAGCATGCTGCCAGTGCATCGCTGAACTTCAGCGTCATCCCAAGAAAGTGGTAGAGATTGGCGAGGCCGCGTTCCAACACGCTTATGATTGGTTTAGAAGCAGTATCGTCGGGGGACACTATGCCGACGAGTTGCAGGCCGTATGGAATGAGATCACGAGCGGCTCTTACAAGCGCCCTCCATCGTTGATTGACGGTCCCTTTCCTGGCATCTCCGTGCCACAGTTCCTCATCAAGGAACTTCATCCATTCTAGACTAAGCTTGGCCGCCTACGGCCGGACGCAAGTAGCAAGCTGAACGCAGATAATTGGGACGGCGACCACATGATCTTGGTCACGGGCTCCGAGGGGCTGATTGGGCGGCATCTGACGAAGCGGCTGAAAGATTCAGGTCTACCGGTGCGCCGCTTCGACATCCGCCGTTCCGCCCGGGAAGACACTCGAAATCCGGAGGCAGTGGCTGGAGCCCTGAGCGGGGTCACGGGTGTCGTCCATCTCGCGGCGGTGTCGCGCGTGATCTGGGGCGAGCGCGATCCGCAGCTTTGCTGGCGCGTGAACGTCGATGCGACAAAGGGCCTTCTGCAGGCGTGTATCGATGGAGCACGACCGTGGCTGATCTTCGCGAGCAGCCGTGAGGTCTACGGGCAGGCGAGGCGTCTTCCTGTAAAGGAAGATGATGCTCTCTTGCCCTTGAACACATACGCGCGCAGCAAATGCGAAGGCGAGCGCTTGGTGGTGGCCGCCGGGTCATCCGGAATCCTCACGAATATCGTACGCTTCTCCAGCGTTTACGGTTGCCCGCACGACCATGAAGACAGGGTTGCGATGGCGTTCGCCAGGACAGCCGCAACCGGCGGCGTGATGTCACTGGAAGGGGGATCCACCACTCTGGATTTCACGTCTATCGTCGACGTGATTGACGGACTCTTTCGCCTGGTTCAGTCGACCATTGAGCGAGAACGATTTCCGCCGATCCATTTTGTCTCTGGCCGAGGAACGACGTTGCGCGAGCTTGCGGAGACTGCGGCCAAATTCGCGCGAAAGGAAGTCGCGCTCAAGGAGACGGCTCCCCGCTCTTTCGACGTATCGACCTTCGTGGGCAATCCGGATCGCGCTGAGCGGCTTTTGCGTTGGCGTGCTCAGGCGGATTTCGAGACCGAGATGTCCAAGCTCATCGAGCTGCTGGCCACTTGTCGACGACCGGGAAGCGGCGCGGTCGAAAATTCTTGACGCCGCCGAGAGCGCCCTTCATTGAGAGCCTAGGCATCTTGGCGGCTCCGGATCGCAGGCACGCCGGGGACTGGTTGAACGATCCGGGTTATGTCGTCGCCTCACGAGCGGTTCCTATGTTCCCCGCGTCAGTTCCATGAGCGCACATCCCGCGGGGAGCCCGAGCTAGGTCAAGGATAGCAACAGGCACTCTCCGCTATGCCGTGCACGCAGGCGGCGGTCGTGGTACAATTCCGGATATGAGAAAGAAGCTGAGAGAAGTCATCCGACGAGTCGAGACTTGGCCCGAGGAGCGGCAGGAAAACGCCGCGAAAGTCCTCCTTGAGATGGAGGCTCAGGCAAACAGCCCTTACCGGCTGACCGAGGTGCAGGCCGCCGAAGTTGAGCGCCGGCTTGCCGATCCTGATCCAAGATTCCTGCCTTTGAAGGAGGTCCGTGCGCGGTTCGCCAAACATGGCGCATGAATGTCTTTATCCGCAGCCTCCTGCCCGACTAGCGGGACGTCCCGTTATATCGGCTTGATTTCATCCGCAGCCATCTCACCGTAGTTACGGCGAGGCGAAGAGGGGGAATTCCCCCCCTCTTCTCTCGTGGCCGGTCTAGCCGATTGGATTGCTCAGATTTCACTGAGACACTACCCCGCGGGTGCGTCCTGGCTTTTGTCCCCTCCAAGAAGCGTTCGATTGCCGACATGCTGGAGTTAGATCACGAACACCGGGGCAAACCCGCCGCCA
>CAYTTC010000160.1:3598-5943 GCA_964440525.1 uncultured Propylenella sp. | reverse complement strand
CTCGGGGTGAGCGTCAATTGCGTGCCCGTGCTCGACATTCCTGTCGAGGGAGGCACGACGGCGATCGGCAACCGGGCGCTCGGCCACTCCGTCGATACAGTGGCGACGCTCGGCGGTGCTCAGCTCGACGGAACGCTCGCCGGCGGCCTGCTGCCCGTGGTCAAGCACATGCCCGGCCATGGACGGGCGATGGTCGACAGCCACAGCGAATTGCCGCAGGTCGATGCCACGATGGCGGAGCTGGAGGCACAAGATTTCACGCCCTTCCGGCTCGTTGCCAAGCGGGCGCCGCTCGGAATGACTGCCCATGTCGTCTATTTAGACGTTGATGATGGCGCTCCAGCCACGCTTTCCCGCGCCGTGATCGTTAACATTATCCGTCAGCGAATCGGCTTTGATGGAGCCCTGATGACGGACGATATCTCGATGGGCGCGCTTTCCGGCGACCCGCGCAGCCGCGCGGTCCGGGCGATCGGCGCCGGTTGCGATCTTGTGCTCCACTGCAACGGCGATCTCATGGAAATGATCGACGTAGCCGACGGCGTGCCCGAGCTCGCGGGCGACGCGCTCCGCCGCACCGACGCGGCGCTCGCCTTCCATCACCCGCCGGCGGAGCTCGACCGGAAGGCGCTCGAAGCGCGCTTCGACTTTCTCCTCGGCCAGGTCGCCACCGCATGACCGAGGACGTGGCCGCCCTTTCCGACCCGCTGGACGACTTCGAGGAAACCGTCGCTCACGGCGACGAGTGTCTCGTCGTCGATGTCGCCGGCTTCGAGGGACCGCTTGACCTTCTCCTCGAGCTTGCCCGCGACCAGAAGGTAGACCTGTCGAGAATCTCCATCCTGGCGCTTGCCGACCAATACCTCGCCTTCATCGAGGCCGCGCGCCGGCTCCGTCTCGAGCTTGCCGCGGACTACCTCGTCATGGCGGCGTGGCTCGCTTATCTGAAATCGCGGCTGCTCCTGCCCGCGGAGGCGGCGGACGACGAGCCGAGCGGCGAAGAGCTCGCTTTGGTGCTCGCCCGACGGCTCAAGCATCTGGAGGCCATCCGCGAAGCAGGACGCCGGCTGATGAGCTTCTCTCGGCTCGGCATCGACGTGTTTCCCCGCGGGATGGCCGAGCCGCTCTCCGTGAACACGCATGTCGTCTGGGACGCGTCGCTCTACGATCTTCTGTCGGCCTACGCCGCGCTTCGCCTGCGCGGCATGGTGACCAGCGTGAAGATCGCGGAGCGGCACGTCTTCTCGCTGCAGGAAGCGCGCGACCGGCTGATGCGGCTGGTCGGCAGCAGTGGCCAATGGGAAATGCTCGATTCCTATTTCATGGAATTCCTCGTTCAGCCGGAGCTGCGAGCCACTGCACGGGCGAGCGCGTTTTCCGCCAGTCTGGAGCTGGTGCGGGAAGGGCAAGTGGAGCTTATGCAGAGCCAGCATTTTGCGCCCCTTTATGTGCGGCGTCGGATGAAGGAAGACGCGATGCCGCTCGCTGAGGCTGCCAATGGCTGAGCCGGCCGCCGCCTGGGCGGGGACGAATGTCCGCAGCCTCGCGCCGGAAGACCACCGGCTGCATCTGCGCATGCTGGAGGCGATTTTGTTCGCGGAGGCGGAGCCGCTATCGCGAGCGGAAATCGCTTTGCGCATGCCCGAGAACATCGACCTCGACGCGCTGCTGCACGAGCTGCAGGCGTCCTATGCCGGGCGGGGCGTCAACCTCCGCCGCTCGGACGATCGCTGGGCGTTCCGCACCGCCGAGGACCTGGCCTTCGTGCTGAAACGCGAGGTCGTCCAGGAGAAGAAACTTTCGCGCGCGGCGGTTGAAACGCTTGCCGTCATCGCCTATCACCAGCCGGCGACGCGGGCCGAAATCGAGGAGGTGCGCGGGGTTGCCGTATCGCGCGGGACGCTCGACGTGCTGCTGGAGGCGGGCTGGGTGAGGCTCCGCGGGCGACGGCGAACGCCGGGCCGCCCCGTCACGTTCGGCACCACACCGGCATTCCTCGACCATTTCGGGCTGGAATCGATTAGCGATCTGCCGGGGCTTGCGGACCTCAGGGCGGCGGGGCTGATCGACACGCTCGCCAATCCCGCGGATGCGACACCGGAGCCCAACGACAGCCCCGATCTCCGGGACGACGAGGATCCGCTGGAGCTCGATTTCGCCGACCTTGAGGAAGAGGCCGACGCGGAGGATTCGGAGGACGCGATAGACGCGGACGATCCGGCGGACGAGGCAGCGCCCGAAAAAGGCTAGGAACGACACCCACGTCGTGTCGGTGCTGCGTAGCTAACCCCAAGAGCCGAAACGACTTGCCGCCCGCGCCATGCCGGCATAAGCGGGGCGCATGG
>CAYTTC010000160.1:0-3498 GCA_964440525.1 uncultured Propylenella sp. | reverse complement strand
GGACGCATCGTATCGCGCCATTTCCTCGGCGAGATCGAGCTCTTCGATGTGGCGGTGGAGGGCTGGGACACCTATCTTCTGGCGAAAGCGCGCGCCGGAGACGGTTTTGCGCCGGGCGTCGATGTCCGCGTCAGCTTCGATCCGCGCGACGTTCTCGTCTTCGCGGAGGCGGAGTGAAGCCGCAATGGATGGCGTGATTGATGGCATGATTGATGGCGGGGGGCCGATTTGCGATAGTCCACGCCGGCGGGCGGGAAAGACGACAAGCGGGGTGGTTGGAGACCGATATGGGTAGTTTTTCAATTTGGCATTGGATCATCGTCCTCCTGCTCGTCATGCTGCTTTTCGGGCGCGGCAAGATTTCCGAGCTGATGGGCGACCTGGCGAAGGGCATCAAGACCTTCAAGAAGGGCATGGCCGAGGACGAAACGGAAGCCAAGCCGGAGCCGCAGACAATCGACCACGATCCCGCGGCGCCGATGACGTCGGAGAGCGCTGAGAAAAAGGCGAAGGTCAGCTAGGCGTGCACAGGCGCGCCCGGGCGTAGTCCATGTTCGAGATCGGCTGGAGCGAGATCCTCGTCATCGCGGTCGTGGCGATCGTCGTGGTGGGTCCGAAGGAGTTGCCGCGCATGCTGCGCTCCTTCGGCAAGACCATGGGACAGGTCCGCAAAATGTCGAACGACTTCAAGCGCCAATTCGACGAGGCGCTGCGCGAGGCCGAGCGCGAGGTGGGCCTGGAGGACACCAAGAAGCAGCTTCAAGCGATGACGAAGCCGCTGACCGACGTGCAGAAGGATCTCAACGCTACGATGCGCCCCACGACCGGCGCCGTGGCTCCGAAGCCGACGCCCTCGCCGACCCCCGCGAAGCTCGACGCAAAGCCGCATGAAGCGGAGCCAGCGAAGACCGGCGCCGCCACGCCGGCGCACGGGAGCGACGCGGCATGACAAATGACGACATCGAAGCCTCAAAGGCGCCGCTGATCGAGCACCTGATCGAGCTCCGCACGCGGCTCATGCGCGCCATGATCGCGATCTTCATCGCCTTCATCGCCTGCTTCTATTTCGCCAGCGATATCTTCAACCTTCTGATCGTTCCCTACGAGACCGCGGCCGGGCCGCTCCGCGAGATCAAGCTCATCTACACGGCGCCGCAGGAGTATTTTTTCACGCAGATGAAGCTCGCGCTCTTTGGCGCGCTCTTCCTCGCTTTCCCGGTGATCGCCAACCAGATCTACAAATTCGCGGCGCCCGGGCTCTATCGCAACGAACGCAAGGCCTTCCTGCCGTTCCTGGCGGCCACACCGATCCTTTTCGCGCTCGGCGCCATGCTCGTCTATTTCGGCGTGATGCCGCTCGCCATGAAGTTCTTCCTCTCCATGGAGCAGCAGGGGGGCCCGGGACGGGCCTCGATCGAGCTGTTGCCCAAGGTGAACGAGTATCTCGGGTTGATCATGACCCTGATCTTCGCCTTTGGGCTGGTCTTCCAATTGCCCGTCGTGCTGACGCTGCTCGGGCGTGCCGGGATCGTGTCGTCGGACGCGCTGAAATCGCGGCGGCGATGGGCGATCGTGATCGCCTTCATCGTGGCGGCGGTGCTGACGCCGCCTGATCCGATCAGCCAGATCAGCCTGGCTCTGCCGACGATCGCGCTCTACGAGATATCCATCCTCGCGGTGCGCTATGTGGAGCAGAAGCGCCGCCAGGCGGAGGCGACGGCCGCCGACGCCGCGGCCTGAGCGCCGCCAGGCGGAGCCGTTCGGCTATTCCGCCGCTTGCGTGTCGACGTTGGGCGTAGGCTCCGGGGGCTCCTGCGGGGGCGCCGCATCGAGGAAGCCACCGGACTGCCGATTCCACAGCGACGCATATAGGCCGCCCTTGCGGATGAGCTCGCTATGCGTGCCCATTTCGACGATCTGGCCATGGTCGAGCACAACCAGCCGGTCCATCGCGGCGATGGTCGAAAGGCGGTGGGCGATTGCGATCACGGTTTTCCCCGCCATCAAGCGTGAGAAGCTCTCCTGGATCGCCGCCTCCACCTCCGAATCGAGCGCCGAGGTTGCCTCGTCGAGGACGAGGATCGGCGCATCCTTGAGGAGGACGCGGGCGATGGCGACGCGTTGGCGCTGGCCACCCGAAAGCTTGGCGCCGCGCTCGCCGACATGCGCGTCGAAACCCTGTCTGCCCCAATGATCCGAGAGGCCGGGCACGAAGGCATCGGCATGTGCCTGCCGGACTGCGTCGCGCATCGCGTCGTCGCCGGCATCCGGACGGCCGTAGAGCACGTTCTCGCGGATGGAACGGTGCAGGAGCGACGTGTCCTGCGTGATGAGGCCGATCTGACTGCGAAGCGAGTCCTGCGAGACCTGCGCGATGTCCTGCCCATCGATGACGATGCGGCCGGCTTCGAGGTCGTAGAAACGAAGCAGCAGGTTGGCGATAGTCGACTTGCCGGCGCCCGATCGGCCGACGAGACCTACCTTCTCGCCGGGCTTTATCGCGAGCGAGAGGTTCTCGATGATGCCGCTCTTCTTGCCGTAGTGGAACGTGACGTTCTCGAAACGGATCTCGCCGCGCGCGACCTTCAGCTCTGTCGCGTCGGCGGCGTCGACGAGGTCCTGCGGCCGCGCGATGGTCTCCATGCCTTCCTGCACGGCACCGACGTTGTCGAAGATGCCGATCGACGTCCACATGATCCACCCCGACATCGTGGCGATGCGGATTGCGAGGCCGCTGGCAATCGTGAGATCCCCAAGCGATAGGGCTCCTTGCATCCAGAGCCCGATGCTGAGCGCGGTCGTTCCCGCGATGAGGAGCCCGTTCATGAAGACGACGGTGCTCGACATTGTCGTAATGAGCCGGGTGGACGAGCGGAACTTCCTCAAATGGTCGTCGACTGCGTCGCGGGTGTAATCGTCTTCGCGCGCAGTGTGAGCAAAGAGCTTTACCGTCTGAATGTTGGTGTAGCTGTCGACGATGCGGCCGGTCAGCATCGATCGCGCCTCCGAGACGATCACCGACCGCTTGCGGATGCGCGGCACGAAATAGATGAGGACGAAAACGAAAAGAGCGATCCAGACGGCGAGCGGCACGGCCAACCACTTGTCGAGCTGCGCGAAGAGGAAAAGCGAACTGAACGAGTAGATCGTAACGAACCACAAGGCGTCGCAGACCTGGACGACCGACTCGCGCAGCGCCGGACCAGTCTGGATGATTTTTGACGCGATTCGTCCGGCGAAATCGTTGGTGAAGAAGCCGACCGTTTGCCTGAGCACATAGCGGTGGGTCTGCCAGCGCACGAGGTTGGTGAATGAGGGCGCCAGCGACTGCTGGACGAGAAGATCGTGGATGATCGTCGCGACCGGCCGGCCGATGATCACGACCGCGGCCATCCATGCAAACGTCCAGCCGTAGTCGGCGAGGACGCGCTCCGGTGTCGTCGTCTTCAGCATGTCGACAATCGCGCCGACGTAGCGGAAGATCGACACCTCGATCAG
>CAYTTC010000159.1:0-6053 GCA_964440525.1 uncultured Propylenella sp. | reverse complement strand
CGGCCTCGCATCTAGAGGCCGCCAGAATTCACTCTTAGGTTTGCTTTGCGCCCATCTTTAGCGGCCGAACGGGCAGCTTTCTGCGCAAAATTGCTCATCGACACAATGGCCAAGCCCGTTACCCGCGCTTTTACACCGAAGAAAGCCGCGACATTCACACTTGGTTGACTTCAGTTCAGCAGAGCCTCGAAGATCTGCTCAAAAGGATGGGCCAATGAGCAAACCGGTGACCGAAACGCATTCAGTCGTTGCCAAAAGGACGTCCAAGACGTCGGCGAAGGTCGCAAAAAAGGCCGCCGCCAAGCGGGTCGCTGCGAAGGCGGCCAAGCCGCGCAAGACGGCGCTGAAGTCCCCCGCCAAATCATCGGCCCGCAAGGCCGCAAAGCCGGCCCTCCTCGCAGGCGGCAACCCCCAGATCGCGAAGGGCTACGGCGACGCCCCCGTGCAGGCCTACATCGCGGCCATGCCGGGCTGGAAAAGCGACGTCGGGCGCCGCCTCGACGCGCTCATCGTGCGCACCGTCCCCGGCGTGCGCAAGGCGGTCAAATGGAACTCGCCGCTTTACGGAGTCGGGGGCCCAGGAAAAGGAGAGACCTGGTTCCTCGGCATCCATGTCTTCACTAACTACGTCAAAGTGGCTTTCTTCCGCGGCGCATCGCTGCGTCCTGTCCCGCCGGCTGCGTCCAAGAGCAAGGACACGCGCTACCTCGACATCCGCGAGGACGACCAGCTCGACGAAGCTCAGTTCGCCGCTTGGGTGAAGCAAGCCAGCCAATTGCCCGGCGAACGAATGTGAGCGGCCAGTTCGGGGCGTCTGCGTGGCGTGAGCGGTCGCCAAGTCATCGCCCCGCAAACCCACGAGCATTTGAGATGGTTGCGGCTGCCCGTCAGCTTGAACGGGTAAGCGCCCGCTTCTCGCCGGATTTGCATGATCCCCGCTAAGCCGGCACGAGCTGATAGTCTGCCGGCGTCTTCTCCAGGGTAGCGATGCTGATATGCGGCCAGACGGCTCGCTCTGGGAATTCATCCTCGCGGGGACGGAAAAAGTGCAGCATGACGACCTGCGAGTATTGTAGCCGCAACCTTGGCTCCCCCTTTTCATCCTTCTCGGCGAGTTCCTGAATCCAAAATGTCGACTTCATGCTGACCGGCTCGGCCTCGCGAACCGAGAATGGAACATTCGTGATCCCGCCGCTCTTCCGGGTCGAGTCGACGGTCAATGTTGTCGTCCGAGCAACGTTCACCCCTTGGTTCGCGAAACGAAGAATCTGGTTCATGTCAGCCGGACTGAAGCCTGGAAATCCAGGCACAGTGACGTTTCCCATAAACGGGTGGTCGATGTAATGCCGGTAGGGCTCGAGATACGGGTCCGGGTTAGAGGCATCCCTGAAGTCATAATCTGGTGTTGTGACGTCTTCGAACCGGCCTGAGGGCAAGCCACTCAAGGGCGGGATCGGCGGCATGCCCTCATGCACCTCCGATTTGCCGAGGGCCAGGACGGAGTTCCCGTGCGGGATAGAAGCCAGCCGGGCGACATCGAGCTCCACTTCCGACACCACGTCGCCCTTGATCTGATCGTCTTTAGACCGGCGATTCTTCTCGTAGAGCCACAAGCCAGGCTCGTGGTGGATCGGCAGCCCGGCCGCGCCTGCCAATCCGTTGCTATCTGGCCGATCTTCCGCGACGATTTGCGCGATCTTTTGCTGGTAATCGAGAGTGACGACGAGCTGGTCAGAGTCGGATTCGCCGGGCCTTACCAGACCTCGATTGGGAACGTCATCGTCGACGAAAGTGAATTGAAGTTCCTCGTTGTACTGGTTCATCAGCACACGGAACTTGAATCCCGCAGGCGGCGCTGGTGCATTCTGGAACGGCAGGGCGATCATGTTCCAGCCCGTGCCCTGTCCGATCCAGACGCCCAACAGTTGCTCGAGCGGGCCAAGTTCTTGAGGCGGCGGAGCACCCCGGTTGGTCAACCTGACTTTTCGCGGAGGTGGAACGACCTCAGAAAACTTGCGGGTCCTGTGGTCGGTTTTGTCGCCAGCAGCCATCACGGTCTCCTAAGCTGACATTTCCCCAATTTGCCGCCGGTCTCGCCGGCTCACAACGCACAGTAGCAATCGCCGAGCCTCACGGCAACGACTTTGTATATCCGTGTCCGCTCTTGGCCCGAAGCGGGCACTCCAGCTATTGTCGAGCATCACAGAACTGGCAGGCACCCACCGGACCTGCATCGGTCATCGTCTTGCAGCGCTAGCGTGGCGACCGATCACTTGTGATACTCCCGGAGTAGTGGCGGGCCTCGGCAAGTCAATCCTCGAGTTTCTCCGGTGCGGCGTCACTCTTCTTCGACGGCGGCCAGGAAGTCCTGCTAACTTGGATAAGCGGCGCGAATGATACTCGCTCGATCTTGTCCATGCGAGCATGAGGACCCCGTGAGACCAATGATAGGCGATCGCTTGGTTCAAGCGGCGCTGTTCAACAACTCAATCGCTCCCGGTGAAATCATTGCTGCTAGACATGTGTTCGATGTGGAACCCCGCCGAACCGAGCTGTGGATTGGCGTTGGGTGGGATCAAAAATGCACGTGGGCGACGATTTTGGTAATTTGTTTGGGAGCGCCGTCCGCCAACGTCGACGAATTGCAGTTGCTATATACGATCGAGCCGGAATGACCGCTTTCGGCAAAGCAGCGGAGATCCCGGCCGTTCATCGGATCGAGGATGCTTCAGTTGTAGTGGACGCGATGGTCGCGATAACCATGAAGAAGAGGAAGGCCGACTTGAGGGAAAGAATAGGAGGCGACTCTCCCTCCCGGCTGATCGATGCGAGAATCGAGGAGCTGGGCGATTGGCGGGGCGAGACGCTCGCTCGGGTCCGAAGTCTCATCAAGCAGGCCGACCCCGAGGTGGTCGAGGAGGTGAAATGGAGAAAGCCGTCGAACTCGATGTTGGGGGTTCCGGTGTGGGAGCACGCGGGGATCATCTGCACCGGTGAGACGTACAAGGACAAAGTGAAGCTGACCTTCGCCAAGGGCGCCGCGTTGGAGGACCCTTCAGGCCTCTTCAACTCCAGCCTCGAAGGCAATTTGAGGCGCGCCATCGATTTCCATGAGGGCGACAAGATTGATGAAAAGGCCTTGAAGGCGCTCATTCGCGCCGCCGCGGCGCTGAACATTTCGGTGCGAGCTAAAGCTGGCCCCGTCCGCTCTCAGAAGAGACCAAAGAGCGACTGAACAAAAGCGTTGATCCCCGTTCGCTGCGCCGGCCATAGTTGCCCCGGAGGCCGCACGCTACGCCATCGGCCATCGCATCTCGTGGGGAGGACGAATGGCGATCCGGCTCGGCATCAATCCGATCACCTGGACGAATGACGACTTGCCGTCGCTCGGCGGGGACACGCCGGTCGAGACCTGCCTCGCAGAAACGCGTGAGGCGGGGTTCGCCGGCACCGAGATGGGCGGCAAGTTTCCAAAAACTTCCAGCGTGCTTGCGCCGCTCCTTGCAAAGCACGGCCTCGTCCTCGTCTCCGGGTGGTATGACGGCCGCATCCACGAACGTGACCCCGAGGCCGAATGGGATGCGGTCTTGCCGCATCTGACGCTTCTGAAGGAGATGGGCTGCCGCCACGTTGTCTATGCCGACACGTCGGGGCGCTCGGAAGGCGATCTTTTCGCCCCTATCTCGAAGCGGCCGCGTCTGGCGGACGGAGATTGGGCGGCCTACGGAAAACGCCTCACCGCGCTCGCCGAGCGGATGGCCGCGTTCGGCGTCGGCATGGCCTTCCATCATCACATGGGAACGATCGTCGAGACCGATCATGAGGTAGATCGCCTGATGGCGACGACCGGCGAGCCCGTCGGGCTCCTCTTCGACTGCGGTCATTCGCTTTTTTCGGGCGGCGATCCGGTTGCGCTGCTCCGGCGCCACGTCAGCCGCGTCGTGCATGTCCACTGCAAGGATGCGCGCCGCGATATTCTGGAGCGCGCCCGCGCGTCGGACGAAAGCTTCATGCAGGCCGTGCTCGATGGCGTCTTCACCATGCCCGGCGACGGTTTTGTCGATTTTTCTACCCTCTTCTCGCTCCTCCATGACGCCGGCTATTCCGGCTGGGTGGTGGCGGAAGCCGAGCAGGATCCGGCCAAGGCCAATCCCCTCACCTATGCGAAAATGGGGTTTTGCAATCTCGCCCGCTTTGCGCTGAAAGCCGGCCTGACCGTGGAGCCGTAGACGATGAGAAAGAGACGATGAGTCAGATCAAGGTTGGAGTGATTGGCGGAGGCCTGATCAGCCAGGTCGAGCACCTGCCGAATCTTCTCGCCATGCCCGAGCGCTTCAAGGTCGTGGGCCTCGCGGATCCGTCGGCGAAGGTGCGTGCGCATCTGACCGAGCGCTACGGCATATCAACCTTCGCAACCGCCGAGGAATTGCTGGCGCAGCCTCTTGACGCGGTGGTGATCGGGACGCCGGACAGCACTCACGCCGACCTCGCCATCGCGGCGCTCGACCGCGGCCTCCACGTCTTCTGCGAAAAGCCGCTCTGCTATGCCGTCGAGGATGCCGAGCGGGTCGCGGCTGCTCGCGATCGCGTCGACCGGGTCATGCAGGTCGGCTACATGAAGCGCTTCGATCCGTCGTGGCGCGCACTTCGCGATCTTGTGCAGGGCAAGGGCGAGCGGCTTCGCATGATCACGGTCGAGGTCAACGATCCCGGGTCCTGGCCGTTCACCGACCACCATGACTTCGTCGCCGGAGACGACGTGGCGCCGGCATCGATCGAGGAAGTCGCTCGGAGGCGCGCCGAGCAGAGCGCGCGCGCCATCGGCCGCCCGCTGTCGGGAACGGAACTCAAGGGCTTTGCCGGTCCGCTCTGCTCCTCCATGGTGCACGACATCAATCTCGTCCGCGGGCTGCTCGATGCCATGGGCCTCGCGACCGGCGACGTCGCCGGCTGCACGGTATTTGCAGATGGCGCGGGCGCCCACGGCACGATCCGTCTCACGCCGGGCGACGGCCTGTGGTCAGTCTTCCATCTCGCTGTTCCAAAGCTCGCCGACTACCACGAGAAGGTGACGCTCTTCTTCGACGGCCGCATTTTCGAGCTGCGCTTCCCGTCGCCCTATCTGAACCACCATCCGACCGAGCTGATCGAGAAGCGCTCCGACGAGCATCATCTCGAAACGGTTCTACACCGCCCGTCGTATCGCGAGGCCTTCGTCGAGGAGCTGCGCGCATGGCACGCCTCCATTGCCGATGGCGCGCCCGTCACAAACTCGGTTGAAGACGCGCGCGCCGATATGGCGCTTCTTGGAGCCCTCGGTCGAAAAGCCTTCGGCGCATAACTCAGCGAGGGAGGAAAAGCTTGGCTGAATTGTTCACGACGCTCGGGCCCAAAACCGCCGGTGAGCTCGGAAAAATACTTCCGCATGAGCATGTCTTCGTCGACCTTCGCACCTGGGACCAGCCCGGCTACGCGGAGGCTGAAGCGGCCGACGTCATCGCGCTGATGGCGCCGGAGATCGAGCGCATCAAGGTTTTAGGCTTCACGGCGATCGTCGAGTGCTCGACCGTCGGCGTCGGCCGCCGCGCCGATCTCGACCGGGCGGTATCGGAGGCGACGAACTTCCCGATCGTGGTGCCGACCGGGATCTATCGCGAGCCATGGGTGCCGCCCTTCGGCCACGAATGGAGCGAGGATGCGCTCGCCGACTGGATGATTTCCGAGCTCGACGAGGGAATCGAGGAGAGCGGCGTCCGCGCCGGTTGGATCAAGCTCAGCGCCGGCGACGAGGGGATCACCGACACCGAGGCAAAAATCCTCCGCGCCGCGGCGCTGGCGGGCGCCAAAACAAACGCCGTCATCGGCAGCCACACGATCAAAGGCCGCGTGGTCAAGGAGCAGCTGAACATCATCGAGGAGTCCGGCTATTCGGCGAGCCGCTTCATCTCCATCCACACCCAGGCGGAGCCGGATTTTTCGCTGCATCTCGAAATCGCGCGGCGCGGCGCCTGGATCGAATATGACGGGATCGGCGGCTGGGGCGAGGACGCGAC
>CAYTTC010000158.1:0-6064 GCA_964440525.1 uncultured Propylenella sp. | reverse complement strand
ACCGTGTCGGTTCACCTTTCGGTCGGGCCGATGCGGGAGGCGATGGAGTGGCTCAAACGGTATGAACGCTTCTGGACGGTAAGCATCGATAGGCTTGTTGCGCTCGTGGAAGAGGATGGCGAGCGATGACCAAGAGCCTCCCGAGCGTGACCATCGTGCGCAAAATCAAGGCCCCGCCCGCGAAGGTCTACGCGGCGATCACACAGCCCAAACTGATGATTCAGTGGTGGGGTCCTGATGCGGGGCCAACGCTCAGCGCCGAGGCCGACGTCCGACCCGGAGGTCGATTTAGCGTCGTATTCCGGTTGCTCAACGGCGAGGAGCACAATCCCACTGGGATTTATCAGGAAGTGGTTCCTGAGAAGAAGCTTGTTTTCACTTGGGAATGGCCCGGAATGCCAGAACGAGAGTCGCTGGTCACGTTTCTGCTTGAGCCGTTTGACGGCGGCACCGAACTGACACTGATCCACGAACATCTTCCCGACGAAGAGGCGCGCAAAAGTCACGAGGAAGGCTGGGGAGGTCTCCTCGATAAGCTGCCAGTTTTCCTTGAAGGTTCCGAATGAGCGACCTGACCCTCACCACCTTCGATTGGGTTCCCGAGACGCCTCGGGGCTATGTGCGTGACATCCGTGTGCGTTGGGCGCTGGAAGAGGCCGGGTTGCCCTACCGCGTTGAGAGCGTGCCCTTCGGCGATCGGAATGCCGAGCACTTCGCGCATCAACCCTTCGGGCAGGTGCCGTGGTTGACCGATGGCGACCTCTCGATCTTCGAGAGCGGCGCGATCCTGCTACACCTCGGCGAGCGTAGCGATGCGCTGATGCCCGCCGATCCGCGCGGTCGCAGCGACGCTAAGGAATGGCTGTTCGCGGCCCTGAATTCGGTCGAGGCGGCGAGTCTGCCATGGTCCATTTTTGTCTTCTCCGGCGATACCGCTGAGACGCCGGGGCGGAAGCAATTGGACGAGTTCCTCAAAGCCCGGCTCAAGCACATGGAAGCGGTGTTGGCGGGACGCGAATGGCTAGCCGGGACCTTCTCTGTAGCCGACATTCTCATGGCGGATGTGCTGCGCCTCGTCGATCGGTTCGACGGGCTAGCGAATTATCCCGCTTGTCGCTACTAAGTCGCGCGCGCCACGGCCCGACCGGCCTTCGTGAAGGCATACGAAGACCAGATGGCCCACTTTGCGGCGGCAGATGCCGCTTGATACATGCGCCACCGAATACCTCGCCGCTTTTTCTTGCGCCGAAGGTGGAGGCTGAAAAGAAGGCGGCGCGCTTTTGGAGCGCGCCGCCTTGGTTCTGGAGGCTGACCTCGCGGTGCGGGCGAGCTATGACGCCCGACCCTGCGCGATCAAGGGTATGACGATATCGTCGAGGATCTCGGTCAAATCCGCCTCCGACACAGGTGCGCTTGTCACGAACATTTTGTAGCGCACGAGATCGAGCGGCAAGCGCGCCAGTCGCCGTCACCTTTTCGGCCACGGCTTTCCACCCTTCCCGGAAGTTCGGAATGTCTGCTTGTGGCGTGGAAGCGCTACGTGCCTCGCGCGCCTAACGGCGCACTCGGAAAAACAACACGAAGCTGAACCGCCCGTCCCTCGGCCGGCGGCCGGGCTCTGCGCGACGTCAGGGCTCCGCGCCCGCCCGCCGCCCGACCCCAAGCGGCGGTGCCGTGTCATCTCTAACGGTGAGAAATCGTGACTTCTCTATCCGGCGTAGACAATGGATGTGGAGAGCCGGGATTTCTGCGGCTTCCTATTCCTTCTCCCCGCAGCCGATCCACCTCGTATGAACCGGCCTTGAATTGCGCGCCGCGTGAGCCCGCACAATTGACCGCCAGAGGCTTAGCGCCCTACGACCGCCTGCCATGGATCGATAATCGAAATGTTGATCCCCGCCAGGTCGCCTACGTTGCGCGTGACGAGAGTCAGGTCCCAGGCGAGAGCCGTCGCTGCAATCAACGTATCGACGACCGGGTGTTTGCGGTCTGCCGACAGCTCGCCCCACAATCGAGCCACGGGCGTATCGATGGGCAGAATTCGATCGGCGAACGTCGATTCGATGCCGTCGACCCAGGCCCCAATCCGAGTTGCGGCATCGGGGTCGCCTCGCCGCTTAATCTCCACGCCCCTCCGCAGCTCGCCCAGGGTCAGCACGCTGATGAACAGTTTTGCCGCATCGACCGACGTCAGAAACGCTACGACACGCTCGTCAGCCCGAATTCTGCGGGTCTCCGATACGACGTTGGTGTCGAGCAGATACCCGGCCACCTCGGTCAAAGCGTGGTGTCCCGACCTGTGTCCCGATCACGTTCGATCGTAAAGTCGTCGACCTTGGGCCCGCCAAGAAGATACGCCCTGAAATCGGGGCGATGGGCAACGAGGCTGCGGTAATCCTCGATCGAGAGCACGACGGCGCGCTCCGAGCCGTGGCGGGTGATCGTCTGGGGTCCGTCTGTCCGGGCCTTTTCGATCAGCTCGCTCAGCCGGGTCTTTGCTTCTTGCACTTGCCAACTGGCCATGGGCAGATTCCTAGTCAGAACGACTAGAATATAGACTATTCCGGACTAACTTTCCACAGCTTATCGCCGCTTGAAATACCTCGCCCTCCGCCAGAAGGTGCACTGATGGACAATCCCAAACCGCGCGTCACCATCACCTATTGCCGCCAGTGCAATTGGCTCATGCGCTCCGCCTGGATGGCGCAGGAGCTGCTTTCGACCTTTTCGGAAAATCTCGGCGCGGTCACGCTCGTCCCCTCGACCGGCGGCGCTTTTCAGATCGAAATCGACGACGAGCTCGTCTGGGAGCGAAAACGCGACGGCGGTTTTCCCGACGTGAAGGCGCTGAAGCAGCTGGTGCGCGATCGGATCGACCCGAGCCGCGATCTCGGCCACATCGACCGCCCTTCCGACGAAGGCTGAAGCGCGACGCCCGGGCGCCGCCGTTAAGGATTACCATGAAGCCTGGCAAGAACATAAGCGAGCTTCTTCAGATCATGGCGCGGCTGCGGACGCCTGAAAACGGCTGTCCCTGGGACCTCGCGCAGGATTTTTCCACGATCGCGCCCTACACGATCGAGGAAGCCTACGAGGTCGCCGACGCGATCGAGCGCGGCGACTTCGACGACCTAAAGGACGAGCTTGGCGATCTCCTGTTGCAGGTCGTTTTTCATGCTCAGATGGCGGATGAGGAAAAACGCTTCGATTTTTCCGACGTGGTCGAGGCGATCACCACGAAACTGATCCGCCGCCACCCGCATGTTTTTGGCGACGTGGATGCCGCGGACGCCGCCGCGGTCAAGGAACGCTGGGACCTAATAAAGGCGGAGGAAAAGGCCGAACGCGCGGCGCGCCGCGTCGTGGACGGGCAGCCTCAGCCGCCCCAGGGCCTGCTCGACGACGTGCCGGCCGCCCTCCCCGCTCTCACGCGCGCGGTCAAACTTCAAAAGCGCGCGGCAAAAGTCGGCTTCGACTGGAACGATCCGCAGGCGGTGATCGCAAAAATCCGCGAGGAGATTTTCGAGATCGAACACGAGCTCTCCCAGCCGACGCACGACCGTGACCGCCTGGAAGACGAGCTCGGCGACGTCCTGTTCGCCGTCGCCAATCTCGCCCGCCACCTTTCAGTCGCGCCGGAGACGGCGCTCCGACGAGCCAACGCCAAGTTCACACGCCGCTTCGCTCACATCGAGAGCGAGCTGAAACGCCGCGGCCGCGCCCTCGCCGATGCGTCGCTCGACGAGATGGAAGCGCTCTGGGTTGAGGCAAAAGAGCGGGAGCGAAGCGGGATGACAGACTGAAATGGTGTCGCTGCGGGCGGGGAGCGGCGCGTGTAATACGCCGGTTCACGACACAGCGCTCCACGTCCCCTCCGACTTGCTCATTTCTACGGTGACGTGAGCGTCGACAGCAGTCTGAATGATTCTTTCCGCGATTTCGTCCGCGGTGAGCCCGCATTTCGGATAGGTCTGCACGATGCGCGAAGCGCTATGATCCGCGTATACACGGTCGCAGTCTTCAACGGCCTCAGCTATGACGCGCTGGATCTCATCGGTTACAAGCAGCTTGTCTAAGAGGGACATCCCGCTCCTCCCCTGTTTAAGGCG
This sequence comes from uncultured Propylenella sp., assembly GCA_964440525.1. GTDB lineage: Bacteria > Pseudomonadota > Alphaproteobacteria > Rhizobiales > Afifellaceae > DASWJZ01. The sequence goes on along the minus strand of CAYTTC010000158.1, from coordinate 1,955 downwards.
GGAGCGTTTCTTGTCTCTCGGTCACCGAGGCCCAGACTTGATGGTCGGCGATATGGTTAATATGGGGTGAAAGCAGAATATTGCGATCTTTATTCTTAAATAGCTTGCGCGTTCAGGCTGTACAAACCCCACGCCGAGCTACGCTCGGTGCATATGAACAGCAAATTCTTCCGACTCGACGCAGCAGAACCTAGCGCTCTTTGGCGCCGTCGTAGCCGACTCGGCCCAAGCGCTCAATAGAGCGCGTGGCGCCTATGCGTTCCGGTCTTGCAGCTTCGCGGCAAGAGGAATGTTCTCAGTCTGAAATTACTCGGTGGCGAAGACCGTTGCGGTACCGTCCTTCTTGATGGCGTAAATATCGTATGGCCCGGTGTTCTCGCCGCCCATTCCCGGCACCCCAAGCGGCATTCCCGGCAAGGAAATCCCGACAACATCGGTGGGGCGCTCCGCCAACAACTTCTGAATGATCTCAATAGAGACATGCCCCTCGATGACGTAGCCGCTCAGAAGGATGGTGTGGCAGCCCTGATAGTCGGAAGGAATGCCCGCCTCCTGGCTGATCTGGGCAAGGTTATCGACAGGCTTGATGTCTAGCTCGATGCCGTGTTCCCGCAGGTATTCCGCATGGCCTTCGCAACAGCCGCAGTTCGGGTCTTTGTAGAGAGTGGCGTGAAGCGATTGGGCGAGGGCGGGACTGGCCAGGCTCACCAGCGCCACGAGAGCGCTTGATCGGAGCAGGCGGTTCATCGCGGGGTCTCCTTATTCCAGTCCAATCACTATATGCTTAGTGCAGAGCCGGAGCCACACATGAGCGCATGCTGCGACCCTTGTACCGCACCAGACCCGCATCGTGGGAGCGCGAGTTATCGTCGTGTTCTTTGGGCTGTGCTCGCTATCAATGGCGTGATGTTCGCTGTCGAGATTGGAGCCGGCCTTGCCGCCGGTTCAGCTTCTCTGCAAGCCGATGCGCTCGATTTCCTGGGCGATGCCGGCAACTACGCAATCAGCCTGTTTGTCGTCGGGATGGCGCTTCGGTACCGCGCCATGGCTGCGCTTGCAAAGGGCGCGACCATGGGCGTGTTCGGCCTCTGGGTTATGGTGACGGTCGTGTGGCACAGCGTCATGGGCACCGTGCCTGAGCCGATCACGATGGGAGCGGTCGGCTTCGCGGCTCTTGCTGCTAACGCGGCAAGCTTCGGATTGCTGTGGGCCTATCGTGGGGGCGATGCGAACATGCGCTCCGCATGGATTTGCACGCGCAACGACGTGCTCGGCAACTTGGCTGTGCTTGTTGCGGCTCTCGGCGTCTTCGGCACGGGCACCGGCTGGCCCGACGGGATCGTCGCGGCGATCATGGCTGCGCTGGCTTTGCAGGGCGCATGGGCAGTAATCCGGCAGGCGTCGGGTGAGGTTCGGCTCATGGCCGTCCCAGCTGAATAGGTAATGAATTGAATGCAATCGCGTGGCCGGGCGCGGCCTATGCCATAGCTGCAGCCGCTCTCTTTGGAGCAAGCACGCCGGCTGCCAAATGGTTGCTCGGTTCCGTTGATCCGTGGCTCTTGGCCGGGCTGCTCTACGCAGGCTCCGGCCTTGGCCTCTTCGCCGTCCGCCTTGTCATGCGCGCGGCTGGCGTTACAGCAGCGAACGCGCCGCTTCGCCGGGCCGATCTTCCCTGGCTTGCCATCGTGATCGCCCTTGGCGGAGCAATCGCACCTGTCCTGCTGCTAATCGGGCTCCGACTCACCAGCGCCTCAGCCGCGTCCCTCCTCCTCAACCTTGAAGGACTTGCCACGCTTGCAATCGCTTGGGTGATATTCCGGGAGAACGTTGACCGGCGCCTGTTGCTGGGCGCTCTCGCGATCCTCACCGGAGCTGTTCTTCTGACATGGGACGGAACCAGCGGGTTGAGCCTTGGCGCAGTTTTCATCGCCGGGGCGTGCCTCGCATGGGGGCTT
>CAYTTC010000157.1:4993-6073 GCA_964440525.1 uncultured Propylenella sp. | reverse complement strand
CGCCGCCTTTCGCAGGTCAATGGGGGATGCAATGGTAGCGCCGCTCCGAGTCGTCGATAACAGCAGGGACACGATGGACAGGTCGAAGGCGCTTGACGCCGCGCTCAGTCAGATCGAGCGGGCGTTCGGCAAAGGCTCCATCATGCGGCTCGGGCAGGACGGCAAGGTGGTGGAGATCGCCACCATCTCCACCGGCTCGATCGGCCTCGACATGGCGCTCGGCGTTGGCGGCCTGCCGCGCGGCCGCGTGGTCGAGATCTACGGGCCTGAATCCTCCGGCAAGACGACGCTCGCGCTCCACACCATCGCCGAAGCCCAGAAGCGCGGCGGCATCTGCGCCTTCATCGACGCGGAGCACGCGCTCGACCCGATCTACGCGCGAAAACTCGGCGTCAATCTCGACGATCTCCTCATCTCGCAGCCGGACGCCGGCGAGCAGGCGATGGAGATCGCCGACACGCTGGTGCGCTCCGGCGCGATCGACGTGCTCGTTGTCGATTCGGTTGCCGCGCTCACCCCGCGCGCCGAGCTCGAGGGAGAGATGGGCGACCAGCTGCCCGGTAGCCAGGCGCGGCTGATGAGCCAGGCGCTCAGAAAACTCACTTCCTCGATTTCGAAGTCGAATACGATGGTGATCTTCATCAATCAGATCCGCATGAAGATCGGCGTCATGTTCGGCAGCCCGGAGACGACGAGCGGCGGCAATGCGCTGAAGTTTTATGCCTCGGTCCGCCTCGACATTCGCCGCATTGGCCAGATCAAGGAGCGCGACGAGGTGGTCGGCAACCAGACGCGCGTGAAGGTGGTCAAGAACAAGCTGGCGCCGCCCTTCAGGCAGGTCGAGTTCGACATCATGTACGGCGTGGGCATATCGAAGACCGGCGAGCTCATCGACCTTGGCGTGAAGGCCGGCATCGTGGAAAAATCCGGCGCCTGGTTCTCCTATGACAGCCAGCGGCTCGGCCAGGGCCGCGAAAACGCCAAGCTGTTTTTGAAGGACAATCCCGACGTGGCGGCGGTGATCGAGGCGGCGATCCGCCAGAATGCGAGCACCGTGGCGAACGCCCTGCAGGGCGATCC
>CAYTTC010000157.1:0-4893 GCA_964440525.1 uncultured Propylenella sp. | reverse complement strand
GCATTGGAACAGGGCTTGGAAGGTCGCTCTCGTCGAGAAGCAGAATCCAAACTGGGAGGACTTGTTTCCGACATTGATGTGAACGGAGGCCGGTTCTCCGGTCTCGCTTCGCTCGCCGGAGAATGACAGTCTTGGAAACCGGTATTGGAACGCCCTGATCCCGCTCCTATCTTGTTTGGAGGCGGACGTCTTGGCTGTCCGCCAACCGCGCTGTCGACCAGGATGGAGAGTCAGATGCCCGGACTAAGTCTTCCCTTCTTCTCGAAGGCGGCATTGGTCGCCATTGCATGTCTGATGCTTTTGACTCCCGTCAGCTCGTTGGCCCAGTCCCGCTACGAGCGGCAGGTCTTCCCCGAGGAACGCCGGACCTTCCGGTCTCCGGTCGAGGTGTGGATTTCCGGCGAGGGATGGGACGAGGACTTCAGCAGTTCGCACGTCTGTATCAACGGCTACCGTTGGATCACGCGCGACACCGATCCGGACGCCTCCGCAGCACAAAATGCGTATCCGGTCCGCTGCTGATTGTTATGCCGAGCGCGAACGCGCCGGTTCGATGAAGGTTCGCGTCGCGGCTGCGGAGTTTGCGCTCCCGTTTTTGTTACGGCACTGAAACGCTCCCGAAACACGATTCTGTTCCCGAAACACGATTTGGATTGAAGGCTGCCGCACAGGTCCTATTTCTCGCGCGGGGGCGGGCCGAATGGAGATTTGAAATGCTTACATCCCGTCTTTCGCGCACTGCCGGATTCGCATTTGCTGTGCTGGCAGGCGCACTGCTGGTGTCACCAGCGTCCTACGCCAACAGCTTCGAGCAGCTATTCCCTGACCAGGCATATAGCGCACCGCAATCCCAAGCTCGGGCCTACTACGGTTCTCGGCACTTTTCCTCATACCCCACCTCCACACCGAGCGATTTCGTGAGTTCGCACGTGTGCATCAACGGCTACCGCTGGATCACGCGGGATCTCGATCGGGGGTGGGAGAGCCCGGCCCAGAACGCGATTCCCGTTCGCTGCTGATCGACATACAGACGCCCCTTCCCCTTGCGGGGAGGGGGTTGCATCCGCTCTGGTGAACGGACTTATCCCCCTCGCCAAAACCTCGATTACACTTCGTCTCGCCGCTGTTCGTTGAGATCTTCGGGCCGCCGGGCCGCGAAGCGGAGAAGCGCGCCTTCCGTCCTCCTTCGGCTCGTTTGCTGGACACTCGGCGAGAGCCCAGTCTAAATGCCGCGCAATCGGCCGCTCCGCGGCCTCGGCAAAGCGTAACGATGGCAAGCGTCAACGAAATCCGAACGGCGTTCCTCGATTACTTCGCGCGCGAGGGGCACGAGCGCGTGCCGTCGGGCCCGCTCGTGCCGCGGAACGACCCGACGTTGATGTTCACCAATGCCGGCATGGTGCAGTTCAAAGACTATTTTACCGGTAAGGCGCGGCCGCCTTTTCCGCGCGCCGTCACTGCGCAGAAATGCGTGCGCGCCGGCGGCAAGCACAACGACCTCGACAACGTCGGCTACACCGCCCGCCACCACACTTTTTTCGAGATGCTCGGGAATTTTTCCTTCGGCGACTATTTCAAGGAGCGCGCGATCGAGCTTGCCTGGAACCTCGTCACCAAGGAGTTTTCGCTTTCGAAAGATCGCCTGATGGTCACCGTCTATATCGACGACGACCAGGCGTTCGACCTGTGGAAGAAGATCGCCGGTTTGCCGGAATCGAAGATTGTTCGCATCGCCGGCTCCGACAATTTCTGGGCGATGGGGGACACCGGCCCGTGCGGCCCATGCTCGGAGATTTTCTACGATCACGGCGAAGATATTCCGGGCGGCCCGCCCGGCTCTCCCGATGCCGACGGCGACCGCTTCATCGAGATCTGGAACCTCGTCTTTATGCAGTTCGAGCAGATCTCGAAGGAGGAGCGCATCGATCTGCCGAAGCCGGCGGTCGACACGGGCATGGGGCTCGAGCGCACCGCCGCGGTGATGCAGGGCGTGCACGACAATTACGACATCGACCTTTTTCGCACGCTGATCGCCGCGATCCACGAGCATGTCGGAAAACCGTCGAGCGCGGTGAACAAGGCGAGCCCGCGGGTCATCGCCGATCATCTCCGCGCCACAAGTTTTCTCATCGCCGACGGCGTGCTTCCATCGAACGAGGGGCGCGGCTACGTGCTTCGCCGCATCATGCGGCGCGCCATGCGCCACGCGCATCTCCTCGGCGCCGGCGAGCCGGCGATTTTTCGACTGGTGCCGACGCTCGTCCACGAGATGGGCCAAGCCTATCCGGAGCTCGGCCGCGCGGAAGGCCTGATCTCGGAGACCTTGCGGCTCGAGGAGGGGCGTTTTCTGAAGACTCTTGCGCGCGGCCTCTCGCTCCTGGAGGAGGCGACCGGCGCGCTCACGAAGGGCGCCATCCTCGACGGCGGGACCGCCTTCAAGCTTTACGACACCTACGGTTTTCCGCTCGACCTGACGCAGGACGCGCTGAAGGCGCGCGGCATCGGTGTCGATCTCGCCGGCTTCACCGACGCCATGGAGCGCCAGCGTGCGGAGGCGCGCGCGAGCTGGGTCGGGTCGGGCGATGCGGCCACAGAAAGCGTGTGGCTAAGGCTCCGCGACCGGCACGGTCCGACGGAGTTTTTGGGTTACGACACCGACAGCGCCGAGGCGGCGGTGCTGGCGCTCGTCAAGGACGGCGCCGAGGCCGATCAGCTCGGGGAGGGCGAGGAGGGCGCCATCGTCGTCAACCAGACGCCCTTCCACGGCGAGTCCGGCGGGCAGGTCGGCGATACCGGCACGATCGAATCGGAAAACGGCGCGCTCTTCCGCGTCACCGACACGCAGAAGAAGGCCGACGGCCTTTTCGTGCATTTCGGAAAAGTTGAGATCGGCGGATTCGTTCCGGGCCAGGCGGTGCGGCTCAGGATCGACGGCGCGCGACGGAGCGCGATCCGCTCAAATCATTCGGCGACGCATCTTCTGCATGCGGCGCTGCGTGAGACGCTTGGAACGCATGTGGCGCAAAAGGGCTCGCTCGTCGCGCCGGACCGGCTGCGCTTCGATTTTTCGCATCCGAAACCGATGTCGGACACCGAGATCGAGGCGGCTGAGGATAGCGCCAACGCCGTCGTGCTGCAGGATGCGCCGGTCGAAACGCGCCTCATGGATCGCGACGGCGCGATCGCCTCCGGCGCCATGGCGCTCTTCGGCGAGAAATACGGCGACGAGGTGCGCGTCGTCTCGATGGGCAAAGCAGTATCGGGGGGCAAGGCGCCAGAGGGCGAGCAGACCGGAAAAACCTATTCTGTCGAGCTCTGCGGCGGCACGCATGTCGGGCGGACCGGCGAGATCGGGCTGATTACGCTGGTCGGCGAGTCGGCCGTGGCGGCGGGCGTCCGCCGCGTCGAGGCGCTGACCGGAGCCGCCGCGCGAAAACATCTTGCCGAGCAGGACAAGCGCGTGCGCGAGATCGCCGGAAAACTCAAGGTCAGGCCCGAGGAGGCCGTGGCGCGGCTCGATTCCCTGATCGAGGAGCGTCGGCGCCTTGAGCGTGAGCTTGCCGAGGCGCGAAAGAAGCTTGCCATGGGTGGCGGCAGCGCTGGCGAGCCGGCGGTGCGGCGGATCGGCTCGATCAACGTTTTGGCGCGCGCGGTCGAGGGGGTCGCACCAAAGGATCTTCGCGGCATGGTCGACCAGGGGAAGAAGCAGGTCGGTTCCGGCGTCGTGGCCATCGTCGGCGTCAGCGACGGAAAGGCGGGGCTGGTGGTTGGCGTCACCGACGATCTGACCGACAGGATCAGCGCCGTCGATCTCGCCCGTGTCGGCTCAGTTGCGCTCGGTGGGACGGGGGGCGGCGGGCGTCCGGATCTGGCGCAGGCCGGGGGTCCGGATGCGGGCGCCGCCGAGGCGGCGCTCGCGGCGATTACCGGACGGATCGAAGAGCTCGCCGCCTGAATTGAAGAGTTGGTCCGTCGCTCAGGTCGGACGCGGGTCAGACCGGAGGCGCGCTCGGCTCGGGCGTCTCGACGCAATCGGTGCTTGGAGCGGCAGCTTGCCGCATGTCAAGGGAGGCTGGGTTTCCGGCAGCGATGAGCCGCCCCGTCTCATCGAAGATGAGCACCACAGTCTCGCGCGCCGTCGCGGCGCCGTTCGGGAAATCTTCGACCGCAACCGCAACATCGTCTGCGCCCGAGCGAAGGGCGAAGGCAATGATGCGCGTTCCGGCGGCAGCAGCATTGGACGAATCGGCGAAGGGCACCTTAGTTGCGCAGGCGTCGTCGTCGAAGCTCGCGGCCTGGAGGCGCGCCTCACCCGGCGCAGCCATGATCAGGGGTTCTCCCCGCGGGCCAGTCACGAGGTCCGGCCCAAGGACGGCGGCCGCCACGCCAAGCCCAAAAATTGGGAGCGCCGAACCGAGCAGGATACGAATCATCGAAATCCCCACCAAGAGCCGAGTGCCTCAAGTATCGGCAAATAACGGCGGCGGTGTGACCGCGCCCCTATGTCGTTTAAGCCATTGCCTTTTTCAGGTTGGAATCGACCTTGTCGAGGAAGCCGGTCGTGGACAGCCAGGGCTGGTCGGGGCCGACCAGGAGCGCCAGATCCTTGGTCATCGCGCCGGACTCGATGGTGTCGACGGTGATTTTCTCCAACGTTTCTGAGAAGCGGATGAGATCGTCGTTCTGATCGAGCTTGCCGCGATGGGCGAGGCCGCGCGTCCAGGCGAAGATCGAGGCGGCTGAGTTGGTCGAGGTTTCCTTCCCCTCCTGATGCAGGCGGTAATGGCGCGTCACCGTGCCGTGCGCCGCCTCCGCCTCGACCGTCTTTCCGTCCGGCGTCATCAGCACCGAGGTCATCAGGCCGAGTGAGCCAAAACCCTGCGCCACTGTGTC
>CAYTTC010000156.1:0-6088 GCA_964440525.1 uncultured Propylenella sp. | reverse complement strand
AGCTTTTCCACGGTCAGATCCGACACGGCGCGCCGAAGCAAGGCATTCTCCGCCTCGCCGGCGGCGGCAGGACCGTCGGCAGCGCCCGGTGGGTTGATCCAAACAGGAAAATCGACATAGAAGATCGCCCCGCCACCGGGCGCGTCATGGAAGCCGACATGCCCGCCGAGGCGCGTCACGATCTGCTTGACGATGCTGAGGCCGAGGCCGGTTCCGTTCGGCGGCCGCGCATCGGAAACGTCGGCCTGCGCGAATTTTTCGAAGATTCGCGACCTGAATTCGACCGGCACCCCGGTGCCATGGTCGCGCACCGCGATATGCACGAGGTCGCCGCGCTCTTCCATATGCACTGAAACTTCTCCGCCGGCCGGAGTGAACTTGATCGCGTTGGAGAGAAGATTCGTGAGAACCTGAGCGAGCCGGTCGGGATCTGCCCTGATCGCGCCGATGAATGCCGGGTCGGCGATGCGAATCCGCGCCCCATGGCTCTCGGCAAAGCCGCGATTGGCATCGACGGTCTGCTCGACCAGCGAGAGAACTTCGATGGTCTTCAGATTGAAGACCGCGTTTTCGGATTCGAGCGTCTCGATGTCGAGGATGTCGTTGATGAGCCGGATGAGCCGTTGGCTGTTCGAGCGCGCGATGGAAAGCAGGTGCGTCGCCGATTCCGGCAGGGTTCCCGCCGCCCCTTCGAGGAGAAGCCCGAGCGAGGCGGCGACGGACGTCATCGGCGTGCGCAGCTCATGGCTCACTGTCGAGACAAACTCGTGCTTGAGGCGCTCGACGCGCAGCGATTCCTCCACGCGCTTGGTGATGTCCTCGATGATGCCGGCGATCCGCGGCGCCCGCCCCTTGGAGACATCGATGGAAAACGTGCGCGCGTGCACCCAGCGCACAGCGGCGTCCGGCCGCAAGATCCGATACTCGAGGTCGGCGCTTTCATTCGGCACCAGCCTGATAGCCGCGAGGACGCGCTCGAGATCATCGGGGTGGACGGACTCGTATATGCGTCCCAATCCATCGCCGACAGCCACCTGCCTGCCGGTCAATCTCTCCCACGCCGGGTTCACATATGAGATGGCGTTGCTGAATTCGTCACCGATCCATAGCGCGTGAGGAATGCTGGCGGCTAACTGCCAACAAAGCGTTGCGCTGTCGGCTCCCGTCGACGCCATGCTTCACCTCTTCAGCGCGGCCTTTGCCCTACCGGCATGTCCGCTACCGTCCTCGGGACCCCGATGTCGGTCGCGATCGTGTCACGCTTCATGCAAACATCTATTGCCTCAAGTTCCACTACAGTTTAGAATTCACTTCGTGAGTAAAAATACCTATTCAAGTACAATACCTATTCAAGTACAATAGAGAGAGACCCCGGCCAATTCTTATCAGCCGGGGTCCCGGACCGGACGTTGGGGTTGGGAGGACACTGAAGGCGCCCGGACTTGTTTGGACTAGATGGCGCCACAAATGGCGTCTGATCAAAATTGAACACTTGTCGCCGGCCAGCTTCCTTGGTCTCATATTTCAGGTGGCAATTCTTGGCGGGCGGCCTGTCAAAATTGCTTCATACGCGCATTTTACGCGCTTTTTTTTGACAGCGAAGAATCTTGTGATAAAGTGAACGGACGCCTTTCAGAGGCCGCGCGCGGAAGGTCGTGCCATGGCGATCAAACGCCAACCGCCATTCAGTCCGAAATCCTTTCTCAACAAGGTCGGCGATGGGCGGAGCATTGGCAGGTACGGCAAGGCCCAGATCATCTTTGCACAGGGAGACCCCGCGGATGCGGTCTTCTACATCCAGAAAGGCAAGGTGAAGGTCACCGTCGTTTCGGAGCAAGGCAAGGAGGCGGTCGCCGCAATTCTTGGAGTGAACGATTTCTTCGGTGAGGCATGTCTTGCCGGGCAGACGGTGCGCCTGGCGACGGTCGCGACACTAATGGAATCCGTCATCGTGCGACTGGACAGAGCGGCTATTGTCCGCGTGATCCATCAGGAACCAGCGTTCTCCGAGATGTTCATCGCCCACCTTCTGGCCCGGGCCATCCGCGTGGAAGCGGACCTTGTGGATCAGCTGTTCAATTCGAGTGAAAAACGGCTTGCCCGGTTGCTGCTGCTGTTGGCGAACTTCGGGAAGGAAGGGAGACCGGAGCCGATGATTGCAAAAATCAGCCAGGAGACACTTGCAGAGATGATCGGAACGACACGGTCCCGCGTGAGTTTCTTTATGAACAAATTTCGAAAACTGGGCTTCATTGACTATAACGGTGGCATAGAAGTTCACAGTTCATTATTGAATGTCGTTCTGCACGACCAGCCGCAAATCAAGACTAACGGTCCTGAAAAAGACGCGCGCTGATACTGTTGTTGATCATGCGGCAAGTTCGTGCGGAGCCGGATGGCGAGGGAGTGAAACGGAAATCGAGGAGACGTTGTAGCCGGAGCAGGCAGTGCGGCTATGCCTGACGGTGCGCAATTTGCGATGGCCGGGAGAGCTTGGGGGGTCAACCCGACTCAGGCCGCAGCGCTGGCGCCCCGAGGCGCTTCATCGAGGTCTTAAACGGCCCTAGCTCGAAGTGAGGTCAATCTGCAGTTGATCTGCTCATGCCTCTTCTCCGCAGGCGTGCGGTGAGCCCCTGAAGTGCCGGGGAATCGGTGAAATTCTTCGCTTTGCAGTGAGCTCGAGACCCGTCGCTCGAAAGCTCGGTGCTGGCAATCGGGCGCCTGCTCTCGCGATCACCCGCCTGACTCGGCGGGCCACCGTCAACTGTGACAATTTCGTGATACGTGTATTCCGCTAAATTGTACTATATTGTACGCTGACGGACCACCGAGAGAGCCATGGCACGCGACGACGCTCCTCCCTTCGATGTCACCTCGTTTTTCGCTAAGATCAAGGGGGGCACAACTGTTTCCTACCTGAAGGATCAGCTGATATTTGCACAGGGCGATCCGGCAACTTCCGTTTTCTATATACAGACTGGCAAGGTCAAGATCACTGTCCTTTCCGAAAACGGGAAGGAAGCCGTGGTCGCGGTCTTGGGCACCGACGACTTTCTTGGCGAGAACTGCTTGGCCGGGTTGACCAAACGCATAGCGACGGCCTCGGCGATGACAGACTGCCTAATCTCTCACATAGCAAAGACCGAAATCATCCGCGTTTTGCACAGCGACCCATCGTTTTCTGGCGCATTTATTTCGCACCTCCTAACTAAGAACATCCGGGCGCAGGAGGATCTGGTCGATCACCTTTTCAATTCGAGTGAGCGGCGCTTGGCGCGGACGCTTCTGCTTCTGGCGAACTATGGGAAAGAAAATGGAGCGCAGCCGGTGTTGGCAAAAATCAGCCAGGAGACACTGGCGGAGATGATCGGCACGACGCGATCACGTGTCAATTTCTTCATGAACAAGTTCCGAAAATTGGGGCTCATTGACTACAACGGCCACATCGAGGTCCACAGTTCTTTGTTGAACGTTGTCCTGCATGATGAGCCGCGCACTGGGACTTAGCCTAATATAGCGCGGAAGCCCCAATCGCCTTGGCCGCGGCCAGACAATTGCAATTGCAGAAGAATCCGACATCCCACGAGTTGGCCTCGATGCGGCGAAACTGCGGTATTTGTTTGCATCGATTGTGCAAAATTGAACAGCACAGCCCTTGACGGCATGCGACACTGCCAATTCGGAAAGCGACTCATTTTCGACATCTTCGAATGAGTTGCCCATGGCGGCCATGACTTGCGGTGAAATCTTTATTGTTGACGACGACCCGGCGGTGCGGGACGCACTATCGCTGCTATTCACCCAGGTGGGCTATGAGGTGACGAGCTTTGCGGACGGTACGTCGTTCGTCGCCGCCGCGCGGACACGGACCCCGGCCGGCGTTATTCTTGACGTCTTCATGCCAGGTAGCTCGGGGCTCGACATCCTCAACGAAATCGACGCCCCCCACTATGGCGCGCCGATCTTCGTCGCTTCCGCCCGCAGCGACATTCCAACGGCGGTCGAGGCGATCAAGCGCGGGGCTTACGATTTCCTCGAGAAGCGTTCCGACGCCGAAGCCGTGGTTGCCCGCGTCCACAAAGCGATCAGTTCGCGTTCAAACGGTCACCACAACGGCAACGGCAACGGCAACGGCCTCGACGCAGAGCCGCGGTCTTTCCCGGGCCGTGAGCTCCTCACCCCTCGCGAGCACTCAGTGCTCGGGCTTGTCGCTTCGGGCGCCTCCAACCAGGAGACTGCGGACGAGCTCGGGATCAGCCGCCGGACTGTCGAGGTCCATCGGGCGCACATTCTGGCGAAGCTCAACGCCAAGAATGCTGCGGACCTCGTCCGCATCGTGTTGAACCATGGACGCGCCTATTCCTGAGACGCAGGCGATTGGCGTGGCTACGTTTTCAAGTCGCGTCTGCCTCATCCACCAGTCTTCCCTACCCTCACGGATCGGCGGCCCGCCAGCTGCGTGGGAGCCAGGTGCTTTCAGGTGCAGATTCCGCGTTCGTGATCGTCGCGGAGTATTAAGCATAGAGAATCGTGGTGTGCGAAATTGAGTATTAGAGAATGCAGTATACGTAGTTATACCTAGGGGGGTTCCTTTGTGCAGTTGTAACTCTGTTTGAGGATGGGACCAATTGTTTATGAATGGAGCAGTAGAATAGGCAACAGAAGGAACCTTTGACGAGTCAACTTGGCGATGCTGATAGACGACCCCTCGTTGTGAGACGAGGGACTCGAGCCGGAAATGTGCCTGCTGTGGCAGGCGCCCAACGGCATCCGAGGAGGGACGCAGAATGACCGCAGCACGGATCATGCATGTCGACGACGAGCCCGACATACGCGAGGTCGTTCGCATAGCGCTTGAGCTCGACCCCGAATTGACAGTGCGCAGCTGCGCCTCAGGCGCGGAAGCGCTGGCGGCGGTTGGCGAGTGGGCTCCTGACCTTGTTCTCCTCGACGTCATGATGCCCAACATGGACGGTCCCACGACGCTCGCGATGCTGCACCAGGTCCCCGGCACCGCGGCGGTTCCCGTCGTCTTCATGACGGCGCGGGTGCAGACGCGCGAGCTCGACCACTTCAAGTCGCTCGGCGCCGCGGGCGTGCTTGCAAAGCCGTTCGATCCGGGCACGCTGGCGGAGACAGTCCGCAAGTTTCTAAAGCCGAGGCCGCAGCGCCTGGACATCATGCAGGAAGAGTTTCTCGGCCGCGCCAGGGAATACGCGACTGAGCTTGCAGGCTGCGTGACGGCGCTGGCTTCCGGCCGCGATCGCGCGGACGAGCTTGTCCACGTGCGGCAGATCGCGCACCGGCTCGCCGGCTCAGGAGGGATCTTCGGCTACCGCCTGATCAGCGCCGACGCGGCGGCGCTCGAGGAGGTCCTGATAGCCGAAGGGCCGGACGCGGAGATCCAAAGTGCGATCGACACACTGCTGGCGCGCATATTTGGCACAGCCGGCGACCAGCTCGAGCCGCCAGCCGGGCCCGGCGCGGCGGGCGTTTTCGCCGATCCGCAACGCATTTCGCAATAAAACGTATCGCCTGCAAGCCGGTGTGAAATTGAGCAAGTGCGGAGCTTTCGGATGAGCGCGAACGGCCCGGACCTTATCAGGGTGACCCTGCAAAGGCGTTCGAACTAGGAGCCCTTCCGTTTGCGCCAATCGCGGCATACGGACGGCATGACTGCATCGTCGTCGAGGACGACCCCGACATTTTCGATCTGATCGCACGCGTGCTGTCCCAGATCGGGGTGAAGAGCGCCGGAGTGTCCAGCGCCCACGCGCTCAGCAGCGCACTGGCATCAACGCATCCTGCGATCGTCTTCCTGGATATCGGCCTCGGCCGCTGGGATGCCGTCGATGGAATTAGGCTGCTCGGAGAGCACCGATTCAAAGGCGCGGTGCAGTTGATCAGCGGAAAGGAGCCGGCTCTTCTCAACGATGTCCGCGCGCTGGGCGAGCGGCATGGCCTGCATATGCTCGCCCCGCTGCGAAAGCCTTTCGAATCGGACCACCTGATCAGCGCCGTGCAGGGCAAGCGGGCGAACGGCGCCGTTCTGGCTTCGCCGGGCGGCAACGGTGACCTCGCCCCCGCA
>CAYTTC010000155.1:0-6092 GCA_964440525.1 uncultured Propylenella sp. | reverse complement strand
CGAGTGAATCATCAACACGGCCACGCCGCGACCACTTCTTCAACAGCCTGCTAGAAGCGCTGCTCGCTTACTTGCTCGACATGGCGATTATCGAGGCGCGGGAGCAGCTCGGCGGAACTCCGGCCTAGCCTCTGTCTTTCGTGATCCGCACACATCATGACGAGCCAGAATGTCCGAAAGGTTGAACTTAATCAATGCGCGCGAAGGCTTACCGAGTGTATGAATACCCGCAGTCGGCATTCGTCGGCCCTTCAAGCGCAAGAGATCCCGTTCAGGAAAGAAGCCCAATGACGTTCTCGATCTATCAAGCTTCCGTTCCCGTCTACATCCGACGGCTCGAAGCCCTATCGGCAATCCTCGACAAGGCCGCCGCCTACGCTTCGCAGCGCAAGATCGACCCTGCCGTGCTCATCCAAGCCCGCCTCTACCCGGACATGCTGCCACTGGCGCGTCAGGTCCAGATTGCCTGCAGCCACGCCCTGCGCGCAGCGGCGCGCCTTTCCGGGGCGGAGCCGACGAGCGTCGAGGACAAGGCGAATTCATTCGACGACCTCAAGGCGCTGATCGCCAAGACCCTTGAGTTCCTGAAGGGCGTGGATGCCAAGAAGATGGAGGGGATGCAGGATCGCGAAATCACTTATCCCGTCGGCGATCGCAAGATGACGCTCAAGGGCGGCGATTATCTCCTGCATTTCTCTATGCCGAACTTCTATTTTCACGTCACCACTGCTTACGACATACTTCGCAACAGCGGGTTGGAGATCGGCAAGGACGATTTCATGGGCGAGGCGTAGCGCCGATTTAGGCGAATAGCACTTGAAGCAAGGGCAGCAGCCAAAACCAGCACGCATGCCCCGCGGCAACCGCCTAGTTTGGTCCACGGGGAACAGGCGAAGATCGTTCCGGCGCGGGACGAACATCGGCACGCCGCCGGTATTCCAGATTCATCGAGCCGAACCGCTCGATCAAACGCGCCTCCTCCCGCCTCGCGAGCCGAATGCCGTCCGATGGAAGGAAATTGGACCGTTTTTCGCTACTCCGGCGTTAATGACCTGACTCGTCAAAAGCGGGGAGACACAAATGCCTTGCCAACGACGGAACGCTGCGGCGCCATTGGACAACCAAGTAACTCTGATAACGCACAAACCGCGGGGGCCTGCGCCGATCGGCAGAGGCCAGATGGTAAGCCTCCGTCTGCTTCCCGATCTTCCTTGACCCTCTCGATGCTTTCCGCGCTCGTCAGGGCGGGATCTCTCGCCCGGAAGCCATCGGGCTCCTGGTACGCGATGGGCAATTGCAGGCCGACGCCATACCAGTAGATCCGTCGCAGCAATCCAGCCTGGAGCCGGAAAGCGGATTTCAGCACGAAAGACTGAACGCCGCTAACGACGGGTGAGACCGAACGTTATCGCCTCCCGCCCGCGATAGCGCGCAGGTAGGTCGGGCGGTCAAGGTCCTATTTCGGTCGCTCGCGCGTTCACGTCGTGGACAGGGGCTCGGCTCGACAACGAAGAGCGCAGGATGCCTGACGGCAAGACGAAGCGGCGAGCCCGATCGCTCACTAGTGGCGGGCCGCGAGCAATACGAGGTCGCCTATTTCGCTCAGAAGCACCGCATCTCGATGGACGAGGCTAAGCGCGTCATCCAGGAGGTCAGGCCGAACCGGAAACGGGCCGACCTCGCTGCGCTCAGCTTAAACGATAGCCTCTCTCCGCGCCCTGCGCGAGCCGCAGCAACCAGGCGCTGACCCGTTCGAATGCCGCTCATCGCGATGACGCTGCGGGGAACGACATTGCTCCCCCTTCCTTAATCGCGACGCCAGCTTCGGTGACAATGCTAACGACAGCGGACATGAGCAGGGGACGAAGTGCTTCGACCTGTATGGCGTAAGCTTCAGCAAACGGGCAACGGCATTGGTCGGCGGCGCACAACTGATCAGAGTCGAGCACGTTCACATACACAAAGGCGCCAACGATCGCCTGCCCGCCGTCGCTGTCGATCAGACCCGGTAGGGGCCCAAGTGGCTTGCGCATGCCAACGTGGATATCCATCATGGCCCGGAGCAACAGCTCCACCCAGAGGCCGGATACATTAGCGCAACACCATCCAGCCATTCCTCGAATCGTCACTTGCGACGCACGGCCGGTCCATACATTGGGTCAGGAGCTGCCGCGTGGCAAAGGGCCAGGCGGCGCCAGAAGCAGGCCCATCGACGCGGCTATCACTCGAAATTCAATGCGATGAGCCAGGGGGAGCGCCGCGGAAAATCCGCTGGTGCAGCGTTTCCTGTTCGTTGTCGCCGATGAAGCCGAACTGGCGAAAGCGCCAGCGTTGGGAACTTTGCACTCGGAACCTGAGGCGGGGGTTGCCGGCCGGCAATCGCAACCAGCGCTCTTGTCCGTCTTGGCTCATCTCTATGGCTCCCTCCTTGACTGTGCTTGGCCACCCCGGATTATTGGCTGCAGCTTATTCAGGAAGCTAAGGTACTGCGCAGACGCCTGCGATCCCAGTGGCGGCGCAGTGCGAATCGGGAAAATGTCGACCCCGTCTCTCGCGACGAGCTCGAAAGTGCTGAAGAATGATCGACGTCTCTCTCTTGGAAGCATTCGGACGACGGGTCCGCCTGGGCATGGTCGGAGGGGGAGCCGACTCGGTTATTGGGCGGACACATTTGATCGCGATGCGCGCCGACGGCCTCTGCGAACTGGTTGCCGGCGCCATGTCGATCGATCCTGAAATCGCCACGGCGTCGGCTCGGCGAGAACTCGTCTCCGCCGACCGCATCTACACCGATTATCGCGAAATGGCCGAGAAGGAAGCCTCGCGGCCCGACCGTATCGACGCCGTGGTCATCGCCACACCCCCTCGGCTGCACTATCCGGTCGCCAGGGCCTTTCTTGAGCACGGTATCGACGTGATCTGCGAAAAGCCGATGACGCACGATGCGGCCGAGGCCCGGGCGCTGGTCGAGCTGGTGCGGCGCAGCGGCCGCCTGTTCTGCCTCACCCATTGTTATACGGGCTACCCGATGGTGCGCCAGGCGCGCGCCATGGTTCGCGACGGCGCCATCGGCAAGGTGCGCCTGATCGATGCGGAGTTCAGCATCGGCACTCCGGGCGTGGCGCTGGAGCTGGACGATCCGGCGCAGCGCCATTGGCGCTTCCGCGTCGACCAGGAGGGGAAGGCCACGATTCTCGGCGAGGCTGGATCGCATGCCTACCACATGGCCTGCTACATCACCGGCCTCGCAGCCGAACAGGTTTCGGCGGTGATGTCGACCTACGCGCCGCGGCGCGAGGTGTATGATAACGCCTATCTCACACTGCGCTTCAACGAAGGCGCGCAAGGCCGCCTTTGGTACAGCTATGTCGCAGCCGGCAATGATCATGGGCTGACGGTCAAGGTCTTCGGCGAGACGGGAAGCCTGATCTGGTGGCAGGAGGAAGGCGAGGTCCTGTGGCACAAGCCGATGGGGGCGCCTGCTATCCGCCTTGCGCGCGGCTACGACGGGCTTTCGGCAGAAGCCATGGTCGCGACACGCGTGCGCGAAGGCCACCCGGAGGGCTATCTCATGGCCTTCGCCAACCTTTACAAGGAATTCGCTCAGGCGATCATGGCCCGCAATCTGTCACGGCCTTATCAGTCGCATATTTCGCTGCTGCCGACCGTCGAGGACGGTGCGCTCGGTATGGAATTGATGGAAGCGGCCGCCCGGTCGAACGAAGAGGGCCATCGCTGGGTCGACTGCCGGTGGACATGATGTGCTGAGCGCTCGTCGCGCCTGATACCTGGGTGACCCTTTTCAGCTTACGAGCTGGTCGCCGGCGCCGGGCGGAAAACCACATCCTCGGCCCGCCCTGCCTCGGCCGAGCGCTGAATCGCGTCGACGATCTCTGCGACCCGGTAGCCGTCCTCGAAGGTTGCGCCGAGCGGCCCGATCGGCCTGTCCTCGGCGATCGCAGCGAGCATGTGATGGGCCTGGTGGTAGAAGCAGTCGCGCCAGCCGACCGCAAAGGCGCCTTGGATGCCGACTGGCAGCCAGAAATCGCTGTAGGGATGATCGGGCGCTACCGCCTTGATAAGGCGGGTTCCCTTTCGCGGCTCGGTGAAGTGGAGCTCGCTCACCCGTTCCATATCCCAGCGGAGCGTGCCGAGCGTGCCGTCCACCTCGATGCGGCCGGTCAGCGAATGGCCCTCGGTGACCCGCGAGGCCTCGAAGGTCGCCGTGACGCCGCCTTCGAGTTCGGCGCCGGCAACGAACCAGTCATCGTTCACGTCTTCGATTTGGCCCCTTGCGTCCTTGCTCCAGGTCTTGGCTAACGCGACAACGCGGCGCACCTCTCCAACCAGGAAGCGCGCCTGGTCGATGTGATGGGAGCCGAGGTCACCGGTTGCTCCGCCTCCGGCCGCGCCCTTGCTGTAGCGCCAGGAGAGGCTGCCGTCGGGATGCTGCATGTCGATCAGGAAGTCGCTGCGGAAATGACGCACGCGCCCGATCTCGCCCGCGGCGACCATCGCGCGGGCGAGCTGCAGCGCCGGAATGAACCGGTGGATGAAGGCGCACATGTGCTTGACGCCGGCGTGCTCCGCCGCCAGCCACATGTCGTATGCCTCGCCGGCCGTGCGGCCCAGCGGCTTTTCCGAGAAGACATGCTTGCCGTGCCGAGCGGCGGCGATGTTCGGCTCGGCATGCACCGCGTTCGGGCCTGAATTGATGAACAAATGGATCTCGGAGTCGGCGACGGCGAGGCGCCAGTCGGCTGAGATCGTCTTCCACCCGTAGCGCTGCTGCACCTCCTCCGCGAGCTGCAGATTGGTGTCGGCGAGTCTGACGAGCCGAGCCTCGACCTGCGGCTGCTGGCGCGCACGATGCACCGAGCCGAAGGCGAGCGAGTGCATCTGTCCGATGAAGCCCGCGCCGAGCATTCCGATCCCGATCATTTTCGTCATTCCTGTCTTTCACGGCGATTTTCGGAAGGCCCACCGCCCTCGTCCTAGATCCTTTTGTGGTGCAGGAGTACCCGATAATCCGATCCGGGACGAGTGCGAGCACTTACGGGGGACTGAAGAGCGCGCGTCCCGATGTCAATCGGCGTTGGAACGGGACCCCGGATCGGCGCGCAAAAGGAACCCCTCTGACATGGGTGCAATGTCTAGGAGGCGGGGGGGTTGCCCTTGGCCGGGCTCAGGCGCGGTTCTTGAAGCGCCAGCTGTCGTTGCCGGTCTCGACGATGTCGCAGTGATGGGTCAGGCGATCGAGGAGCGCGGTCGTCATCTTGGCATCGCCGAAGACGGTGGGCCACTCGCCGAAGGCGAGGTTGGTCGTGGCGATGACGGAAGTCTGCTCATAGAGCCGGCTGATCAGGTGGAACAGGAGCTGACCGCCGGATTGGGCGAAGGGCAGATAGCCGAGCTCATCGAGGATGATGAAGTCCTTGCGCGAGAGGGCGTCGGCCATGCGCCCCTGCCGGCCGGCGCGCCCTTCGGCCTTGGGCTTATTGACGAGGTCGACGACGTTGAAGAAGCGGCCCCGGGCGCCGTCACGGATACAGGCGCGGGCGATGGCGATGGCGAGGTGGGTCTTGCCAGTGCCGGTGCCGCCGACGAGGACGACGTTGCGCTGATGGGTGAGGAAGTTACCGCCGGCGAGGTCACGCACCAGGGTTTCGTTGATCGGCGTGTCGTCGAAGACGAAGTCATCAATGTTCTTGGGCCAGCGGCAACTTGGCGATAGTGATCTGGTACTTGATCGAACGGGCCTGCTTCTCGGCGATCTCGGCGGTCAGCAAGTCACCGACGATGCGCTGCGGCTCGTGCTGGCGCTTCACGGCAGTGGTGATGATCTCGTCGAAGGCCGCCTTCATGCCGTAGAGCTTGAGATCGCCCATGGCGGTCAGGATCTCGGAACGCTCCATCACAATGCCCTCCTCAGGCGGTCGTAGCGGGCGCAGTCGGCAGCGGGTTCGTGCCGTAGCCGCAGCGCCTCCGGGGTGCTGTTGGGGTCGGGGAGCACTGGAACGAAGCCTTGCGTCCGGCGCTGTTATTGTTGACGCGCGGCTCGCTTGGGCTAATGTGTTGTGAGCCGCCGATCG
>CAYTTC010000154.1:0-6102 GCA_964440525.1 uncultured Propylenella sp. | reverse complement strand
GCCTCCCACAACCCTTACGACGACAACGGCATCAAGCTCTTCGGCCCGGACGGCTTCAAGCTGTCGGACGAGACCGAAGCGCGGATCGAGGCGTTGATCGATTCCGACTTCGCATCCCGGCTCGCCCCTTCGGACATGCTCGGGCGAGCCCAGCGCGTCGACGGCGCGCTCGAGCGCTATGTCGAGGCGGCGAAACGGACGCTACCCCGGCAGCTGAGCTTCGAGGGGTTGCGGGTGGTCGTCGATTGCGCCAACGGCGCCGGCTACAAGGCGGCGCCGATGGCGCTGCAGGAGCTCGGCGCCAAGGTGTTTTCGCTCGGCGTCAGTCCCGACGGCTTCAACATCAATCGCAATGTCGGCTCGACCTCACCGAAGGTGCTCGCCGAAAAGGTTGAGGAGCACGGCGCGCATCTTGGCATCGCGCTCGACGGCGACGCCGATCGTGTCGTCCTCGTCGACGAAAAGGGCCGCGTCATTGACGGCGACCAGCTTATGGCGGTCGTTGCCACGTATTGGAAGGAAGAGGGACGGCTCGCCGGAAACGGCATCGTTGCCACTGTCATGTCCAACCTCGGGTTGGAGCGTTTCCTCGCCAAGAACGGTATTTCGCTCGCCCGCACGCCGGTCGGCGACCGCTACGTGAGCGAGGCGATGCGTGAGGGTGGCTTCAATGTCGGCGGCGAGCAGTCAGGTCACATCATATTGTCGGATTTCACCACCACCGGTGACGGGCTGATCGCGGCCCTGCAGGTTTTGGCAGTCATCCAGCGCGAAGGCCGCCCGGCCAGCGAGGTCTGCCATCGCTTCGATCCGGTGCCCCAAGTCATGAAGAATTTTCGACACAAGGGCGGCAAGCCGCTGGAGAACGAACAGGTGAAGCGCGTCATCGCCGAAGGGGAGGGCAAGCTCAACGGCAGCGGCCGCCTCGTCATTCGCGCCTCCGGCACCGAGCCGGTCATTCGTGTCATGGGCGAGGGCGACAATGCGGCCCTTGTCGAGTCGGTGGTGGACGACATCGTCGAGGTGCTTGGCCAGGCGGCATGACCGCGGGCGAGTGATTCGCTTGCCGGCGACAAAGGCCACGCCGCCACAAGTCTTACCGAAATCTTAACGAGATCGGCTGCAATTTCGCGCGCCGTTAAACCGCTCAATCCTGGAAATGCCTGATCTTCTGACTTCCCCGTGACGCTACAGTTAATTCTGATCTTTGCTTTTGATTCACCATTAAGCCCTTCTTAAGCATTCTTGTTTACCACGTTTTCCCGTGACAGCGGTGGTGCACCGCAACCAGCGCGCCGCAATTGCGAGAGGACGAGGAATGTTCAGAACGAGCACAATCGCGCTTGTCGTCTGCGCGGGGGCCGTGACCGCAGTGCCGACGGCCAAGGCGGCAGATTTCATCCCACCTCCCCCGATCCCGCCGACGGTTATCAAAGGCTGGTACCTGCGCGGCGATATCGGCTACTCGAACCAACGCGTCGATAGCCTCGACAACGTGCTCTACGACGCGGTCGGAGTTGCCTCCGTCGACAATATCTCGAAGGATTTCGACGGCGGACCGACCTTTGGCATCGGTATAGGCTACCGGGTCAACAACTGGTTCCGCGCCGATCTCACGGGTGAGTATCGATCGAAGACCGATTTCAGCGGCCTAGACATCACAACGATCCCGGGGGATCCGTTCCCAGTCGTCCCGAACAACTACGACGCCAAGAAGTCCGAGTGGCTGATGTTGGCGAACGGCTACCTCGACGTCGGCACCTGGCATGGCATCACGCCCTTCGTCGGCGCGGGCGTCGGCGTGGCGAACATCGAGATCAGCGGGTTCACCGACGTCGGCATCGGCTCGATCTTCGGCGGTCCCGCTATCGCCTACGGCGGCGACCATGATGAGTGGAACTTCGCCTGGGCCCTCCATGCCGGCCTCGGCTTTGCGGTGACTGACGCGTTCACAGTGGAGCTCGCCTATCGCTATCTCGATCTCGGCGATGCAGAATCTGGCGATCTGATCGCGTCGGACGGGACCAACCTGATCAACAATCCGATGATCTTCGAGGACATCACCTCGCACGATGTGAAGCTCGGCGTGCGCTACACCTTCTGGTGATCGTTAAACCCAACTGCTCGGGGGGCGCGGCTCGCAAGGGTCGCGCCCCCTTCCATTCCTCGCGAGGGCGAAGCGGCGTGGACGCGGCGCCGATTGACTCTGCCCTGAGCCTCCGGTAGCCCGGCCAGTGGGACACCCCTCCCCAACGGGGGGCGCCTATCTGGAAGGGTAGAGATCCATGGCGAATATCGAGAAGCCGGCCGTGCGGCCGGCAAATCCACGCTTTTCCACCGGCCCGACGGCCAAACGGCCAGGCTGGTCCCCCGAAATCCTCAGGAATGCGCTGGTTGGACGCGGCCATCGCTCCAAGCCGGCGAAGGCCCGCCTCAAACGCGCGATCGACGAGACGCGCCGGCTGCTCGAGGTTCCTGCCGAGCACCGGATCGCGATCGTTCCCGCCTCCGATACCGGCGCCATGGAGATGGCGCTCTGGTCGCTGCTCGGCGCCCGCGGTGTCGACGTGCTGGCCTGGGAGAGTTTTGGCCTCGGCTGGGCGGCGGATGTGGTGAAACAGCTCAAGCTTTCCGACGTTCGCGTGCTGGAAGCGCCGTATGGCGAACTGCCCGACCTTTCCCAGGTCGATTTCGGCCGCGACGTGATCTTCACCTGGAACGGCACGACGTCGGGCGTGCGCGTGCCCGACGGCGACTGGATTCCAGCCGACAGGGCGGGACTCACGATTTGCGACGCGACCAGCGCCGCTTTCGCGCAGCCGCTCCCCTTCGACAAGCTCGATGTCGTCACTTTCTCCTGGCAGAAGGTGCTCGGCGGCGAGGCGCAGCATGGAATGCTCATCCTCTCGCCGCGCGCGGTCGCAAGGCTGGAGACCCATCGGCCCGCCTGGCCGCTGCCAAAACTGTTCCGCATGACCAGCGGCGGCAAGCTCGTTGAAGGCATTTTTGCCGGCGAATGCATCAACACGCCGTCGCTGCTTTGCGTGGAGGACTATCTGGACGCGCTCGGTTGGGCCGATTCGATTGGCGGCCTTGCAGCGTTGATGGCACGTGCCGACGCCAATGCTGCGCTGCTTTCCGAATGGGTGGAACGAACGGACTGGATCGATTTCCTCGCTCGCGATCCGGCGACCCGCTCCAACACGTCGGTCTGCCTCGTGGTTGCCGACCCGGACGTTCGGGCGCTCGATGCCGGTGCACAGGCGGCTTTCGCGAAATCGCTTTCCGACCTGCTCGAGGCGGAAGCGGTCGCCTTCGACATCGCGCCGCATCGCGACGCGCCGCCGGGTCTCAGAATCTGGTGCGGGGCAACCGTAGAGGCGAGCAGCCTCGCCGCCCTTCTTCCCTGGCTGGATTGGGCATTCGCGGTGACCAGGGCGGGTCTCCGCAAGGCCGCGTGACGTCGAGCGGCGCGGCTCGCCTCTCCATATCCAGCGCGTTCTCTAGCTCCCAAAGGCCAGCATCATGAATCCCCGCGTGCTCATTTCCGATTCCCTCTCGGAGACTGCCGTCAACGTCTTCCGCGACCGCGGCGTCGATGTCGAGTTCCAGCCGGATCTCGGTTCCGACAAGGAGAAGCTCGCCAGGCTCGTCGGCGAATTCGACGGGCTGGCGATCCGCTCGGCCACCAAGGTGACGCCCAAAGTGATCGCCGCGGCGAATGGCCGGCTCCGCGTAATCGGTCGAGCCGGCATCGGGGTCGACAATGTCGATATCGCCGCCGCGACGGCCGCCGGAATCATCGTGATGAACACCCCGTTCGGAAACTCCATCACCACCGCCGAGCACGCGATCGCCATGCTCTTCGCCTGCGCCCGGCAGATCCCCGCAGCCGACCGGTCGACGCAGGCCGGAAAATGGGAAAAGTCGCGGTTCATGGGCGTCGAGATTACCGGCAAGGTGCTCGGCATCATCGGCTGCGGGAATATCGGCTCGGTGGTGGCGAGCCGCGCTCTCGGCCTACAGATGCGGGTTGTCGCCTACGACCCGTTCCTGTCGGAGGAGCGTGCCGCCGAGCTCGGCGTGGAAAAGGTCGATCTCGACACGCTGTTTCGCCGCGCCGACTTCATCACGCTGCATACGCCGCTCACCGACAAGACCCGCAACATCATCGACGCGGAAGCGATCGCCAGGATGAAGCCTGGCGTCAGGATCGTGAATTGCGCGCGGGGAGGGCTCATCGTCGAGGAGGCGCTGCGCGCCGCTCTCGACAGCGGCAAGGTCGGGGGGGCTGCGATCGATGTTTTCAGCGAGGAGCCGGCGACGAGGAGTGTGCTCTTCGGCGCCCCGAACGTCGTGTGCACGCCGCATCTCGGCGCCGCCACGACCGAAGCGCAGGAGAATGTCGCGGTGCAGATCGCCGAGCAGATGGCGGACTATCTGACGAGCGGCGCGGTGAGGAATGCGCTGAACATGCCGTCGATCAGTGCCGAGGAGGCGCCGCGCCTCACGCCCTTCGTCCGGCTTGCCGAGCAGCTCGGCTCCTTCGCCGGGCAGCTGACCGAGAGCGGCGTCAACGCGATCAGGCTCGAATATGAAGGAACGGTGGCGGAGATGAACATCCGCGCGCTGACCGCCGCGGCGCTCGCCGGCTTTTTGCAGCCGGTGCTGCAAACAGTGAACATGGTCTCCGCGCCGGCCTTCGCCAAAGAGCGCGGCATCCGTGTGGAGGAGACACGTCGCGGCCAGGCCGGTGCCTATGAGAGCTACATCCGCCTGACCGTCGTCACCGAGAAGCGGGAGCGCTCCGTTGCCGGCACGGTCTTCTCCAATGGCAAGCCGCGCATCATCCAGATCAAGGGGATCAACATGGAGGCCGAGCTCGGGCCGCACATGCTCTATGTCACGAACCGCGACAAGCCTGGCTTCATCGGGCGGCTCGGCACATTGCTCGGTGACAACGGCCACAACATCGCGACTTTCCATCTCGGGCGCCAGGAGGCCGGCGGCGACGCCATCGCGCTGGTCGAGATCGACGGCGACATACCCGACGGGACGCTCGCGGCCATCCTGGCGCTGGAGGGCGTCGTTCAAGCGCGGCATCTCACCTTTTGACGGCAATGGAACTGGGCTAATAAGGGACAGCAGAGCTGGGAAGGCCTATGAGTGCCAAATTCTACGTTTGGGCCAAGTGGGATCCAGAAGCGGACGTCTGGTATACGGCCGAGACGAGCATCCCGGGGCTCAACACCTCGGGCGATACGCTTGAAGAGCTTCGCAAGCGCCTGCTGTTGATAATTCCTGATTTCCTGGAAGATCAGATGCCTGCAAATGCGACCCTCCACATAATTGCCGATCGGGAAGACGTGTTTGCGCCGATCGCTGCCGAATAATTGCTTTGCTCGCGCTTAACTTCGCGTCGGTGCGATGAATTTGGGACGAAAGAATGATTCTTCGCGGCAAAGTGCGAAGATGAGTCTCTTCGCACTTAACGCCTCCTACGAAGCCTCAAGGTCTATCGATCGATTCGCACTTCGGAGATCGACAATATCTGGAGGTCACCGGTTGGTGTTTTTTCGTGGTCGCCCTTCGCCTCCCGTTGAAATCTAGATTAATCCCGCTACGAACGTGAAAAGTAACGGTTGACGGAAAAGTCCGAAACGACGCTGGCTTGGGAAAGAAATTCTGACATGGCGAATGTGGTTGTCGTCGGCTCCCAATGGGGCGACGAAGGCAAGGGCAAGATCGTCGATTGGCTTTCGGAGCGCGCCGATGTGGTGGTCCGCTTCCAGGGCGGCCACAATGCCGGCCATACGCTCGTCATCGACGGTACGACGTTCAAGCTGAGCCTGCTGCCCTCCGGCGTCGTGCGTCCCGGCAAGCTTTCTGTCATTGGCAATGGCGTCGTGCTCGATCCTCATGCGCTGATTGCCGAGATCGAGAAGTTGAAGGGGCAGGGTGTTGCGGTTACGCCGGAGAACCTCCGCGTCGCCGACAACGCGCCTTTGATCCTGTCGCTGCATCGCGAGCTGGACCTTTTTCGCGAAGAGGCCGCGGCGCCCGGCAGCAAGATCGGCACGACCGGCCGCGGCATCGGCCCGG
>CAYTTC010000153.1:0-6120 GCA_964440525.1 uncultured Propylenella sp. | reverse complement strand
GCCGGCTTCGATCCGGCAATGGGCCCCTCGGGCATGTCGCACGTGGTGATCGAGCAGGTTTACTCGACGTTGATGTCGCTCGATCCGGACGCCAATCCCTTTTCGGACCTCGCCGAGCACTACGAGATGAGCGACGACGGGCTGGCTTACACCTTCTACCTGCGCTCTGGCGTTACCTTCCACAATGGCGACGCGCTGACCGCCGAGGACGTGAAGTTCACGTTCGACCGCCTGCGCGCGCCAGACTCCGGTTATTCCTACGGCTCGCAGGTCGACACCATCAAAGACGTTGCGGTCATCGATCCGCTCACGGTCAAGTTCATCCTCTCGGCGCAGACCGGCCCGTTCTTGACCTACATGGCATTCCCGGGCTCCTCGATTGTGCCCAAGGCACTGGTTGAATCGGGTCATGACCTCAATGCCCAGCCCATCGGCAGCGGCCCGTTCAAGTTCGTCTCCTACCAGCCACGCTCGACGGTGATATTCGAGAAGAACCAGGCATTCTATGAGGCCGGCAAGCCCTACTTCGACGCGTTGGAATTCCATCTCATCGCCGATGTGACGGCGCTGACCAACGCCGTGCTTTCGGGCACCGTCAACTTCTCGAACGAGATCCCGCCCAAGGACTGGCAGATGATCCGGTCGACGCCCGGACTTGTCGGTGAGACGCTGGAGGGGTCACGCTTCTACTGGCTGCTTCCGAACAACTCGACGGCCCCGATGGACAACGCGCTGGTGCGACAGGCCATTGCCCACGCCATCGACCGGCAAGCGATTGTCGCGGGCACCTTCTTCGGCCAGGCTACGCCAATTCTCGGCGGCGTCATTCCCGCGTGGAACTGGGGCTATGCCGGCCTTGAGGTTTTCACGCCCGGGGGCAATCCCGAGAAGGCCAAGGCGTTGCTCGCGGAGGCTGGTTTTCCCGACGGCTTCGAGACCTCTCTCACTATGGCCTCGTCGTTTCCGGCCATGGTTGCGATGGCGCCGATCATCCAAGCCAACCTGGCCGCAGCGGGCATCAAGGCCACAATCAGCACGATGGAGATCCCGCGCTATTGGGACGAGGTCTGGGGACCGAGCAAGTTCGACATGACGGCCATGTACTGGGTGAGCCCGCTTGCCGATCCCGACGACTTCGTCTTCAACAACTATGCCTGCGGCATGGCCATCAATGTGCAGAAAAGCTGCACCGAACCCATGGACGCGTTGCTTCAGAAAGCCAAGTCGGAGACCACGCAGGAGGCGCGAAAGGCGGCTTACCTGGCTCAGCAGCAGCTGTCCCTTGAGGAGATGCCGATCGTGCCGCTGGTCAATGCCTGGATTCTCACTGCCTATACCAACAAGCTGAAGAACTACAAACCGATGCGCACCGGGTTCCTCAAGACCCTCAAGGACGCCTGGCTGATCGCCTGATCGCCGAGTAAAAGGAGGCAGGCTCGGCCGGACCTGCCTCGCTTCGACCCCCGGTCCCATGTGCGAAGAAAGTATTCTCGCCCGCCATGTTCAGGCTCATCCTGACACGCCTGGTGGCTTTTGTGCTGACGCTCTTTGCAGCCTCGGTCGTCCTGTTCGTAACGATCAATGTCCTGCCGGGCTCCGCTGCCAAGGCGGCGCTCGGCATCGATGCGACACCGCAGGCAATCGCCCGCTTCGAGGCACAGCGTGGTCTCGACCGTCCTCTGATCGTCCAGTATGGCGAATGGCTGGGCAAGGTGCTGTCCGGCGATTTCGGGACTAGTTTTCAGAACAGCGTTCCCATCGGCCCTGATCTGCTGAGCCGGATTCCGGTGACGCTGGAACTTGCGGTGTTCGCCTTTCTCGCCGCCAATTGCATCGCCATTCCGCTCGGCGTCGCGTCGGCGGTGCGTCACCAGAAGGGCACCGATAAATCGGTCTCATTCTTCGCCACTATCCTCGGGGCAGTGCCCAATTTCTGGCTCGCGACGCTGCTCGTGATGCTGTTCACGCTGCGATTGCGCTGGCTGCCACCGGGCGGGTTCACGCCGTTCGCCACCGATCCGGCGATGAACCTGAAACAGATGATAATGCCCGCGCTTTCGTTGGGAGTGGTTTCCTCGGCACTGCTCATCCGCATCATGCGCGCGTCGATAATCGAGGTCATGTCGCGCGACTATATCCGCACTGCCAATGCCAAGGGAGCGCCGGAGGCTACCGTCATCCGCCGGCATGCCCTGAGAAATGCGATGATCCCCTACATAAATGTCGCCGCGGTCGAGTTCGGCTTTCTGTTCGGCTCGGTCGTGGTGATCGAGGACATCTTCCTGCTGCCTGGCGTTGGCTCTCTGGTGCTGGTCGGCATCATCAACCGGGACTATCCAGTTCTGCTCGCCGGTGCGCTGACCATCACGTTGTTCGTGCTCGTTGTGAACCTCCTTGTCGATATCGGGGCGGGCCTGCTCGATCCGCGCCGGGTCAGCGGGAGCAGGGCATGATCGCAGCAGTCGTAGAATTCGACTGGCGCCGGTGGCGTCTGGTGATCACCGGCGGCGTCATCATCGCCGTCATCCTGATCGCCGCGCTGTTTGCACCCTTGATCGCGCCATATTCGCCCTTCGATCTCGATGTCGCAACGATGCTGCAGGGACCTAGTCAGGCGCATTGGCTCGGCACCGACGAACTTGGCCGCGACGTGCTGTCGCGCATCATCTATGCGGCGCGGATATCGATGCAGGTGGCCTTCATTGCCGCCAGCGTCGGTCTCGTTTTCGGAACCCTGATCGGCGTCAGCGCCGCCTATTTCGGCGGTTGGGTGGACCTGCTGCTGATGCGGTTCATGGAGTTGCTGTTCTCTTTCCCGGCCATCCTGCTTGCGGTGGTGCTGATGGCGAGCCTCGGGACCTCCATCTTCAACGCCATGATCGCCATCGGCATTGTCTTTATCCCTGGCTTCTCCCGCCTGGCACGTGCCGCGACCGAGGTGGTATTGCGCGAGCAATATGTGGAGGCGGCACGGGCGGTGGGGATGAGCCACGGGCGCATGATACTGCGCGAAATCCTGCCGAACATCGTCGCGCCGCTGCTGGTGGAGGCGGCCGTGGCCTTCTCCTATGCCATCCTGCTCGAATCCGCCTTGTCGTTCCTCGGCCTCGGCGCCCAGCCACCCGATCCATCCTGGGGCAACATGCTCAATACCGGCCGAGGTTTCATGTCCCAAGCGCCCTGGTTGAGCATCGTGCCAGGCCTGGCGATCTTCCTCACCGTGCTCGGTTTCAACTCCCTCGGCGACGGGCTCCGCGACGTCCTCGATCCGCACCTGAGGGACTGACATGATAAAGTCCCGAACGCACGCGGTCCCCAACGGCGTACCAACGCTCTCGATCAGCGACCTGAGCATCGAGTTCGGTCGCCGCACGGGCGCCGCCCGCGTGGTCGACGAGGTGGCTCTGGAAGTGTGGCCCGGCGAGATTGTCGGAGTCATTGGAGAGTCGGGCAGCGGCAAGACGCTGACAGCGCTCTCGACCCTCCGCATGCTGCCAAAGCGCGCACGTATCGTCTCGGGCACCATAAGGCTCGGCACCACGTCGTTGCTCGATCTCAGCGAAAGGCAGATGCGCCAGATCCGGGGCGAGCGTATGGCGTTGATCCCTCAGGATGCGATGCAGTCGCTCAATCCGACAATGCGAATCGGCCGACAGGTGGGCGAGCCACTGGAACTTCATAGGGGACTGTCGATACGCGACGCGGCGGAAGCCGCCGTGATGCTGTTGACCTCCGTCCAAATCCGCGAGCCTCACACGCGCGTGCGCGAGTATCCGCACCAGTTCTCCGGCGGCATGCAGCAGCGTGCGATGATCGCCATGGGTCTCGCGCTCAATCCCGAATTGCTGATCGCTGATGAACCGACCACAGCCCTCGATGTGACCGTACAGGCGCAGGTGCTGAAGCTGCTCCGTGAAATTCGCAACAGTAGCGGCGCCTCGATCCTCTTCATCACGCACGACCTCGGCGTCGTCGCGCAGCTCTGTGACTGGGTCTATGTCATGCGTCACGGCAAAGTGGTCGAGGCCGGTTCGGTGGAGGACATTTTCACCGCGCCAAGGGCCGACTATACCCGCATGCTGCTGGCGTCGACCCCCCGTATCAGATCCCCTGTCCGCGCGGGAGCAAACCAATAGTCTCGCCAATCATCTCTCTTACCGGGGTGACCAAGGACTTCGAGCAGGGCCGTCTGTTCGGCAGAGCGCCTGGCCTGCGCGCGGTGGACAACATTTCCCTTTTGGTCGAGCGCGGCGAGACCCTCGGCGTCGTCGGCGAGTCCGGCTCGGGCAAGTCGACGCTGTTACGCATGGTGCTGCGGTTGGTGCGTCCTTCGGCGGGCACTATTGCGGTAGAGGGCAGGGATATCTGGTCGCTGCCGGCACGAGACCTGAAGGCGTTCCGCCGCAAGATTCAACCGATCTTTCAGAACCCCGCGTCCTCGTTCAATCCGCGCCAGAGCATCGGCCGCATCCTCTCGGCGCCGCTCGAAGTGCACGGCATAGGCGACCGCAGGAGCCGTGCAAACAAGGTCGCCGCCTTGCTGGAGCGCGTGGGGCTGCCAAGGGAGGTGGCGGGCCGCTATCCTCACCAACTCTCCGGCGGGCAGAAACAGCGCATTGCCATTGCCCGCGCCGTGATACTCGAGCCGGCAATCGTAGTGGCCGACGAGCCGACATCGGCCCTCGACGTGTCGGTCCAGGCGCAGGTGCTGGAGATCTTTCAGGAGACCAAGCGCGATATGGGTCTCACGTGCATATTCGTCAGTCACAATCTTGCGGTGATCAGCCAGGTCAGCGACTGGGTGGCGGTCATGCGGCAGGGCGCGGTGGTGGAGTACGGACCGGTCGCGACCATCTTCGCGGCGCCGCAGCACGAGTATACGCAGGCGCTCATCGCGGCGGTGCCCGACCATGCTGTCGTCAATGTCAGGTCAGCTACAGGAATCCATGATGTACATGATTGAACTCAATACCTTCTCGGTTTCCGCTCGCTGCGCCCGCACAGGCATGCTGGGGGTGGCGGTTTCCACCGCAGTGCCGGCCGTCGGCGGCATCTGCTCTTTCGTCAAGCCAGGCGTCGGCGCGATCGCCACCCAATCCTGGGTCAATCCGTATCTCGGGATCGACGGATTGAAGCTGCTCGAAAGCGGACTGTCGGCCGAAGCGACTCTCGACAAGCTGATCGGGGAGGATCCGGGCCGTGCCGACCGGCAACTCGGCATCGTCGACGCCAAGGGCCGCGCCGCCGGCTATACCGGCGCAAGCTGCGTCGATTGGGCCGGTCACATCGTCGGCGACGGCTTTTCCGTGCAGGGCAACATGCTGGTCAGCGGCGCGACCATCGAGAAAATGGCGACCGCAACGCGTGAGAGCGCCGCGTTG
The DNA here is from genome assembly GCA_964440525.1 of uncultured Propylenella sp. Lineage (GTDB taxonomy): Bacteria > Pseudomonadota > Alphaproteobacteria > Rhizobiales > Afifellaceae > DASWJZ01. The sequence continues at coordinate 739 of CAYTTC010000153.1, read as the reverse complement.
AGCTTGCCTGAGCGCCTGATGGTGGTACTTGAGGCTGGCCAGGCGGCCGGAGGCGACAAGCGCGGCAAGCAGTCGGCCGCGCTCAAGGTCTTCAATATCGAGGAGTTTCCGTGGTTCGACATTCGGGTCGACGAGCACCGCAATCCTGTGGCCGAACTCCGCCGTATCTTCGAGATCGCGAGTAAGCAGCTGCTGCCCTTCACCATGGGCATGCCGTCGCGCAAGGACCCTGTGGGCAGCATACCGGTGGAGATCACCGACATGCTGATGACGCCACCCGCCTATCGCCCTGGTGGCAGCGGCGGCCTCTGATCAGGCTGTTCTAAGTCAGACGTCACGGCACTGTCCCGGGGCGCCATACTCAGCGAAGCGAAGGCAACGTCTTTTGTCTCTGCAAGATCGCCGGCTCCAGGGGCTCGGCTCTGCAGTTCGTGTTCGGAGGCGTTGCTCACGCTGCGGGATCCGCGCCTATTCTCGGTCAGCTTTGGACGCTCGGCGACTGCGCCTGACCAGCCGCCCTCTTTGGCGGCCCCTGTGCAAGTATTTGATGCTTTCGTCCTGTCCGCATCGGTCACTTCGGCAGTCGACGCGAATGTCCGATTTTGGCGCTTTCCGGAAGTGGCGCCGACCCGGACCGACTTCCGGAGATCAGCCTAAAGCAGACGCTCGTCAGCCATCGCGCAACGTGTTTATGATGGAGTGGATGCCCCCACCCGACGGCATCGCAATGTGCCAAGTT
>CAYTTC010000152.1:0-6200 GCA_964440525.1 uncultured Propylenella sp. | reverse complement strand
ACATGACAGTCCACGTATCGCCCGACGCGCATCCGGCGCTGGTGCTGAACGCCGATTACCGGCCGCTCAGCTATTATCCCCTGTCGCTTTGGGGGTGGCAGGACGCCATCAAGGCGGTGTTCCTCGAGCGGGTGAACATCGTCTCGGAATACGAATTCAAGGTGCGGAGCCCGAGCTTCGAGATGAAGCTTCCGAGCGTCGTGTCGCTGAAGACCTATATCCGCCCGTCGCGCCACCCGGCCTTCACGCGTTTCAACGTATTCCTGCGTGACCGCTTCCAGTGCCAGTATTGCGGCGCCGGGGAGGATCTGACCTTCGACCATTTGCTGCCGCGCTCGCGCGGTGGCCACACGACATGGTCGAATGTTGTGGCCGCCTGCGCCCCCTGCAATCTGAAGAAGGGCAACAAGGGCTGCCGCGACGTCAAGATGTGGCCAAAGCAGACTCCCTACGAGCCGACCGTGCACGACCTGCATAACAACGGCCGGCTCTTCCCGCCAAACTACCTGCACCAGAGCTGGCTCGACTATCTCTACTGGGACGCGGTGCTGGAGCCCTAAAGCATCGTAGCCCGGATGGAGCAAAGCGAAATCCGGGTTCGGCCCATCCAATCGACCGCCGGCTCAGGCGCCGCGCCACGCCATCCGCGCGCCCAAGGCACCGAACACTGCAAGCAGCGCCGAGACGAGCACGTTCCACCCCGCGAAGGAGAGGCCGAGCATACGCCAGGGCGCCTCGGTACAGCTCGGCGCGTGGGCGTTCTGAAGCTGGTTCAGCATATCGGCCGCGCTCGTCACTCCGACCGTCGGCGCGCAAGAGGCAGGCCCCTCCCAAAAACCCCACTCAACGCCCGAGTGATAGACGGCGAGACCGTCGCCATAGAGCATCAGCGCAGCAAAAATCCCGAACAGCGCGGCCACGGCCGGCCGCGGAGCGGCGAAGATGATCGCCAGCGCCGTGAGCGCAGCGACCGGCACCCCGACATAGTAGGGTGTGCGCTGCATGAGGCAGAGCGCGCAGGGCTGATAGCCGCCGATATGCTCAAAGCCAAGCGCGCCCAGAATGGTCGCGGCGGCGATCGCGAGCATGAGGAGCGCAAGCCAAAGGAGGCGGCGCGACGCGCTCGCCTGGGTGTGCGGCGACGTCGCGCTCGCAGGAATGCGATCGGGGCTGAGCATTTGCGCCCTGCCTTACACCATTTTGCGGGGAATATCGCGGGATTGACCGAACGTGCCGGGCCTCTTAAGTCCGCGCGCGTGCCCCTGTGGCGGAATGGTAGACGCGGCAGACTCAAAATCTGTTGCCTTCACGGGCGTGCTGGTTCGAGTCCGGCCAGGGGCACCACTTCCTCGTTCTGCAATGTTCAAGGGCGTTCACCAAAACTTTAGAAATGGCGGAAATGCGGACTATTGTCTCCCAGGTTGTTCGACGATGGCCGGTGACATCCGGGCAGATTGACGGTATTTATGTCGGCACTTTGATGGGCGTGACGGTATCTTGTGCCGCTGACCGATGCAAACTGCCGAAATGCTAAGCCACGGGCGGCATCCTATAAGCTCGCTGATGGCGGGGGGATGTATTTACTCGTACGACCGAACGGCGCCCGCTATTGGCGAATGGACTACCGTTTCGATGGCAAGCGGAGGACGCTTGCGTTCGGGGTTTACCCTATGGTGCCTCTCGCAGACGCTCGTGAGAAACGCACTGCCGCGAAGAAGCAGATCGAAGCCCACCGTGACCCGAACCGCCAGCGGAAGCACGATAAACTCGTCGCCCGGTCGGCTGCAGCCCATACCTTCAAGGCCATTGCGCGGGAGTACGTCGCCAAGCTCAAGCGCGAGGGGCGCACGCACGCGACGATTGCCAAAAAGGAATGGCTCCTAAGTTTCGTGTATCCCGGGCTTGGTGACCTTCCAATTGCTCAGATTTCTGCTCCGGAGCTCCTCGACGTTTTGCGCAAGGTGGAGAGCCGGGGGCGCTTTGAGACGGCGCGCCGCTTGCGTTCGACCTGTGGCGCGGTCTTTCGCTACGCAATTGCCACTGGGCGCGCCGAGCGAGATCCATCGTTCGACCTGCGAGGCGCGCTGACGGCGCCCAGGGTCGTCCACCGTGCTGCGATCACTGAGCCTAAATCGATTGGTGGCCTGCTGCGAGCGATCGACGGCTATAGTGGCCACCCGATCACGCTCGCGGCATTGCGGATCGCGCCCTTAATGTTTGTAAGGCCCGGAGAGCTTCGCCGGGCTGAATGGGCAGAGTTCGATTTCGACGGTGCGATGTGGACGATCCCCGCCGCCAAGATGAAGATGAACCGGCCGCACCTTGTTCCGTTAGCCAATCAGGCTTTAGCGATCCTCCGGGAGCTCAAGGCTTTTACCGGGGGAGACCGCTACCTCTTCCCTTCCCTCCGATCGCTTTCTCGCCCGATGTCCGAAAACACGATAAACGCCGCGCTGAGACGTCTCGGTTATTCCAAGGACGAGATGACCGGCCACGGCTTCCGAAGCATGGCTGCGACGCGCCTAAACGAAATGGGTCAATGGAATCCGGACGCGATCGAGCGGCAGCTAGCCCATCAGGAAGAGAACTCAATCCGACGGGCCTACACGAGCCAAGCAGAGTATCTTGAGGAGCGCCGCCAGATGATGAAGGCGTGGGCCGACTACCTAGACACCCTTCGGGCTATTGCCCGAAAACCGAGCGGCGTTCGGAGGCGCCGCCGTCGCGCGCCGCTCTTCTAGCGGCAGGCAAGGAACGCGCGCTCGGAAAAGCGCGAGACCGCTTCCTTACTTGATCACATACTGACTGCCATCCCACACCCACGTCACGGCTCCATCGTTGAACCGTAGATTTCGCATCCCGCGGGTATATTTCTCACCGAGGCTTGTTTCATCGGTTAGGACTGAGAAGATTTCGGCCATTGAACCGTCCGGCTGTTGCAGTAGCACGTCCAGCCGGCAACCGCCTGACCCGCAAAAGAGGGTGTTCTGGTGGTGACGGGTGCGCCATCCTTCATATTGATGCTCTTGTCACTTTCCGCGAGCCTGGTTCCTTCTGCGATCTTCCCCATCGGTCCGAATGCCCCTTTGGGTCACACTCAGAAGTAGCGGCGCGTCCGCATTGAGTCTGTTTCACCCCGATGAGCAGACATCAGCAACCGATCAAAGAGCCAGCGAGAGGGACCATCGATCCTCGCCGTTCTTTGTCGTCGTCGTTCGTCGGCAGGTAGCGTCCCCCACAGGCGCAAAACAATGTCTCTTGAATCTGGTTCCTACGCCACCTGCGCGCCGTCCGCCGCCGGCTGATCCTCGCGCCCCACGCGCATCAGAGCGTGCAGCGTGGTCTGGAAACCCTTGCGGCAGGCGTGCTCGTAGTCTTCGACCAGCCGCTCGGGAAGCGCGCCCTCGCGCAGCCATTCCACGGCCTTGCGCATCTCGCGCGCCGCCACGGCCGTCATCTCCCGCATCATCTGCCGGTCGCGCCCCGCCCGCTCACCGGCCAGAACGAGAGCCGCCGCAAGTTCGCGGCCGAATTCGTTGGCCCGCTCTTCGAGTTCCGTGCGCATTGCGATGATTGAACTCATCTCACCCTCTGCGGAGCAGCGCAGGCTTTCGCCTCGATTGGGAAAAATCGCTGCGACCCCTATTGCAAATAAAATATTGCGCACGCGTGCAAATTACGCGCGCGTTTTGAGTCAAAGTATTTAGATCGTTGACTATGTGACGAAGGAACGCCGTCACCTCCCCGATTTGAGGAGCGCATCAAACCACTCTGATGGCTACCGAAATAAGCGCACATGAGGCCTAGGTCGCGGCGAGGTCCCGGGAGCGGTCGTGTTGCTTCCGGGCGCAGTTCAGAAGGAACTATGCCAAACGACGTTCTGTCTGACGTTTGCATCGACCCAGCATTTCACCCCTCGCACCTGTGGCAGCCGACCGAGTACGCGATCGGAGTCGCATGACGCGGTGCTGCGCACACCGGCGAATAAGAGTCCGGCGCATCGCCCACGATACGAAACCGCGCGCGCTGACCTGAAGCGATCATCGCCGGCCGATCGTAACGCTCACACTCTTGGCGGCATTGTTGCAGCGTCGATCCGGCGATGGATCAGGGAGACGATTGTCAGAAGGTCCTCGGCGTCTCGGCGGGTCACCACCCAGTTCACTTTGGCTTCGTGCGCGAGCGTATTTCGGAACATCCCGAAGATGCCCTTGATCAAGTTCACGAAGCCCCTCTGCTCTGACCGCTCACTTTCGGTTCGGAGATCGTTGATCGCCAGCATCGGCGGTGTTCCGCCGAGCACCCTGTCCACCAACGTGCCACCGTCGTCGGTCAGCCCTGTCCGTGTGCGCAGCTTGTCGGCAACGCTCTTCACAGCCTCAAAGACCGCATGAAAGTAATTGTCGTGAAGTAGCTCCTCACGGCAAAACCGAAGCACGTCCGGGTGCACGTGGCGCACTTCAAGATCGGTCCTTAAGTCTCTCGCACGTTGCGCAGCTTCGGACAGCGTTTCGGCCGCATCGGTCCATACGAGTTTTCCGCTTTTTTGAACCGCTAGCCCGGCGAAGGAGAGCGCCTTGTTGAGGTTGGCCCGCATCGGCTCATAACGGCCTTGGTCCCGGACGAACCGCACCGGACTCATGGTCTCGCGGATGAACTTGACGATCGCTTTGAAGTCCTGTCGCTTGTTCTGACTGGCCGCGAACGCATTGTAGAGGCGGTGCCGCTTCGTCGCTGTTGAGTCGGGATCGGGAACACCGCTGGCCTTCAGCAGATGCGTCATCTCGCTGCCGGTGAGACCCCTTTCCGTATCCCCGAGGGCATCGGCGATCGCCCTTAGCTGCGCTGCCGTGAATGATATGGGATTCGGCATGCGAATGGTCTTGAAGTTTGCCGGCTGACATCCTAACTAGCCGCCACCACCGGCGATAGCCCTGCAGCTCACCTGCGGGTTGCCATGGTTACACAGCGTGACCATTGCAGCTTCGCTTCGAGACACCTTTGCTCATATGACCATTGACTCTCTCAGTTGACGACTCCGTGACCTACGGAGTTGCAGGTTGCCGGCGGGAAGCATGGAGGTGTGCCATGGCCCATAAGCCAAGACTCACAGACCTTGCTTGCAAGTATCTGCCGGTGTTGGTGGCGCTTCTGGCGCTCATCAATCAGGTGATTGAGCTTGTGAGCAAGGTCGTCAACTATGGCCGTCGAATTCTGGAACATAAAATATTCTTACGAGAACGGGCGCGGTAAGTCGGTCTTCGTTCCGAACGACATGTGTTTGAAGAAGGGCTACGAACTCAAGGGCCTGATTGAGCGGGTGGACTTCGATCCGTTCTATTATCACCTCCGAAAGGGTGGGCACGTAGCGGCCCTTCACGCGCATCGGCCACAGCGCTGGTTTGCTCGTGTCGATATCGAGCGCTTCTTCTATTCGATCAGCAGAAACCGCGTAGCCCGGTCGCTCTATGAGATCGGAGTTCCAAAGGCCGGTGACTTTGCAAAATGGTCATGCGTCAAGAGTCCGTATGGCAGTCCGGCATACGCGCTTCCCTACGGCTTCGCCCAGTCGCCGATCCTCGCGACATTGGTTCTTAGCAGATCGCCGGTTGGGGATTTTCTTCGCTCGATTGTGAGTGAAGTAGTCGTGTCGGCTTATGTGGATGATATTGCGATTTCCGGGAATGACCGTGACCAGCTAGACGTAATTTTTACGCAGCTTGCGGAGACGATTCGGGAAGCGGACTTCTCGGTCAATGCCACAAAAACCGCCCCGACCGGCGAGGCGATCGAGCTGTTTAATTGCGACCTGCGCTTTCTTCGCACCGCCGTGACCGATGAACGGAAGGGCCGGTTCTATTCGGAAAAGCACACCGGTGACAGCGAAGACGGGTTCGATCGCTATTGCCTGACGATTGAAGAAGGCAACGGATAGGGCACCGGTAACGGCCGAAACAGCACCGGTCTTTTGTATGTCCGGATCAGGTGCGGCCGTGCTGTTGTCGGCGGCGATGGCAACTAAGTTATTGAATATGTTGGTGGAGCCGAGCGGGATCGAACCGCTGACCTCGTGAATGCCATTCACGCCCTCTCCCTTGACGCGGCCAGGCAAACTGCCTGCGGATTTTGCCCTGTCGCGGAGAGCCTTGGGCTGCTGCCGGTTCGGTTGACACCCGCTTAAGCTAATTTGGCCTTCATTT
>CAYTTC010000151.1:0-6237 GCA_964440525.1 uncultured Propylenella sp. | reverse complement strand
ACGCCGCGGTCGTAGCGCGAATGCAGGCCGTCGAGGATGTGGCGGATCTGCTGCGCCTCGTCGATGATGGCGCGAAGGTCCGGCCCCGCGCGCTCCTCGCCGGAGGCGAGCGTCAGCACCGCTTCGTCGAGCCCGCCTTCAACGAGATAGTCCTCGAGCGCACGCTCGTCCTTCAGATATTGCTCGGATTTGCCGCGGACGACCTTGTAGAGCGGCGGCTGGGCGATGAAGAGATGACCCTGGTCCACCAGCGGGCGCATCTGCCGATAGAAGAAGGTGAGGAGGAGCGTGCGGATATGGGCGCCGTCAACGTCGGCGTCCGTCATGACGATGATCTTGTGATAGCGGAGCTTGGCTAGGTCGAATTCGTCGGGGCCGATGCTGGTTCCGAGCGCCAGGATCAACGTGCCGATCTGCTCGGAGGAGAGCATCTTGTCGAAGCGGGCCCGCTCGACGTTCAGAATCTTCCCACGCAGCGGCAGAACGGCCTGGAAGGCGCGGTTTCGCCCCTGCTTAGCCGAGCCGCCGGCCGAATCGCCCTCCACCAGAAAAAGCTCCGAGAGCGCCGGATCGCGCTCCTGGCAGTCGGCGAGTTTTCCGGGGAGCGAGGCCATGTCGAGTGCGCCCTTGCGGCGGGTCAGCTCGCGCGCCTTCCGCGCCGCCTCACGCGCCGCGGCCGCTTCGACCACCTTGCCGACGATGATCTTGGCTTCCGCCGGATGCTCCTCGAACCAGGCGCCGAGCGCTTCGTTGACGATGCCCTCGACCACCGGGCGTACTTCGGAGGAGACGAGCTTGTCCTTGGTCTGCGAGGAGAACTTCGGATCCGGCACCTTCACCGAGAGGACGCAGGTCAGCCCCTCGCGACAATCCTCGCCGGTGACGGAGAGTTTTTCGCGTTTGGCGATGCCGGAGGTCTCCGCATAGCCCACCACCTGGCGCGTCAGCGCGGCGCGGAAGCCGGCGAGATGCGTGCCGCCGTCGCGCTGCGGGATGTTGTTGGTGAAGAGAAGCATGTTCTCGTGGTAGGAATCGTTCCACCAGAGCGCCGCTTCCACGGTGACGGATTCGCGTTCGGCGCGGACCATGACGGGCGCCGGGATGAGCGGCTTCTTGGCGCGGTCGAGGAAGCGCGCGAAGGCTTCCAGCCCGCCTTCGTAGTGCAACTCCTCCCGCTTCTCGTCCGGGCCGCGGCGGTCGACGAGCAGAATGCGGACGCCGGAATTCAGGAACGCCAGCTCGCGCAGCCGATGCTCCAGCGTCGCGTAGTCGTAGTCCGTCATCGTGAACGTCTTGGTGGAGGCGAGGAAGCTCACCTCCGTGCCCGTCTTGCCGCCGGAATCTCCGGTCGCCTTAAGCGGCGCATCGGGCACGCCGTCGCTGAAAGACACTTCGTGGATCTTGCCGCTGCGCCAGACCTTCAGTTTCAGCCAGGAGGAGAGCGCGTTGACGACGGAGACGCCGACGCCGTGCAGGCCGCCCGACACCTTGTAGGAGTTCTGGTCGAATTTTCCGCCAGCGTGGAGCTGGGTCATGATGACCTCGGCGGCGGAAACCCCCTCGCCCTTGTGGATGTCGGTCGGAATCCCGCGGCCGTTGTCGAAGACGGTCACCGAGCCATCGGCATTCAGCGTCACCTCGACGCGCGTCGCGTGGCCGGCAAGGACTTCGTCGATCGCGTTGTCGACGACCTCGTAGACCATGTGGTGCAGGCCCGAGCCGTCATCGGTGTCGCCGATATACATGCCGGGGCGTTTCCTGACAGCGTCGAGACCCTTCAGGACCTTGATCGATTCCGCGCCATATTCATCAGGGTCGGGAAGCGCGGGCGCGGCGGCACCCTCGGGGGAATCCATCATATCGAATCAGCAGTTTTTCCGCAGGTTAGATGAGGCTTATAGATGGTGATGGAAGGGGTGCAAAGGAAGGCTTCAGGGCGCCGCTCGGCAGCGGAAATCGAGCGCGATCCGCGCCTCGACGATGCCCGGCACGAGGACAGAGCTCAGGCCTCGCCTCGGCCCTGAAAGCCCGCTATTTCCGAGAGAAACACGGACCCGTAACGTTCGAGCTTCCGCTCGCCCACGCCATACAGAGCGCGCAGCGCGTCGGCGTCGGCGGGACGCCGTTCGGCCATTTCGACAAGCGTGCGGTCGGCGAAGACCATATAGGCCGCGATCCCCTCCGCCTTCGCTAACCCCGTGCGGACCTGGCGCAGGTGCTCGAAGAGTGCTGCCGCTGGCGGTTGGAGGTCGGCCTGCACGGCACCTGGCCGCGCTCCGCGAGCCTCGCGGCGCTCGCGCCGGGTGGCGGCGGGAGGCGGCGCCCGCAACGTGATCGAACGGCGACCGAACAGGATATCCTCGCCGAGGGGAGCAATGCGAAATCCGCCGTGTTCGGCGCTCGCGTCCTCGAGGGCACCGGCGGCAAAGAGCTGACGGATGGTCCCGATCCAACCCCGACGGCTCCGATCTCGCCCGGCTCCAAACGTTTTCAGCCCGCCATGGCCGTGGCGACGGATCGCCTCGGTCGTCTCGCCTACGAGAAGGTCGGCGAGGTGTCCAGCGCCGAAGCGCTCGCCGGTCCGCGCCGCCGCCGAGAGCGCCTTCTGCGCGTCTATCGTGGCGTCGTAAAGTGCTGCGCCCCCTCGGCAGAGGTCGCAGCTGCCGCAGGGCTCCGAAGCCTCGCCGAAATAGGCGAGCAGGGCCTGGCGCCGGCAGGCCGCAAGCTCGCAGAGGTCGAGCATCGCCGAAAGGCGCCGCTGTTCGACGCGCCTCTGTTCCGGCCCGAGATCCTTCTCGGCGAGCTGCCGGTGCCTGAGCGCCATGTCGTCGAGGCCGTAGAGCGTCAGCGCGTCGGCGGGGAGATCGTCGCGGCCGGCGCGCCCGATCTCCTGATAGTAGCTCTCGATTCCTGCCGGCATGTCGGCATGCACGACGAAGCGCACGTCCGGCTTGTTGATGCCCATGCCGAAGGCAACGGTCGCGACCATGACGACGCCGTCCTCGCCGAGGAAAATCTCCTGATTGCGGCTGCGCTCCGCATGTTCGAGGCCAGCATGATAGGCGAGCGCACGGTGGCCTTTCGCGCTGAGCGAGGCGGCAAGCGTCTCGGTGCGGGCGCGCGAGGCGGCATAGATGATGCCGCTGTCGCCCGGGTGGCGGGCAAGGAACGCGTCGATCTGCAGCCGCGGTTTGTCCTTGGGCGCGAAATTCAGCCGGATGTTCGGACGATCGAAACTGTGCAGCAGGATGCGCGGCGCACGCGGGAAGAGCTGCGCCACGATATCGTCCTGCGTCGCCTTGTCGGCCGTCGCGGTGAAGGCCACGACCTGGGTTTTCCCAAGCGCCTCGCGCACCTGCGCCAGACGGCGGTATTCGGGCCGGAAGTCGTGCCCCCATTGGGAGACGCAATGCGCCTCGTCGATGGCGAGACGCCGAACGCCCGCCCGCCGCAGTCGTTCCACCAGGCGCTCGTTCGCCAGCCGCTCCGGCGAGAGAAAGAGGAGGCGGAGCCGACCTGCGTCGAGGAGCCGCCACGCCTCGTCGACATCGGACTCCGCGCTCATCGCGTTCAGGGTTGCCGCCGCGACGCCGAGCGCATCGAGCTGGCGGACCTGGTCGCGCATCAGCGCGATGAGGGGCGAGACGACGAGGGTCAAGCCTCCGTCGAGGATCGCCGGCAGCTGGTAGCACATCGATTTGCCGCTGCCGGTCGGCATGATTGCGAAGACATCCTCGCCGCCGAGAATCCAGTCGATGATCTCGCTCTGGCCGGGCCGGAAATCGTCGTAGCCGAAAACCGCCTTCAGTGCTGCCCGGGCGTCCGACGCAGTCTTCACGACGCTCTGGGCCGGACGCTTATCGCGCCGCGACAGCAACGGCGGCTCCCGCCAGAAGCGTTCCGGCGCCGCGGTTCACGAGACGCATGGCGCGCGGGCTGGTGATCAGCCGGCGGGCCCGCGTCGCGAGCAGGACGTAGCCCCCGTCAACGACCGTCAGGACGCAAAACGTGATCGCTACGAGCTCCGTGTAGCCGAGCGCGGTGACGCCTCCGAGATCGATCAAATTCGGCAGGAGCGCCAGATAGAAGACCATCGTCTTCGGATTGCCGAGGGTGAGCGAAAGGCCGGCGGCAAAGAGGCGGAGCGGGTGTTCCGCCTTCGGCGCAGCCGCCGCGTGAGCGCCAGCGGGCGCGGTCCACATCCTCCAGGCAAGGTAGACGAGATAGGCCGCGCCGGCATATTTCAGCACGAGGAATGCGAGCGCAAAGGTCTTGGCGACGAAGGCGAGCCCGAGGATCGCCGCGGTCAGCCAGACGACATCTCCGACCGACAGGCCGAGCATGAAGGCGACCGCGCCGGCGGTGCCGCGAACGAGCACGCGTGCGACAAGCGCCGTGACCGCCGGGCCCGGCGATGCGGCCGCTACGGCGAGCGCCGCAGCGAAGACGATCAAGCCTGTCACGTCCATCCGGTCAGATCCTTCCCGCCATCACTCTAGCCGATCAAGCGCGCCATTCGCCACCCGGTAGCGCGCTGCAGCGGGAGGAAGATCGGAAAAGAATGCCGCGTCGGTGCCGGTGACGAATGTCTGCCCGCCGAGCGCGGCGAGCTTTTCGAGGAGCGCGGCGCGGCGTCTTTCGTCGAGATGCGCGGCCACCTCGTCGAGGAGGACGAGCGGGGTCATTCCGCTTATTCCGGCCACAAGCTCCGCATGCGCAAGGATAAGCCCGATCAACAGCGCCTTCTGCTCGCCGGTCGAAGAAAGCGCGGCCGGCATCTCCTTATCGGCGAGGACGACGTCGAGATCGCTCCGATGCGGCCCCTTGAGGGTGCGCCCGGCGGCACGATCGGCCGCCCGACCTTCCGCTAGCACGCGGCGGTACCAGAGTTCCGCCTCGGTAGCGCTTCGGCCTGCGATCTCACGATCGAAGTCGCCGGAAAGCGCGATCCGCCCGGCCGGAAAGGGCGACGCGTCCGCCGATCGCCGGAGCATGCAGGCGGAGAGGAGCGCAGCCGTCTCGGCGCGGGCGAGGGCCACAGCGACGGCGCGCTCGGCGAGTTCCGCTTCGACCGCATCGAGCCAGGCGGCCTCGGCGTTATCCTCAAGGAGACGATTGCGCTGTGTGAGCAGCCTTTCGAACTCGCGGGCACGGCGTCCGTGGGTGGCATCGATGGTCAAGACCAGACGGTCGAGAAAGCGCCGCCGTTCGGAAGCTGGCCCGCTGAAGAGCCCGTCCATAGCCGGCACCAGCCAGAGAACGCGGAGGTAGTCGAGCAGCGCATCGGCACCGGAGGCCGAAGCGCCGTTGATGCGCACCGCGCGGGTTTTCGCTTCGCCGGGTGCAGTCTCGACGAGACCGGTTCCAAGGCGGGTCTCCTCGCCGTTTCTCGCGATGGTCGCGGCCAACCCCCAGCCCGAAGTCGCGCCGGTCCTGACGATCTCCTCGAAGCTTGCGCGCCGGAGCCCGCGGCCCGGCGTCAACAGCGATATCGCCTCGAGCAGGTTCGTCTTGCCGGCGCCGTTCTCGCCGGTCAGCACGACGAGCGTGGAATCGAACCCGACGTTGAGCGACTCATAATTCCGCAGATTCGTGAGCGACAGCGACGTCAGCGCCACGCGGTCGTGCGCGGGCGCCAGCTTGCGGTTGGATGAGGGGTCAGACACCGACCCAGATAGAAGTCACTGGATCGCGTCTTGCAAGTCTCGCCAGAGGATGCCGCGCCGAGCAGCGTCAGCCGCCCTTCGCGGCCTGCTGCCACGGATCATAGGTGCCGACGGTCCACAAATGCCCCTCCAGGTCGCGGCAGGAGAATCCGCGCCCACCATAATCCTCGTCCTTGATGTCAAGCACGATGGTGAAGCCGGTTGCCTTCGCTCGTTCGTAGACAGCGTCGGCATCCTTGACGATGAGATAGGGCGACTGCGTCTCCTTGCCACCAATCTCGTCGGGCTGGCTGAGGTTCTGTCCGAAGGGGGTCTCCGTCACCGAGCCAAGCATCACCATGCCGTTGCTGAACTGGCCCCCGTTTCGACCGGACAGTCGGCATAACCTAAAGGGCTTGAGGCTATCCTCAAGCACAGGCTTATGTCTGACGATTATCGACGCATCGAGCTGATCACCGGCACAGCACGGCGCCGGCATTAGCGGCAGCATGGTCCGCGACATGATGCTGGAGGCTATAGAGACACGCTTCGACACCCTACGCGCTCCCCAGGCGCTCGAGTGGCTCACCGA
>CAYTTC010000150.1:0-6270 GCA_964440525.1 uncultured Propylenella sp. | reverse complement strand
GACCTTGAATCACTCTCCTCACCCACCCGCAACCCTTATGGGTACAGAACCTAGTTCAGTGGAACCGATCGGCCACCCGTCCGACGCCCTCGCCGGCTTTCAGGAAGGGCCTTTGCATCTCGCATTTTCCGCGATCAGGCGTTGCACCACAGCTCTGTTTGTTCTATTTTTGTTCCAGGAGCGGAGGGCATATGGCTGCTCAACAAAAGTTCGGAGGTACGCATACGCAGCGGAAACTGGAGATACTCGAGCGTTATCTTGACCGCTATACGACCGCACTCAAGAATCAGCCATTTGAAACGATATTCGTCGACGCCTTCGCAGGAACAGGAGAGATATCCCGCGTTCCGGATACTGAGGGTATGATGCCGATTGCCGACTTGGAGGGCACGATCGCCGGCTCGGCCACTCGCGCCCTTTCTTTGGCAATTCCGTTCAACCGATATCTGTTCATCGAGAAGTCCGCCTCGAAGCTCGCGGAGCTTCAATGGTTGAAAGATCGCTTCCCGGCTTTGCGCGATCGCATGCGTTTCGAACACGCTGATGCGAACCGCGCTTTGGCGGCGTTCGTTCGGCAAACGGATTGGCGCTCGCATCGGGCCGTGGTGTTCCTCGACCCTTTCGGGAACGCCGTTGCGTGGTCGACGGTCGTGGCGCTAGCGAAGACTCGGGCAATCGATCTCTGGTATCTCTTCCCCGCTGGGCTTGGCGTGCACAGGCAGATCGGACGCGATGGCACCGTTCATTTCACACACGAAAGCTCCTTGGACACGCTCTTCGGCACACCGGAATGGCGGGCAGCTTTCATCAAAGAGACGGTATCAAAGGATCTCTTTGGAGCGACCTCGCGCAGCGAGAAGGTCGCCACGCCGATTTCGATCACTCTCTTCATGATCGAGCGTCTGCGCGAGGTCTTCGAGGGGCTGGTCCTCGATGAATGGCTGCCGCTCGGGTCGAGGAACGTCCACATGTACAGCCTGCTTTTTGCAACTGCGAATCCCTCTCCCAAGGCAGTTAGTCTCGCCGACCGCCTCGCAAGAGCCGTCTTGAAGCCCTGACAATGGCCGGGCTTTCCGACATCGAATGGACCGACGCGACCTGGAACCCCGTCAGCGGATGCTCAATGGTCTCGCCGGGGTGCACAAACTGCTACGCGATGCGGATGGCCGCGCGGCTGCAAGCCATGCCCCATCCCGCCTATGAAGGCGTCACGAGAAAAAGCGGCGGGCGATCGGTGTGGACGGGCCGCGTGCATCTCAACTTCCAAGCCCTTCAAGTGCCGCTTCGCTGGCGTAAGGCGCGCTTCGTCTTCGTAAACTCGATGTCGGATTTGTTCCACGAGGACATCCCGGTCGTCTTCATTCGACAAGTTTGGGAGACCATGCGGCGGGCGAACTGGCATGTGTTTCAAGTTTTGACAAAGCGCCCCGAACGGATGCTGGAGCTTTGCGGAAGCGGCGAACTTCCTCTGCTGACAAACGTTTGGCTGGGGACCTCGGTCGAGAATGCTCAACATGCGCGCCGGATCGATTTCTTGAGTCAGGTGCCAGCCGCGATCCGGTTCGTCTCGTTCGAGCCCCTCCTGGGGCCGATTGAAGGAATCGATCTCACCGAAATTGACTGGGCGATCGTCGGTGGCGAGTCAGGTCCGGGCGCTCGTCCAATTGCCATCGAATGGGTCGACGGCATAAAGGCTGCGTGCGATCAGACAGGCACAGCGTTCTTCTTCAAGCAGTGGGGCGGGAAGAACAAGAAACGTACGGGCCGCGAGTACCGGGGGCGAACCTGGGACGAAATTCCGTTGGCCACGGCGTAACCGAATCAGAAGGCCAACTGAAGCTGCCGCAATGAGAGGTTGCGGGGAAGGCGGTGTTTTCCGCTTTCGGCGAGCGGATGGCACCCGTCTCCCGCTTGCCCTCGCCGCCTCTCCTCCCTACCTCGGCTAGCGATGCAGAAATCCCTCCTCCCTCCCCGCGCCGAGCGCCGGCCCGTTACCGCCACCCATCACGGCCATACTCGTACCGACGATTTTTCGTGGCTCCGGGCGGAAAACTGGCAGGAGGTGATGCGCAATCCCTCGGCGCTGCCTCGAGATATCCGCGCCAATCTGGAAGCCGAGAACGCCTATTTCGCCACCTCAATGGCGGACACCGCGGCGCTGCAGGAGCGGCTGTTCCAGGAGATGCGCGGGCGCATCAAGGAGGACGATTCTTCCGTGCCGGCGCCCGACGGACCGTGGGCATATGCGACGCGCACTATCGAGGGTGGCCAGCATCCGCTCTATGTGCGCGAGAGGCGCGAAGGCGGCCGGGAGGAAATTCTGCTCGACGGCAACGCGCTCGCGAAAGGTCGCGCCTATTTCAGGATCGGCGGCTCGCACCATTCCCCCGACCACCGGCTTTTGGCCTGGTCGCACGACGATGCCGGCTCGGAGTTCTTCACCATCTCCGTGCGCGATCTCGAGACCGACCACGACCTCGGCGACACGATCCCCGATGCCGGCGGGGGCGCCGTCTGGTCGGCCAACGGCCTCCACCTCTTCTATGTCCGCCTCGACGCGAGCCATCGTCCCTCGCGCGTTTTTCGGCACAGGCTCGGCACGAGCCCGGAGGAGGACGTGCTGGTTTACGAAGAGCCGGACCCCGGCTTCTTCGTCAATGTCGGAAAGACGCAGTCGGAGCGTTTTGTCCTCATCCACAGCCACGACCACGAGACCTCGGAGGTGCGCTTCATATCAGCCGACGCGCCGGAGGCCGAGCCAAAACTCGTCGCGCCGCGCGAGACCGCGGTCGAATACAGCGTCGACGAAGCGCACGGGACGTTCTTCATCCTGACCAACGCCGGCGGGGCGAAGGACTTCAAGATCGTCACCGCGCCGTTCGAATCTCCCGAGCGCGAGGGCTGGACCGACATCGTCCCGCATGTAGCCGGGCGGCTCGTTCTCTCTCACGACGTCACCGCGCGGCATCTGGTGCGGCTGGAGCGCGCCGACGGTTTGCCGCGCATCGTGGTGCGCCGCCTCGCCGACGGCGGCGAGCACGTCATCGCCTTCGACGAGGAGGCCTATTCACTGGGCTTCGCCGGCGGCTACGAGTTCGACACCGACACGCTTCGCTTTACGTATTCCTCCCTGGCGACGCCGTCGCGCGTCTACGACTACGACATGGAAAGCCGCGCGCGGGTGCTGCGGAAGGAGCAGGAAATCCCCTCCGGCCACGATCCGGCGCTTTACGTGACGCGGCGCATCATGGCGCCGGCGGCCGACGGCGAGGCGATTCCGATCTCGCTCCTCTATCGCAAGGACACGCCGCTGGACGGCTCCGCGCCGTGCTTCCTCTATGGCTACGGCGCCTACGGCATCGCCATGACGGCGTCGTTCTCGATTACGCGGCTATCGCTGGTCGACCGCGGCTTCGTCTTTGCAATCGCGCATGTTCGCGGCGGCAAGGAAAAAGGTTTTTCGTGGTACGAGGCCGGCAGGCGGCGGGCAAAGGCCAATACTTTTTCCGATTTCATCGCCGCGGCCGAGCATCTGGCGCGCGAGAAATACACGTCGCGCGGAAAGATCGTCGCCGAGGGCGGCTCGGCCGGCGGCCTGCTGGTCGGTGCCGTCGCCAACATGACGACGGACCTCTTCGGCGGTTTCATCGCCAACGTTCCCTTCGTCGACGTCTTGAACACCATGCTCGACGCCACGCTCCCGCTCACCCCGCCGGAATGGCCCGAATGGGGCAACCCGATCGCCGATGCGGCGGCGTATGCGACCGTGCTCGCCTATTCGCCCTACGACAACGTCAGCGCAAAACCCTATCCGCCGATCCTGGCGCTTGCGGGGCTGACCGATCCGCGCGTGACCTATTGGGAGCCGGCGAAGTGGGTTGCGCGCCTCAGAGCGCTTAAGACCGACGGTAACCCGCTGCTTCTGCGCACCAACATGGAGGCGGGACACGGCGGCGCCGCCGGCCGCTTCGACGCGCTGAAGGAGAAGGCGATCGAGCTGGCGTTCGCAGTCAAGGTGACGGGCGGGACCGGGTAGCAGGCGGGTCCGGAATCCGGCTTCGCCGCAACCGCATGCCCGGATTGCCGCAAATATCGCGTCGTTCTTCGGTTGCCCGGCAAAGCAAGTCGGCTAGAAAGGGGCGGAGGAACAGCATTCACCCCGCATTCGTTCCACTTGAGCCGAATTCTTGATCAGAGGAGACGACAATGGCTTTCACGCTCCCCGACCTTCCCTACGCCTATGATGCGCTCGCACCGCATATGTCGAAGGAGACGCTGGAGTTCCACCACGACAAGCACCACAAGGCGTATCTCGACGCCATGACGCCGATGATCGAAGGCACGCCCTATGCGTCGCTGCCGCTCGAGGAGATCGTCAAGAAGAGCTATTCCGACACTCCAAAACTCTTCAATCAGGCAGGGCAGTTCTACAATCACACGCATTTCTGGAAGTGGATGAAGCCGAAGGGCGGCGGCAAGAAGCTGCCAGGCAAGCTCGAGGAGCAGGTCAAGAAGGATCTTGGTTCCTTCGACGAGTTCCGCGCAAAATTCATCGACGCCGGCAAGACGCAGTTCGGGTCAGGCTGGGCGTGGCTCGCGCTGAAGGGCGACAAGCTCGTGGTGATGAACACGCCGAACGGCGAGAACCCGCTCGTCCATGGCGGGAAACCCCTTCTCGGCGTCGATGTGTGGGAGCATTCCTATTACATCGACTACCGCAACCTCAGGCCGAAATACCTGGAGACCTGGTTCGACAATCTGGTCAATTGGGACTACGTCGCCGAGCTTTACGGCAAATAGTACCAAACCAGGGCCTCGGCACAGCTGGGGCCCTGCCGGCCCGACACAGGATCGGCTCGCGCAGGATCGCCTCGCGCAATCGTGTTCGCCTGTGTTGAAGCAGCGCGCCTTTGTGCCGATGACGCCTCCCATTCCGGTTTGATACTTTGATGCGCGGCCTTGGTTTGGTTCTCGAGCTCAGGGCGCACCGCATCGTCGGGGAAACAGGAGGGAAAGCATGCGTCATATGATTGTCGGACTTGCAGCTCTTTCGGTCGCCATTCTTGCGGCCGGCGCCTACGCCGTCGAGGATCCGATCTTCACCCGCAAAGCGCTCATGAGCGCCAATGGCGCCGCCGCGGGAGCAGGCGGAGCGATGCTCAAGGAGGAGGTCGCCTTCCATCCCGGCGTTGCCAAGTCCGTGTTCCTGACGATGCGCGCCGTCGCCTATTCCTACGGCGACTATTTTCCCGCCGGCTCCGATACGGGAGAGACCAAGGCCAGCCCGAAGATCTGGGAGGATGCGGCAGGGTTCGCGGCCGCGCTTGCCAAGTTCCAGCAGGATGCGGACGCTGCGATCGCAGCCAATGTTCAGGATCTTGCCGCCTTCCAGGCGGCCTTCGGGCAGGTCACGGGCAATTGCAAGGCGTGCCACGACGTGTTCCGGCTGCCAATGAACTAGGTCCATGCTGCGCAGGGCGGCGGTCGCCGTCGCAATTCTCGTTGTTGCGGGCGCCGCTCTCGCCTGGTTCCTGACAGCGCCTGAGCCGCTCAGCGCGGCTCAGCTTCCCGCCCACCAGCCAGACATCGCCAGCGGCGAGCGCATCTTCTACGCCGGGGGCTGCACGTCGTGCCACGCCGCTCCGGAGGCAAAGGGCGCCGAGAAGCTACAGCTCGCCGGGGGCCTGGAGCTCAAGACCGATTTCGGCACTTTTCGCGTGCCGAACATTTCACCCGACCCCGAAACCGGCATCGGCGGCTGGTCGACGCTTGATTTCGCCAACGCGGTCTTGCGCGGCGTCTCGCCCGGCGGCGCGCATTACTATCCGGCGTTTCCCTATCCCTCCTACGTGCGCATGCGGGTCGAGGACGTGATCGACCTCAAGACCTTCATGGACACGCTGCCGCCTGTCTCCAACCGCGTTGCCGACCACAATCTCGGCTTTCCCTTCAACGTCCGGCGCGGCGTCGGTGTGTGGAAGTTTCTTTATTTCTCCGCCGCGCCGGTCATTGCACTTGCCGATGCGGGCGAGGTCGTGCGGCGCGGTCAGTATCTCGTCGAGGGACCCGGCCATTGCGGCGAGTGCCACACCTCGCGCGACATGCTGGGCGGACTGGAGCTTTCGCAATGGCTTGCGGGCGCGCCCAATCCGGAGGGCAAAGGCACCATCCCCAATCTTACGTCCGGCCCCGGCGGCCTCACCTGGTCAGAGGCCGAAATCGTCGAGGCGCTGAAGACCGGCTTCAAGCCCGATTTCGATACGCTCGGCG
>CAYTTC010000149.1:0-6300 GCA_964440525.1 uncultured Propylenella sp. | reverse complement strand
CCGGCGCCGATGCCGTGCATCCGGGCTACGGGTTTCTTTCGGAGAACGCCCGCTTTGCCGGCATCCTTGCCGCGCACGACATCATCTTTATCGGCCCCTCTGGCGACCACATCCGCATGATGGGCGACAAGATCAAAGCGAAGGAGACGGCAGAGCGTCTTGGCATCCCGGTCGTGCCGGGCTCGCGCGGCGCCGTCCACGATGAGAGCGAGGCGGCGCGGGCCGCGGCCGATATCGGCTACCCGGTCATCGTCAAGGCGGCGGCGGGCGGCGGCGGCCGCGGCATGAAGGTCGCCGAGCGGCTGGCCGACCTGCCGCGCGCTCTCGCTTTGGCGCGGGCCGAGGCAAGCAAGGCGTTTGGCGACGAGACCGTCTATATCGAGAAGTATCTCGCCCACCCGCGCCATATCGAGGTCCAGGTGCTTGGCGACGGGAAGGGCGGGGCCGTGCATCTTGGCGAGCGCGACTGCTCGCTGCAGAGGCGCCACCAGAAAATCTGGGAGGAGGCGCCGTCGCCCGCGTTGAACGACGCGGAGCGGCAGCGGATCGGCAAGACGGTGGCGGATGCGATTGCCGATCTCGGCTATTCGGGCGCCGGCACCGTCGAATTCCTCTTCGAGAACGGAGAATTCTACTTCATCGAGATGAATACGCGCCTACAGGTCGAGCACCCGGTGACCGAGGCCATCACCGGCATCGACATTGTGGTGGAGCAGCTGCGGATCGCCTCCGGCTCACCGATCTCGGTGACGCAGGAGGGCGTCATCTTCTCCGGCCATGCGATCGAATGCCGGATCAACGCCGAGCATCCGTCAACTTTTGTCCCGTCGCCGGGCCAGATCACCTACTTTCATCCGCCCGGCGGCCTCGGCGTGCGCGTCGATTCCGCAGTCTATCAGGGCTATACGGTGCCGCCCTACTACGACAGCCTGATCGGCAAGCTGATCGTGCACGGGCGCGACCGTGTGGAATGCCTGATGCGGCTCCGGCGCGCGCTCGACGAATTCGTCGTCGACGGCGTGCGCACGACCATCCCGCTCTTCCAGGACCTGGTGACCGAGCCGGCCATCGCCGACGGCGCCTATGACATACATTGGCTGGAAGAGTTCCTGGCGGGGCGGCCGGTCGAAGCCGATTGAAAACGGATGTCGCGCGCAGCAAAGAACACGGACCTCGGCGTCGTTACCCCGTCGCTGCTTCTGCGCGCCTATGCCTGCGGCATTTTTCCGATGGCCGAGTCCGCCGACGACCCGACGCTCTACTGGGTCGAGCCGCAGCTGCGCGGCGTGCTGCCGCTCGACCGTTTCCATCTGCCGAGGCGGCTTGCGCGCACCGTCCGCTCCGACCGCTTCGAAATTCGCGTCGACACAGATTTCGACGGCGTGATCTCGAGCTGTGCCGAGCCGCGGAGCGGGCGGCGCATGACCTGGATCAACGAGCCGATCCGCAGCCTCTATGGCGAGCTCTTTCGGATGGGCCACGTCCATACCGTCGAGGCATGGCGGGAGGACCGCCTGGTCGGCGGCCTCTACGGCCTCAAACTCGGCGCGGTCTTCTTCGGCGAGAGCATGTTCTCCGACGAGCGCGATGCTTCCAAGGTGGCGCTCGTCCATCTGGTGGCGCGGCTGAAGCGCGGCGCGTTCCGGCTCCTCGATGCGCAGTTCCTGACCTCGCATCTCGCCCAGTTCGGCGCGATCGAGATCCCACGCGACGACTACGTGAAGGTGCTCGACGCGGCGCTGGCGGGTGAGGCGGAATTTTCAAGCGGCGGCGATCGGCTCGCAGGTGTCGCGGCGCTTGAGCTGCTGCGGTAAGCGGCGGCGTCGCTGCGCAGCAGTCGGATGAGGGGATGCGAGTGTGAAGGTCGAGCACGAGTAGCAGACGCCGCAACCCCTCACCCGTCGCCTTCGGCGACACCCTCTCCCTCTGGGAGAGGGGTCCTCGAGCCTAATCCTCCGGCACGATGTCGGGACTTGGCAGCTCCGTTTCCGGCTCGGGGTCAACCGTGGGCGCTGGCGCCTCCGGCTCCGGTCCCATCTGCACTTTGCAGTCGACGAGCCACACGTCGTAGACGGGATGCTCGATCGCATGCAGGCCGGGGCTCGCCGCGAACATCCAGCCGGTGAACAGGCGCTGGATCTTGTTGGCGAGCGTGATCTCGTCGACTTCGACGAAGGCAGTCGTCTGCGCCGGCTCGGTCGGCGGGCGCGTATGGCAGACGCGCGGCGTCACCTGCAGCGCGCCGAACTGCACGGTCTCGTCGATCAGCACGTCGAAGGTGATGGTGCGGCCGGTGATCTTGTCGAGGCCGGTGAATTCGGCGACCGGGTTGTTGTTGGGCGCGGCGGAGGCGCCAGGCGGGGCAAGCGCAGCCAGAGCGAAGGCGAGCAGGAGCGCGCCACCCCGAGCGTGGCGATAGACGAGGCTCACGAGGGCGTCCACGGCTCGTAGTCGCCGGTCACCTCGGGGCGCTTGTCCGTGCCGAGGATCGACCCGCGCGGCCGGTAGGCGGCCGGCGTCCCGGTCAGGTTCGGCAGATGCGGCTTCTCCCAGACGCGCGGCGTGTAGCTGTCCTCGGTCGGCGGAACGTCGGTGCGGTGATGCATCCAGCCGTGCCATGCGGCGGGGATGCGCGACGCCTCCGCCTCGCCATTGTAGATGACCCAGCGCCGATTACCCTTCTTCTGCCGGTAATAGCGGTTGCCGAACTCGTCGGTACCGACGAACTCGCCCGCCCGCCAGGTCCAGAAGCGGGTGCCGAGCGTCTGCCCGTTCCACCAGGTGAAGAACTGCAGGAGGAATTGCTTCATGCGTGCTCCGGCTCGCGATATGGGGGAACGTGTCGGTGCATCGTGAACGGCGCGCCCGGCCTCAGCATATGGTGACGCCGCATTCCCGCATCGCCTCCACTTTCTTCTGCAGCGCGTCGAAACCCATGGCGCCCGGAACGATCTCGTTGCCGATCACATAGGACGGCGTCCCGGTGATGTTGAGGGTACTTGCGAGCTGATGCACTTCCTGGATGTTGTCGGCGACGTTCGTGGTGCCGGCGGCCGTCTTCAGTGCCTCGACGTCGAGGCCGAGATCCTTGGCAACCTCCAGAGCCTTGGCGCTGTTGGCGACGCCCGGCCGCGCGAAGAGCTCCTGGTGAAACGCGAGATACTTCTCCGGCGCGATGTCCTTCATCGCGACGGAGATACGTGCCGCCTCGACCGATCCCTCGCTGAGAATGGGGAATTCCTTGATCACGATCCTGAGGTCCGAATTGGCGTCGAGCAGCGCCATCATGTCGGAGACCGCACGTTTGCAGTAGCCGCAATTGTAGTCGAAGAATTCCACCAGCGTGACGGCGCCTTCCGGATTGCCGAGCACCATCTGGTTTTTCGAATTGAAGATGAGGTCTCCGCTCTCCTCGACGGCCTTTGCCTGCTTCGCGGCTTCTTCCTTGTCGCGCCGCTCCTGCAGGATCTTGAACGCCTGCTCCAACACCTCGGGATTGGCGAGCAGGTAATCGCGGACGATCGTTTCGATCTCCTCTTTCTGCTCGGCATCCATCGCCGCGCGGCTCGGCGCCGCCAGGAAGATCACCGCCAGGGCGGCCGCCGCGATGCGAAGGAATGCTGACATTGTTCGATCCTCTTCTCTTCGACCCGCCGTTCAGTCGGTCGATGCGGCCGGAGATTCGTAGTTTACGATGTCGTCGGCCTTGAGCCAGCCCGGCGACCCGACGGCGAATTTGGCCTGGGCGCGGCGAGCGAAGTTTTTTGCCGTGTCGATGTCGCCGTCGATCAATGCCCCTTCGGCGCTCGCCAGCTCCGCATCGGCCACCTTGCCCTGCCGCTGATACGCCATGGCGAGCTGGCGGTAGCCGATGGAGGCGAGCGGCTCCTGGTCGAGGCCGGCGCGAAGATTGGCGACGGCCTCGGCGAGCAATCCGTCCTCTCCAGTCGCGAGCTCCGCGCCTCCCAGCATGATGCGGATGAGCCCCGGGTGCGGAGCCAGCGCCGCGGCCTGGCGGAGCGGCCCGATCGCCTCGCCCGCCTTGCCGGACTCCAGCAGTATCTGGCCCTTCAGCTCATGAAAATACGCGTAGTTCGGGACCCGCGCGATGAGTGCCTCGACGGCACGGACGGCGGCGCGCGTGCCGCCTGTGCGGTAGGCGACGATCGCCCGTGCATACTGCGCCGGCAGGCTCTCGTCGGAACGCGGGTAGCGCCGCGCCACCGCGGTCGGGCCTTCGGTGAAGGCGGCGAGCTTGGCGCGCATCATGTCGTGCCTCAGCTGCAGCTGGGGGCTGTCGACGGCGTCCCAGTAGGCGCTCTCGCGGGCGGAGGTCTCGAGCTGATCGAGGCGGTCGCGCGCCATCGGATGGCTCTGCGCGTAGGGATCGGCGTAGCGGGCGGAAAAAAGCTGCTGATCAGCGAAGCGCTCGAAGGTTACCGCCATGCCTTTGGCTGACTGATGGGTGGCGCCGAGATAGGTGAGGGCGGCGCGGTCGGCGGCGAATTCCTGCGCGCGCTTGTAGCTGAGGAGGGTGCGGACCGCCACATTCCCCCCCATGCTGATGGTCGCCGCGCCCATCTGCGAGCCTTCGACCGAGCCCGTCGCCGCGCCCGCCGCGATGCCGGCGATTCCGATCAGGCCGACTACAGCTCCAATCGCTTGGGCACGGGCGATCTGGTTGCGCAGATTCTCCAGATGTCCGCCCGCCAGATGTCCGGTCTCATGGGCGATGACACCGATGACCTCATTCGGAGTTTTCGCGTCGAGCAGCGTGCCGGTGTGCATCACCATGCGGCGGCCGCTCGCTACGAAGGCGTTGAACTCCCGGTCTTGAACGAGAACGATCTGCGCGTCGCGCGAGCTGACACCGGCGGCGCCAAAGATGGGCGCGGCGTAGTCGCGCAGCAACGCTTCGATCTCCGCGTCGCGGATGATGGTCTGCCGACGCTTCTGCGCCTCGGCCGTCGGCATGAGCGCGAGGCTCGCGACGACGAGGAGGGGCAGCGCTCTTGCGCGACCGGAAGCGAAAATGCTGGACGTCACGGCCGTTATCCGATTTGCCAAAGCCCGATTGAATTTAGCCCAATTGCGGCAGGCGCCGGCCTTGCCAGGGTTGCCTAGTCAAAAGGGGCGACGAAAGAAAGGCAAGTTATGTTGATGGGCGCATGCTGAAGGCATCAGGTCGGAGCCAGGTCGAGCCGTTCCTCGCCATGGACGTGCTCGCCGCCGCGGCCGAGCTGGAGGCGGCCGGGCGGAGCATCGTCCACATGGAGGTCGGCCAGCCCGGCGCTAACGCGCCAGCGCCGGTTCTGAGAGCTGCCGCGGAAGCGCTGAAGGGCCGCCTCGGCTATACCGAGGCGCTCGGCATCCGGCCGCTCCGCGAGCGGATCGCGCGGCACTATGGCGAGGCCTATGGGGTCGATCTGTCTCCGGCACGCGTGATGGTCACCACCGGCTCCTCCGGCGGCTTCAATCTGATCTTTCTCGGCGCTTTCGATCCCGGCGACCGCATCGCCATGGCCTCGCCCGCCTATCCGGCCTACCGCAATATCCTGAAGGCGCTCGGCCTCGCCGCGGTCGAAATCGCGGTCGGTCCGGACACGCGCTGGGCGCTCACCGCCGAACACATCGAACGCGCGCACCGCGAGGCGCAACTCGCCGGCGTACTCGTCGCAAGCCCCGCCAATCCGACCGGCACGATGACCTCGCCCGAGGAGCTTCAGCGCCTCGTCGAATGCTGCGACGCGCGCGGCATCCGCTTTATCTCCGACGAGATCTATCACGGCCTCGTCTATGCCGGCCGGGCGGAGACGGCGCTTCGCCTCGGCGACAACGCCATTGTCGTCAACTCCTTCTCCAAATATTATTGCATGACCGGCTGGCGGGTCGGCTGGCTGGTGCTGCCGGAAGACCTCGTGCGGCCGTTCGAGCGGCTGTCGCAGTCGCTCTACATTTCCGTGCCCGAGCTGTCGCAGCGCGCCGCCATCGCCGCCTTCGATTCCGGTCCCGAGCTCGAGGCGGTGAAGGAGGGTTATCGCCGGAGCCGCGCGGCGCTCCTCGACAGGTTACCCGCGATCGGCTTCGACGAGCTCTTGCCGGTCGACGGCGCTTTCTACGTTTACGCCTCCGTCGCGCGCTTCACCAACGACGCGCTCGACTTCGCCGGCCGCATGCTGCGGGAGGCCGGCGTCGCCGCCACGCCCGGCCCCGACTTCGACCACAGCCGCGGCCACCGCTATATGCGGTTCTCCTTCGCCGGCACCGAGGCGGATATCGGCGAGGGGATCGATCGGCTGG
>CAYTTC010000148.1:0-6305 GCA_964440525.1 uncultured Propylenella sp. | reverse complement strand
TGAGCCACTCCATCGCCTCCCGCATCGGCCCGACCGAAAGGTGAACCGACACGGTCCGACCGGCTTTGGTCCGTGTAATCAATCCCGCATCAGACAGGACATCTAGATGCTTCATCATTCCAGGAAGCTTTAGCGAAAACGGCCGAGCGAGTTCGCTCACCGAAAGGCCGGGTTCGTCCTTCAGCCGTAGCAGGACATGCCGCCGGGTGGGGTCGGCGAGCGCTGAGAACGTGCGGTCCATACCTGAGGCTTGATACTTCACCATGTAGCGAAGTGTCGTTTACTTCTCTGGCGGAGTCAACCATTGGGTATCTCCGCTACGAGAACTATTTGACGCACGAACGTCGCCTATGGGTCGATTACCGTCAAAAGGACCTTTGCGGAAAGCGGACATCAGAGCCGCCCGCCAAACATGTGCTCTGCCTGCGCCGTTCTCGCCGGCGCCTTCCGGCTGCGAAGCTTCGGCGGCAGCTCGGCCTGCATCGCCCGGCACATCTCCAGCGCCTCGCTGAGCCGCTTGTTCTCGACGATCGCGCCCTGATCGACGCGCGTAATCCGGTCGAAGGTCCGATAGGGCAGGGCCAGGCCCTGGTGCCGAACCTCGATCCGACCGTCTGGGAAGTCGTAGACGGTGACCTTCTTGCGCGGCAGAGCGCGGGTGATCTCGTTGGGCTCAAGGATGAACATCACGCGGTCGTACTGGACCGTCAGCGAGTGCGTGACCGTGCGCTCGACGCGCCAGGCGAAGCTGCCGTCCAGATCATCTTGCGGCGCGAGCGGCCGGTGCAGATCCTTGTCCAGCCGGGCGGGCTTGGCAAAGCGGCGGTTGTAGTCGGCCATGAAGGCCGGGAGCAGGGCGTTGCCGGCGTCGATATCGTTGGCGCCGGCCAGACGCAGTTCCTTTACCAGGCGGTCCTGCAAGGTCTTGTGGGCGCGCTCGACGCGGCCCTTAGCCTGGGGCGCGTTGGCGCACAGGATGTCGATGTTGAGCTCGTGCAGGGCGCGGCCGAACTGGGTCATGCCACCTTCGGCCGCCTCCGGCTTGTTGGTGCGGAATACCGAGTGCTTGTCGCTGTAGAGGGCAATCGGCTTGCCGTGCTGTTCCAGATAGGTGCGCGTGGCCTGGAAATAGGCGAACGCGCTCTCGCTGGCCACGAAGCTCAGGTGCATCAATCGACTGGTGGCGTCGTCCACAAAGACGAGCAAGGTGCATTGCGGCCCACGATCCTCGAACCACCAATGCTCGCAGCCATCGACCTGGACCAGCTCGCCGAGACAATCACGCCGGTGGCGCGGCTGGTGGATGCGCTTGATGCGATCACGCCGGCGGACCCAGAGACCGTCGTCGATCATCCACTGGCGCAGAGTCTCGACGCCGATCGGCAGGCCATGGACCTCGGCCAGCTTCTCAGCAGCCAGCGTCGGGCCAAAATCCTCGAAACGCTCGCGGACGATGGCCAGGCAGGTCTGGCGGAAGGAAGACCGCGCCGTGCGCCCGGTTGCTCGGCTTGCCGCGACGCTTGGACACGAGGGCGTCAGCACCGTGAGTCCGGAACGCCGTCGAGCAGCCGGTAGACCTGGCGGCGGCCCATGCCCATCAGCGCCGCGGCGTCATCAACGCGCGTGCGGCCGTCCGCCAGCCCGATCAGAATCTGCAGCCGAGAGAGCTCCTTGCGGCTCATCGTGATCACCGTCATCCGCCGCCACCTTCAACGCCTGAACCGAAGGGAAGGCTTGTGACATTCCAAACGGTGAGGCCGGTGACATCTCTATCGGTGATCTACATCCATGATTCGCATAAGATATATTATGGAACCAAAAAGCTAATGACTCGCGGCGAGGCTTTTGCCGGCCGCGAGGATCGCGGCGTCGGTGCCGAGCGCGGTCGTGACGCTGCCGCCGCGCTCGTCATAGGGCGCGCCGCGAAAAGCCTCGTCGCGCCAGGGGCCGGTCGTGATGGTGATGCCGCGGAACACCAGCCGGCCCATCGACGCGCGCCAGATGCATGCCGCCTGACGACGAGCCCGTCGCGTCGCAGTCCGTCCGGTAGAACGAGGTCGTGCTCGACGAGACCGGAACGCGCCGCACCGTGCAGCCCTGGGCGACCGGTCCGCCTGGGTCGACCTCGCGCTCCATGCCGACGGGATGCGCCGTGATCACGATCAGACGATCGCCGGCCCTGATCGGCACGGCCTCGTCGACGGGAAACGGTTCGGCGTCCGGCACCGGCTCGGCCAGGCGAACGATGGCAAAATCCTGATTGGAGCCGGGCCGCGGCGGTGTCGCTCCGGACACTATGTCGTCCGCGCCGAGCACGAGGTCGACCATGATCGGTACAGAATCCTGGGTCCTGAAAAAGCATTTCGAGCGCCCCTGACCGGACGGGTCGAACAGAATGTGACCGGCCGTGATGATCTGCCGGTTGGTCAAAAACAGCGCGCCTGTGCCGACCGAGGGCGACGGCAGAAAACAACCGACATGCCCGGAGACTTTTCGGATGCGCGCGATTTCGTCGGGCGTCAGTCCGAGCGCCGGACCGATCGCAATAAGCGAATCCCGCTCGTCGGCGCCGTCGATGATGTTGACTCGCTGTGGCGACGGCACCGCCTCGCTTGTTGCGGCTTGGGAGTAGACGTCTCCCGCGTCGCGGAACGGCTCTGCGGCCGCAGATGCGACCCACGCAAGCACGACCACCAGCGCCGTAGCCACCACGCTCGACCGCCGGTTCACCCGGAATTGCGCCTCTGAGCAAGTGATGGGGCAAGTCATGCCGGCAACTCGATCACCATGCCGTCATAGGCCGGCTCGACGTTTGGCGGCAGCTCGCGGCGAAGCGTCTCGTAATCGAGATCGACATGCATGTGGGTCAGGATCGCCCGCTTCGGCTTCAAGCGCTCGATCCATGCCAGCGCTTCGGCGAGCGACAGGTGGCTCGGATGCGGCCGCGGTCTGAGCGCATCGAGGATCCAGACGTCGAGGTTTTCAAGCAGCCGCTCGGCGTTTGCGTCAAAGCCGCTCGCATCGGGTGAATAGGCAAGGCCGCCGAAGCGGAACGCGAGCGAGGTGATGCGGCCGTGGAGCTGGTCGATCGGCAAGGCCGTGAGGGCACCCCCCTTTCCTTCAATCGTCACCGGCACGCCGGCCTCGATGGGATGCAGGGTCGCGAGCGGCGGATATTCGCTGCCGGGCGGCGTCTCGAAGCAGTAGCCGAAGCCTGCCTTGAGCCGCTCCATGGTCGGCGGATCGGCGTAGAGATCGACGCGCCGCTGCATGTTCATGACGAAGCCGCGGAGATCGTCGATGCCATGAATATGGTCGGCATGCGAATGCGTGAAGAGTACGCCGTCGAGCGTCCCGATCTCGGCGTCGAGCGCCTGCTCGCGAAGATCGGGGCTCGTATCCACGAGCACGTTCGTGGCGCCGCCCCGCCCCGAGATGCGTTGCGCCAGCAAGGAGCAGCGCCGGCGGCGGTTTTTTGGATTTTTGGGGTCGCAGACGCCCCAGTTGCCGCCGATCCGCGGCACGCCCGGCGACGAGCCGCATCCGAGCACCCTGAAGCGCAGGAAATCGCTCAAAGCGCTGCCCTCAGCGCCGCGGGACTTTGGAGAAGAGGCGAAAGAAGTTTTCGGACGTCAGTTGCGCGATCTCCTCGCGGCTGATGCCGCGCACTTGCGCTAGCACATCCGCTGTGTGGACGACGAAGGCCGGCTCGTTCCGTCTGCCGCGATGCGGCGGCGGCGCAAGGTAGGGCGCGTCCGTCTCCACCAGGATGCGATCGGATGGAAGATCGCGCGCGATGTCCCTGATTTCCTGGGCATTCTTGAACGTGAGGATGCCGGAGAACGAGACATAGTGGCCGAGCGCGATTCCGCTTTCGGCGAGCGCACGGCCCGACGAAAAGCAGTGCAGCACGGCCGGAAAAGCCCCCTTCGCCATCTCCGCCTGCAGAATCGCGGCGAGATCGGCATCCGCCTCGCGCGCATGAATGACGAGCGGTAGGCCGGTCACGCGCGCCGCCGCGATATGGGTGATGAGCCCTACCCGCTGCGCCTCGGGCGGAGAATTGTCGTAGTGATAGTCGAGGCCCGCCTCCCCGATCGCCACGACCTTCGGATGCTCGGCGAGGCCGACAAGCGCCTCCGCGGTCACGTCGAGCTCCTCGTGCGCGTTGTGCGGATGGGTTCCGACCGAGCAGTAGACGTTGTCGAAGCGCTCGGCGACCGCCCTCACCGCCTCGAAACGGCGGACTCGCGTCGAGATCGTCACCATCGTTCCGACTCCCGCCGCTGCGGCGCGCGCGACGACCTGATCGAGCTCGCCTGCGAAATCGGGGAAATCGAGGTGGCAGTGGCTGTCGACGAGCATCGGTCCCTTTCGCTCCACCGGCCGATCACGAGTGGGTCAGGTTCGGCCTATCGTCTCAAGTGAGGCAAGTAAACCGTGCGCCTGCCGCCGAAAAACCTTCGACACCGAAGCGTGGCACGGCCTGCGGCCGACATCGGACCACCGGCTTTGGCGATCACTGAGAATCGAATGGATGCCGACAATTGAAGGCGCTGCATTCAGCATAAGGCAACCGCCCCTTGATACTCGTGGTGGAAATCTCCGGCGCCCGCAATCGAGCGGATTTCGCGCGCTTCAGCCAAGAAGACGGCCTTATGACGCCAACCGAAGCAATAGGCAGCATCGAAGCGCTGCAACGGATCATCGATGTCATCGCCAGCCCGATCTTCGTGAAGGATCGCGAGCATCGCTGGGTGCTCTTGAACGATTCCATGTGCAAGTTCGTGGGACTTCCCAAAGAGAGGCTGATCGGAAAATCCGATTTCGACCTGGTTCCCGCCGAGCAGGCCGAGGTCTTCTGGACGATCGACGATCGGGTTTTCATGACCGGCGAGGACAATGAGAACGAGGAACAGCACACGGACCTGAACGGCAATGTCCGCACCATCGTGACGTGCAAGCGGTTGGTGTATGTCGGCGACAACGTTCCCCTGCTCGTCGCCGTCATCACGGACATCACCGCGTTCCGAGAAGCGGAAGCGCATTCCCGCTATCTCGCTCTTCACGACGGGCTGAGCGGGTTGGCGAACCGCACGCTGCTGAACGACCGGGTCGAAAAGGAGCTCGCGGGGGTAGCGGGCGGCTCGCGGCGCTGTGCGCTCCTCTACGTCGATCTCGACCGATTCAAGGATGTGAACGACCGGCACGGCCATCAGGCCGGCGACGAGTTGATCCGCGAATTCGCCAGCCGCATGTCGGCCATCGTTCGGGCGGGCGACACGGTCGCGCGGATCGGCGGCGATGAGTTTGCCATCCTGGTGTGTGACGTCGATAGCCCCGAGATGCTCGACGCGATGTGCGAGCGCATTCTGGACGCGGCGCGGAAGCCGTTCGACGTCGCCGGCATGAAATGCCTTGTCGACGCCTCGATCGGCGTCGTGCTCGCAAGCGAACCCGATTGTCGCTACACCGACCTGCTCCGCAAGGCCGACGTGGCGCTCTACAAGGCGAAGAGCGAAGGTCGAGGCTGCTTCAGGGTGTTCTCCGAGGACATGGACGAGCGGAGCAAGAGGCGCCACCTCATCGAATCGGAGTTGCGCGAAGCGCTGGCCGAGGATCGCGGGCTGGAGGTCTACTATCAGCCGCTCTATGCGAACGCCGACGAGGCGCTGATCGGGGTCGAGGCGCTGGTTCGCTGGAGGCATCCGACGCTCGGCTTCCTCGGACCGACTCAGTTCATTCCGATAGCGGAGGAAACCGGCCTCATCGCAAGGCTCGGCGAGTGGGTGCTGGCGACAGCCTGCCGAACGCTGAGCCGCTGGTCGGACATCGCGCTCGCGGTCAACGTTTCACCCGTTCAGCTACGCGATCCGCAGCTTGCCCAACGCGTTCTCAAGATTGTTCGCGAAAGCGGCTTCGATCCGGCGCGATTGCAGCTCGAGATCACCGAGAACGCTCTCTTCAACGCGGACGGCATCGTCGCCTGCAGTCTCAGGGATCTGCGCGCCGCGGGCGTGCGGATTGCGCTCGATGACTTCGGCACGGGCTATTCGAGTCTTGCGCATTTGCGCCGGCTCGAGGTCGACAAGGTGAAGATCGACCGATCCTTCGTGCAGTATCTCGGGCAATCGGCGGACTCTGCTGCGATCGTCCAGGCCGTCGCCAATATCGGCAAGACGCTCGGGCTCATGGTCACGGCGGAAGGGGTCGAAACCGAAGAGCAGCGCCAGTTCCTGGCCTCGACAGGCTGCACCGAGCTGCAGGGCTTTCTCTTTTCGCGCCCGCTCCCGGAGGAGGCGATC
>CAYTTC010000147.1:4648-6351 GCA_964440525.1 uncultured Propylenella sp. | reverse complement strand
CTCGCGGTCGACCGCGACGGCTTTTCGGCGGGCGTCACGGCGGCGCTCCGCGCGCATCCGCTGATCCGCATCGAGCTCGGCGAAGTCTCGGCGCTGCCGCCCGCCAGCTGGGGCCAGACGATCGTCGCAACGGGCCCGCTCACCGCCGCCTCCCTTGCAAACTCCATCAAAAATGCCACCGGCGAATCGAGCCTGGCCTTCTTCGATGCAATTGCGCCCATCGTCTATCGCGAGACGATCGACATGGGCATCGCCTGGTTTCAGTCGCGCTACGACAAGGCCGGCCCGGGCGGCACCGGTGCCGACTACATCAACTGCCCGCTCGACCGCGACCAGTATCTCGCCTTCGTCGCCGGTCTCGTCGCCGCCGAAAAGGCGGAGTTCCACGACTGGGAAAAGGACACGCCCTATTTCGACGGTTGCCTGCCGATCGAAGTGATGGCTGAGCGCGGCGCTGAAACTCTGAGGCACGGGCCGATGAAGCCGATGGGCCTCACCAACCGGCACAAGCCGAGTGAAAAAGCCTATGCCGTTGTCCAACTCCGGCAGGACAACGCGCTCGGCACGCTCTTCAACATGGTCGGCTTCCAGACCAAGATGAAGCATGGCGAACAGGTCAGGCTCTTTCGAACGATTCCGGGCCTCCAACGTGCCGAGTTCGCGCGGCTTGGCGGTCTCCACCGCAACACTTTTCTGAACTCGCCTCTGCTCCTCGACGAAACGCTGAAGCTAAAGGCCGCTGCGCACATCCGCTTCGCCGGCCAGATCACCGGCTGCGAGGGCTACGTGGAATCCGCCGCGGTCGGGCTGATGGCCGCGCGCTTTGCCGCGGCGGAGGCGCTCGGGGGCATGCCGGTACTCCCACCCCTCACGACCGCCCACGGCGCGCTCCTCGCCCATGTGACAGGCCGCCTGGCGGCGCCGGGCGAGGCGGCGCGCGACTTCCAGCCGATGAACATCAATTTCGGCCTTTTCCCGCCGATCGGCCAGCCGGTGGTCGGCGAGGATGGCAAGCGCCTTCGCGGCAATGAAAAGACGCTGGCGCGCAAGCGCGCTCTTTCTGCCCGCGCGCTTCGCGACTTCGACGCCTGGCTCGGCGAAAGCCGCCGCGCGGCCGCCTGATCAGTTCTGCCTACATCAGCACCCTCGCCCGCCGGCGTGCGTTGCTTAGCGCAGGCGCGCGAGGCCGATGCGTAGCAGAGTCTCGAAGTCCGACAAACGCGCGTCGTGCTCGATGATTGCAACGCGGAGACGCTCGACACGAGAGAGCAACGGCGCGACGGTCGCGAGCGGCAGAAAGACCGGACGCAACGGCACTGAGAGCGCCGCGATTTCTGCGCGCGCAAGGCCGAGGTGGCGGCGTGCGAGCGCCGCCATTTCGGCGATTGCTGCGGCGAGTCCCGTCTTTGGCGCCGGCGCAAAGAGGTCGGCCGGCGTTAGGTCTTGTCGGGCGAACAGGTCGGTTGAGACGATCGTCCGGCCGCGCGCCCGCTCGGAGGCGAAGGCCGCGAGCCGTCGAGCGACGCCATAGGCAATGCCCGCATGGCCGGCGGCCTCCGCCGTCTCCGGCCCGGTCGCGCCGCAGATGATCGCCGCCATCTGGAAAAGCACGGACTCCGTCTCCCCCATGCGGCCCTCGACATCGGCGAGCGTCGCGGGCGGATCGGAATAGAGGTCGGCGGCCCGCGCGTCGATCAAGGCAT
>CAYTTC010000147.1:0-4548 GCA_964440525.1 uncultured Propylenella sp. | reverse complement strand
GCCCGGCCCGGAAAGCGGGCCGGCAGCATCAGAAAGCCGCCGCCGCTCTCCGGCATCTCAGGCTTTGGCGGGTTTGGCCGGTTTGGAATCGATTACCTTCGATTGTGCCGCCACCGGTTCGGCCTTGGCGCGGAGGTTGAAGTAGATGAGGATCGGCCCGCCGATGAAGATCGAGGAGGCGGTCGCCACGAACACTCCCCAGAGCATCGCCGCCGTGAAGGAGCGGATGACCTCGCCGCCGAAGAAGTAGAGGGCGAAGAGCGCGAGCAGCGTGGTCAGCGACGTCATGATCGTGCGCGCCAGGGTCTGGTTGGTGGCGAGATCGATGAGGTCGCCGAGCGGCATCTGCTTGTAGCGGCGCAGAAGCTCGCGGATGCGATCGAAAATAACGACGGTGTCGTTCAGAGAATACCCGATGATCGTCAGGATCGCGGCGATGCTCGACAGATTGAAGTCGATCTGCGTCAAGGCGAAGAAGCCGATGGTCAGCACCGCGTCGTGGATCAGCGTCGCCATGGCGCCGATGGCGAACTGCCATTCGAAACGGAACCAGATGTAGATCATGATTCCGATCATGGTGAAGACAGTGGCGACCGTGCCGGTCCAGGCGAGCTCGCCCGACACTCGCGGCCCCACGACCTCGACTCGACGGTATTCGTAGTCGGTCGAGCCGAGCGCGGCCTGCACCTTCTGGACGACCGCCTGCTGCGCTGCGTCGCCGCCCGGCTGCGTCGCGACGCGGATGAGCACGTCGGTCGGCGCGCCGATGCCCTGCACCTCGACGTCACCCAGATCGAGCGCCGAGATCTTCTCCCGGATATCGGCGAGGTCGGCGACCGGCGCCTTGCTGCGCACCTCGATGACCGTGCCACCCTTGAAGTCGATGCCTTGGTTGAGACCGACCGTGAAAAGCAGCACGAAGGACAGCACCATCAGGCCGAGCGAAATCGGCGTGCGGATTTTCGCAAGCCGCATGAAGGGGATGCGCGTGTTGTCGGGGATCAGGCGGAGCGGCATGGCGAGATCCTAAAGCGGTACGGTCTTTGGGCGCGTCTGGCGCACCCAGGTGGAGACGATCAGGCGCGTCAGCAGATACGATGTGAAGAGGGTGCAGACGATTCCGATGGCGAAGGCGACAGCAAAGCCGCGGATCGGGCCGGCGCCCAACGCAAAAAGCGCGATCGCGGCAATGAGTGCCGTCAGATGCGAGTCGACGATCGTAGCGAGCGCCCGCTGGAAACCTGCCTCGAAGGAAGCGATGGTCGAGCGTCCGTTGCGCGACTCTTCTCGCATTCGCTCGTAGATGAGCACGTTCGCGTCCACCGCCATGCCCATTGTGAGAACGATGCCAGCGATACCGGGGAGCGTCAGCGTGGCGCCCGTCGCAGTGATGATCCCGAACATTAGAAACGTGTTCACGATCATCGCGATGTCAGCGAAGAAGCCGAGGATGCCGTAGCAGACGATCATGAAGACCACGACTGCGAGGAACGCCACCAACGAGGCGATCGCCCCGGCGCGGATGGAGTCCTGCCCGAGGCTCGGGCCGACCGTGCGTTCCTCGACGATGGTCAGGTCCGCGGGAAGCGCACCCGCGCGCAACAGCACCGAGAGGTTCTGCGCGCTCTCGACGGTGAAGTTGCCCTCGATGAGCCCGGAGCCACCCAGGATCGCGTCGCGGATGACGGGCGCGGTGATGTATTTGTCATCGAGCACGACGGCGAAGCGCCGCCCGACATTCTGCTGTGTGACTTCGGCAAAGATCCTGGCGCCGCGGGTGTTGAAGCGAAAAGTGACGATCGGCTCGCCTGTCTGCTGATGGAACGAGGGTTGCGCGTCGGCGAGATCATCGCCAGTCAGCAGCGCGCGAGATTCGACCATCATCGGCGGTTCGTCGCCGGCCGTCGATTCGACCAGCTCGCAACCGGGAGGCGGGGTAACCCCATCGGTGGAAGCCTCGCTGCATTCCATGTGGAATGTCATGCGCGCGGTCTGGCCGAGGATCTGCTTCAGCTGTGCGGTGTCGGCAAGGCCTGGCACCTGCACGAGGATGCGCTCACTCCCTTCGGCCTGGATGGAAGGCTCCGTGGTGCCGAGCGCGTTCAAGCGGCGGTCGAGCACCTGCACGCTCTGCGTCACCGCCGAGCGCATGCGCGCCTCGACGCCAGCGTCCGTCAAGGCAGCAGTGATGCGTCCGTCGCTGGCGGTGAGCTCGACCTCGCTCAGCGTCGCCTGACCGAAGAGGCCCGACTGTATGGGTGCCGCGAGCGGCTGCAGCGCCGCGAGCGCTCGCTCGGCGTCCGCGGGTTCGCGCAACGTAAAGGAGACATCCTGGCCGCGCGCGGCGAGTCCGCGGTAACCGATCCGCTGGTCGCGCAGCGTCTGCCTGATGTCTCCCTCAAGCGTCTTCACCCGATCGGCGACGAGGCTGTCGCGATTGACCTCGAGGAGCAGATGCGCGCCGCCGCGGAGATCGAGGCCGAGAACGATCTGCCGCTTCGGCAGCCACGACGGCCACGACGCCACCGTCTCGGCGGGGAAAAAATTCGGGACGGCAGCGATGAAACCGGCCAGCACAACGAACAGAATGAGCGCGATCTTCCAGCGCTGGAAATAAAGCATCGTTGTCTTTCAGAGCCCCAGCCTGTGATCTAGGGCGCGTTGCCGGCCACCGGCTCCGCCTTTACGCGCACTTCGGCGATGAGGTTGCGCATGGCGCGAACCTTGACACCCTCCGCGATCTGCAGCTCAACCTCGCTGTCGTCGACGACCTTCGTCACCTTGCCCACGATGCCACCGTTCGTCACCACGGTGTCGCCGCGCCGGATCGCCTTCAGCATTTCCTCGCGCCGCTTCGCCGTCTGCCGCTGCGGGCGCAGGATGAGAAAATACATGATGACGAAGATCAGCGCGAAGGGCAGCAGCGTCGTGACGATGTCGGCGCCACCTCCGCCGAAGGCCTGTGCATAGGCCGGAGTCACCCACATAGGGCCTGGGTTCCCTCTCAAATGGGCCGCAGCCCTTGCAAGTTGCGCGGAATATAGTCAGCGAGCGGGGTATTGCAACAGAAGAGGCCGCCGCCGCAGCCAGCCCTTTGCCGCAGGGCGTGCGCCGTGATATCGCGCCGGTTGCGGAGCCTCCGGAGGATCCTTGCAGGATAGCTTCAACCCGACGCGCGACCTCCTCGAACGGATTGCCGAGGCGCTGGAGCGGCTGGCGCCGCCGGCGACGGCGGCGACCGACTTTGCCGCGGCGGAAGCATTTGTCTGGCATGTCAGGCCGGCAGAACTGCAGCCCGTCGCCAAGGTTAACCGCGTTGCCCTGTCGCTGCTGAAGGGTATCGACCGCTCGCGCGACACGCTGATCGAAAACACCACGCGCTTCGCCTCCGGCCTGCCGGCCAACAACGCCCTCCTCTGGGGCGCGCGCGGCATGGGCAAGAGCTCGCTAGTCAAGGCCGTGCATGCGGCGGTCGCCGCCGCGCAGCCGGCGGGAGCGCCGCCCCTCAAGCTCATCGAGATCCATCGCGAGGACATCGAGAGCCTGCCGGAGCTGATGCGGCTCGTGCGCGACCGCAGCGAGCGTTTCATCCTCTTTTGCGACGATCTCTCCTTCGATGCAGGCGACGCCTCCTACAAATCGTTGAAGGCGGCGCTGGAGGGCGGCGTCGAAGGCCGGCCCGACAACGTCGTCTTCTACGCCACGTCAAACCGCCGCCATCTGATGCCGCGCGACATGCTGGAGAACGAACGCTCCACCGCCATCAACCCTTCGGAAGCAGTCCAGGAGAAGGTATCGCTGTCGGACCGCTTCGGCCTCTGGCTCGGCTTCCACAATTGCAGCCAGGACGACTACCTCGCCATGGTGGCGGGTTATGTCGCGCATTTTGGCGTGCCGGCGGCAGAGGCGGAATGGCGCGCCGAGGCGCTCGAATGGGCGACTACGCGCGGCAGCCGCTCCGGCCGCGTCGCGTGGCAGTTCGTGCAGGACCTCGCAGGGCGGAAGGGCGTCAGGCTGGGATAGCCCGAGGGAGCCTCAGCTTTCCGTCAAATGCTGCAGCGGGTCCACCGGCGTCGCGTCCTTGCGAAGTTCGAAATGGACCTGCGGGGTGGTGACGCCGCCCGACATGCCGGAGAGCGCGATCACCTGCCCGCGCCTCACCTCATCGCCGCGTTTCACCTGCAGCGCGCTGTTGTGGGCGTAGGCGGAGACCCAGCCGTTATTGTGCCGGATGAGGACGAGGTTGCCGTAGCTCTTCAGCTCGTTGCCCGCATAGATCACGGTGCCGTCTTCGGCAGCCTTGACCGACGATCCTTCCGGCACGGCGAGATTGATGCCGTCATTGCGCTCCCCGTTCGGTCGCTTGCCGAAGCCGGAGATGATGCGACCGCGCACCGGCCAGCGGAAGCCGGACGCGTCGGCTGCCGCCGGTGGCGGAGCGGCGGGGGCGAGGGAACCGGCGCTCCCGGTCTGCGGAGCGAGCGCTACCTGTTGCTCGATCGGCGCGGGCTGAGGATCCGCCGCGGCCGCCGCGGGTACTTGCGGCAT
>CAYTTC010000146.1:0-6411 GCA_964440525.1 uncultured Propylenella sp. | reverse complement strand
GCCGATGCGGTCTCTGTGGTAGCGATCCTCGGACATGGCGCGACTCGGGTTAGGGCGTGCCCTCTTGTCGATCCGGAGGGCGGCCTGATGCAAGCGGCGAAGCTCGCCACATGAGTGGATCGAAAGTCGCCCTTACGGGGAAGCTTTTTGACCTCGTTCGCGGTGATGGTCCTCACAGGTCCTTTTCGGCGAGTTCGCGGAACGCGTCGGGGACGGAACGGGAGATTCCCAACGCGACCGACCCGTATCCGACCGCCTCCCATCCGAAGCGATCGCGGATCATGTCGATAGCGCGGTCGGCCACGAGGCGCGCCGCGCCCTTTTTGGCGCCGGGACGGCGCGCCTCGTCCTGAAGCCCAAGCGGCAGCTCCAGCTGCACGCTCTCCTGCTCCTCCAGATGCGACACCGATATCGCGAGCAGCGAGATGGTCTTCTCGTCAGGGTGATTTCTCAGCACGCCGCGCACCAGGTCTTCGGCGATCTCGGCAAGGATTGAAGTCGCCGAAACTGGCGCGGGTAGCGTCAGAGAGCGCGTGACTGAGCGGAGGTCGGCGAACCGCACCCTGACCGTCACGGTCCGGCCAAGCCGGGATTTAGCCCTGAGCCGGCTGCCGATCCTGTCGGCCAGATGACGAAGCGTCGGCCGAAAAACGCGCTCCGCCGCAGGCTTCCTGCCGAGCGCCGATTGCGCTCCGGCCGAATGCGCTCGTCGATGCGTCCTGATTTCGCGTGGATCGCGATTCCACGCCAGCGCCGCCAGCTTTTCTCCGAGCGCCTGGCCAAGTAGCCGCTGCAACGATCGCGGCGAAGTCTCCGCCAACTGCCCGATGGTCAGCACTCCCGTCTCGGCCAGCCGCGCTCGTGTGGCCGGTCCCACGCCCCACATCATTTCGACAGGCAGATCGTGAAGGAAATCGAGTTCAGTCAGAGGATCGACAACGACCAGCCCGTCAGGCTTGGCGACTTGCGAGGCGATTTTCGCCAGGTGCTTGGTGCGCGCCACTCCGATCGAGATCGGCAGTCCGAGCTCGGCCCGCACGCGGCGCCGAATCGCTTTCGCAATTTCGACCGGTGGACCGAAGAGATGCTCCGTCCCCGCGACGTCGGCAAAGGCCTCGTCGATGGAGATCCGCTCGACGAGCGGCGTGAAGTCGCCAATCACCTTGATGGCGGCGTCGCCCAGACGCTGGTAGTCCTTGAAATGGCCGCCGACAAAAATGAGTTTTGGACAGAGCTCGCGCGCCCGCCGCCCCGGCATCCCGCCGCGGACCCCAAAGGCCTTCGCTTCATAGGACGCGGCGAGCACGACCCCGCCCCCGACGGCGATGGGTTTTCCGCGCAGCGACGGATCGAACAGCTGCTCGACTGAGGCGTAGAAGGCGTCGAGGTCCGCATGGAGGATGGTGGCTATCGCTTCCATCCCGAGAGGTCCGCCCGCGTGCCTTTCGAAGTAATCAGCCGCGCCTGTGATTCGGAGCGCTTAACCTGAGAACGTAAAGAGAACATGCGGCGGCGCTTGTGTCACCTCAATTCGACAAGCGAAACGCAGCTCGTTCGACGAAAAAATCCGCCTTTCAAAGCCGGTTCTCATTCACCGGGCTCTCTGTAGAGACAATGTGAAATCCACCCGGACGGAGCCCAAGATTGAAGCGCTGATCGAGCCCGAACTCCAGATAATCTCCAAAATCCGCTGCGCTCATCACGCGGGTCCCCACCGCCACCGATTTGATGAATTCCAGCGTGCAGGGCGTTCCGTCCAGATTTTTTGAGCACATCGGCGTGGCCGAAAGTTTCGGGCCGGACGCGATATCAGTGCCGAATTCAACGCGTGAGCCGGCGAAGCGGCAGGATATCCCGCCTAAAAGTCTCATGATCACCGCGCCATCTTCGGCGACGGCAAGATCCTCAACCGCGTGCCCTGCGAGGGACGAGTACATTTCGCCAAAGGATGACACCCAACCCTCGGGCATGACGAAATAGCGCTCGTGCTGCGCGGCTTCCTCATGCCCCTCGAAATCGGCAACGAGTGCGTAGACGAAGTCGAAGAACGCCGGCGCCGTCGCGAGGTCGCTGACGTTGAGCTGTGCTCTTGCGTGCAGACCGATGAGACTTCGCTCGAGCATGCGGAAAACGGTCTCCGGCGAAAAGACGAGCCTTTTGCCTTTCAGGGGCGGGATCAGGGCGAGATTGTGCGATGTGGCCCAAGCCTCGCACCCGTCCGAGAACCCCTTTGCGGAGACGACGAGGCCAAGATAGAGGGTCCGTCCCGAATAGGCGTTCATGGTTCGCACGACCGAAGCCCATTCCTGTACATGCGCCGGCTCCGCCCGCTTTGCGAAGTCCTTGCAGCTCACAAGCAGCGCGATTTTCGGATCGTCGAGCAACTGCGCGACCAGGACGTCGACCTCCTTAGTCGGCGGCCCTTTGAAGGCCGCGACCTCGGGAAACAGCGCGCTCTCGATCTGCAAGCGCTTATTGTGCTCGATCGTCACGGAGGGTCCGAGAGCGGCGCGCGCAATTTCGAAGCATCTCTTCTCGAACGCGTTCTTGAACTTCATCGAAAAACCTTCTCGCCGGATGCGAGCACCATGCCCGGCTTGAGCTTTTCGGCTCTGACCTTTCGTAGCCTGTCTCCGTCGCGGATGACGAAAACAGCATCGGCAGTAACGGAGAAGACCCGTGCTCCGATCTGCCTGCGCAGAATGCGGACCGGGAAGCGCGGGCGCGAGATCTGCGTGACCGGGCTCGCAATGAACTCGCCGCTTTCTGTAGGCTTCAGTTCATAGATGCCCAGATCGCCGACATAGACGACGAGTCCGACCTCGTCGTTCGCCAGAACGCGCCGCTCTTCCCGGCACAGCTCATCGATCAACGCATCCAGCTCGATCGGCCGGCCGTTGCGGTCAATGAGAACGAGCTGCTCCTTCGGGACCGCCATCGCGTCAGTCTTTTGGAATTTTGTCGCGGACTTTCGCGAGGATGGCGTCGCGTTCCTTGGGCGACAGCTGGTTCGGATGCGGCTGTGTGCTGCCCTGGACCGGCAACAGCGTCGGATTGCCGTCAGGCCCTTTGCCGATGATGTAACCCGGATCGCCTTCCAGTACGAGCATCCGGATTTTCGCTCCGCAGCGCGGGCAGACCGCGTCTTCGTCCTGGAACGGCGGCATGATTGTGACAACGCCGCCGCAATTGCATTCGAGTCGGAAAGGCTTCCCGGTCTCCAGCGCCGCTCCGGCCACAAACGTGTAAAGGTCGTATTCCTTTTTAGATTTCCCTGGCACGAACCTAACTTCTGAGATTCTGGTTGTCGGATACATAGCTGTTCATGCCGCTGGCGCTCCTATCCAGGCCTCGCGCCACGCCGCGAACTCCGACGGCCTGATCTGGTAGCGCGCGAAATTCCCCTCATGTAGGCTGAGGAGCTCGCTCTCGGCAATCTCCCGGAACCGCTCGCGCTCGTCAGCTTCGATGTGCTCCTGCGTCCACGAAGCGACATGCGCGGCAGCCTGCTTTTGGTCCATCCGCGCGCGTACAACTTCGCCGACGATTTCGCGCAGCGCCGTCCGGTGCCGCAGGCGGAACGGATCGGGGTCCCCCAGCGACTGCCTCACCGCGGCGTAGCGCGCAGCGGACCGCTCATAGGCCCAGATGAACACGTCCCTCAGCAGCTCGACCCTGTTCAGCTCATACACGCCAAGAACGGCCTCGGTGTAGGTCCCGCGCGGCACGCCGTCGAACGACAGAGGCGAGAGATTGCCCTTGATGAGCGGGATGTTCGCGCCAAGCCGCGATACGCGTTTGTTCACGTCGTCGAAGGGCTGCAGATAGGGAAGCTGCACCATCACGAAGAAGGCCTGCTCGAACGAATCTTCGATCGCGGCAGCCGTCGCGAGAATCTGGTCGAAACACTCTTCGATGATCTGCGGCACTTCCAGCGGGTGAAACACGGATTTTTCTATTCCGACGCCGATGTGGCGGAGCCTTCCGGCCGCGTCCGGGTCCGCCAGCAGGTTGTTCGCGAGCAGCGCATGAAGATTGAGGATCGTGTAGCGGTTGAAGCCGATCTCGTCCGCCGAGCTAACGAGAAACTCGATCGCGTCCTTGTGGTTGAGGATCATCTGCGCCTCTAATCGCCCCTTCCCTTCCGCCTCTTCGCCAAGATCGATGAGGCGCTTCGTGTCGAGCAGCGAATAGGTATTGCCCTCGAGGCGGCTCGAGTTCCACGACAGGTCGATGAGCAGGCGGTTCAGGATCTGCTTCGCGTAAGTGCCGGCAGGCTGTTCCGCGATCTTCGGTGTGCCTATCTCCCGAAGCTGCTTCCGCTCTTCCGGCGAGAGATAGAACGTGACGTTGGGCCGGTATGAATCGAGGAACGCGCGATTGTAACCGACCGGCTTCCGCTTCTCGGGCGGCTGCCGGACATGTTCCTGAATCTCGGCGCCAGCCTTCGAGAGCGGCACCCCAACCTCGCCGGCCATCTCTGCTTTCACTTCAATGATGGCGCTCACCGTACCTTCCACGACCCGCGGAAGTCGGTATCGGGCGGCCCGCCCCTCGCCCTCCATGGCGAGGCGGTTGGCGTCGACGAGATATTTCAGCCGGTATTGCAGCGTGCGGCGCGGAAGCGCCGCCCCCAGCTCATCGGCAATCTGCTGCGCCGTCACCCCGTCCGGATGGCGGCGCGCCGCCGCCTCGATTGCCTGCAGATCGTCCTGCTGAATGCGTCTCGCCACGAATGGCCTCTTTGTTGCGCGTAACCCATTATGCGCAATTAAAACACACTTTCGCGCAGGATACAAGTTATTGCGCAACTATATCCTGCGCGCAATGGTTCTTAGTTGCGCGCAATCTTTTCGCGCAAGAATGGCTCCCTTTCGTGGGTTTTGAGAGGGGTATCGGGGCGGGGGAGATTGAGGGACCGCGGCAAAGCTCCGAATCGAGCCAAAATGCATCTACCTCGGCTGGCTTAAGGGTGCCTGCTGAGTTCACGCCCCCCGTTTATGGCGCAACGGATCTTAGTTCCGCTAAGAGAGACTCATGATCCGCCTGTCGCCGTCGGGCCTTCGCGAAGTTCTCGATCGGATTCCGACGACGGATCTCTATTTCTTGAACCCTCTCGCCGAGCTCAGGCGGCAGGGTGTCCGCGTTGCATCGCCCCGTCACCTCGCTCCCAACGTCTACCTTGTCGGCCGGACCGGCGTGATCGTGCGCTACGGACGAGCGGAGGACATCGGCCGCCTGAAAAGCGCTGGAGCGAGGCAGATCGTCTACATTGTCGACGACGATTTCGCCGCTGGCGCGGGCGATACCAGTCTGCCGGAGCGCTATCGTGCAAAACTCCGGGCGTTTGCCGAGGGTGCATGGCCGGCGCTGAAGGCGGCCGCGGACATCGTCATCGTCCCCGGCTCCGCGCTGGCGGAAATCTACGGCGCGAAGGCGCGCATCATTTTCCCCGCCTGGCGGGGGATTCCGGC
The DNA here is from genome assembly GCA_964440525.1 of uncultured Propylenella sp. Lineage (GTDB taxonomy): Bacteria > Pseudomonadota > Alphaproteobacteria > Rhizobiales > Afifellaceae > DASWJZ01. The sequence continues at coordinate 937 of CAYTTC010000146.1, read as the reverse complement.
CTCGATGGAGCATTTCACCGCACCGAAGCACATCGAGATCGTGCATCTCGGCACCGGCTCGCATCGCGGCGACCTCGCATCGATCGCCGCGCCGCTGGCAAAACTCCTCGACGCGTTCCCGCAGGCGCGGCTCACGCTCTTCGCGGGAGAATCCGCCCCCAGACTGCTCAAGACCCACCGCCATGTGCGCCTGCGGCGCCCGCACTCCTGGTGGCGCTACAAGCGGGCGCTCCCGCGCATGCGCTTTCACCTGGCGCTCTACCCGCTCGCGGCGACTGCCTTCAACAATGCGCGCTCCGCCAACAAGCTTTTCGAGCATGCGCTCGTCGGGGCGGCGTCGCTGATGTCGCCCAATCCCGCACTGCGGGCAGCGGTCGGCGAAAAGCTTCCGGCGATTTTCGTCGAGGGCGGCGCGGACGAATGGGCGGCGCGGATGGAGGCTTGCCTCGCACAACCCGGCATCATGCGGAGCCACGCCGATGCGACGCGCGCGCATATAAGCGCGACCAACCCCCTCGCCTATTCCGCCCGAAAATGGCGAGAAATTCTCGCGCCGGAACTCTGATCCCCCGTCAGGTCCCGCGCCGCGCCAGATGCTTGACTGAGTGACCGAAGTGCAGCGCCTTCGCCGCTGAGATCTGGAGGAGCCGCAAAAACTGTTCCCTCGCGCCGCGTTTTCGCTGCCCCTCGCTGGCGAGCCGTTCGATGAGAAGCTCCGGGGTACAGCGCAGGCCGCTCACCGGATCGAGGTAGCGGGGATAGAGGATCAACGCGGCGGCGACGAGCTCGTCGAGCGAGCGTTTTCGCGTCCGCCGCGGCACCGGAAAAATGTCCTCCGTCAGTCCCCAGCCGGCATAGAAGGGCTGTCCGTAGGTGGTGACCGGCTTGCCGCGCAACAGCGCCTCGAAGCCGGCGAGCGACGTCATCGTCTCGACGC
>CAYTTC010000145.1:0-6512 GCA_964440525.1 uncultured Propylenella sp. | reverse complement strand
TCATGCCGTCGATGTTCATGGCGCAGGAGCCGCAGATCCCCTCGCGGCAGGAGCGGCGAAAAGTCAGCGTCGCGTCGACCTTGGTCTTGATCCAGATCAGCGCGTCCAGAACCATCGGCCCGCAATCGTCGGTATCGACGAAGAAAGTATCCATGCGCGGGTTGCGCCCGTCGTCGGGGTCCCAGCGATAGACGCGGAACTCGCGGATATCCTTCGCGCCGGCCGGCTTCGGCCAGGTCTTGCCGGGGGCGATACGCGAGTTCTTCGGAAGCGTGAGCTGAACCATTCGCGGCTCGCCTTTAGCGTTCAGGGTCGAGGGGAAGAATGCGCACTCGAGGCTGTCCAATCTCGACGGTGAGGAGCGCTCCAGAGAGAAGGTCCGGCTCCGCTTGGTCGATGGCATCCAGGACGAACGAGCCGACACGGTCGGGCAAAGTTGCCTCCGAGCGCAGCTGTATGACGCTTGGCTTTGATAAACCAGACATCGCTAGGATGGCGCCAAAATCAAGATCGCTGGTCAGGACAATGCGATCATGCCCTCGCGCCCAGTTCATTATGTCGTTGTCTGGTGCATCTGGCGGCCCGACACTCGACCAGTGAATGGCCTCGTGTCCGAATTCGTTGAGGTAGGCGACCCATTTGGGCGAAAGATTCATGTCCACCACGAATCTCATTTCGCGGAGGCAAGGTTGATTTCGCGCTCCTGGGCGAGCCATGCCCCGTACCGCATGGCTTCAAGCACATCCTCGCGCTCAATGTATGGATAGGAGGCGAGGAGCTCCTCGACGCTCACGCCTGCACCCAGATTGCCGAGGATCATGCCAACAGTGACGCGCATGCCGCGAATACAGGCTTTGCCGCCCATGATTTCAGGATTGCGCGTGATGCGAGAGAATTCAGCCATCGCGTGCTCCAGCCGCCATTCGCCGCTCCTTTCGGATGACTAGCTTCAAACCCGACCACACCGGATCGACCGCCGCGACCTTGACGTCGACCAGGTCGAGCTTCAGCGCCGCCTCGCGCACCCGATCCTCCGTCACGTCGGTCGCCACCTTCGCGGCCTTCTTCGGCCAAGACACCCAGATCGTGCCGTTCGGCTTCAGCGCCTTTTGAAGTGCGAGCAGATGCTTGTCCAGGTCGGCTTTCTGTATGGTGAAAGCGTGGATCAGATCGAAGCCGCGCGCCGGAAGCTTGGCGTCCCAGCGGACCTTGCTATCGACGGATTCGAAGAGAACGGCGGTCGCCAATTCGGCAAGCTCCGGTGGCAGCGCGATGAACAGCGCGCGCTGCCCGGCCTTGTAGCCAAGCTTGTCGGGAAGCGAGCGCTTCGAATAGCCGGCGGATGCGATCGCCATGGCTGATCTCTCCGCCATCCGCTTCAATAAACCCGCGCCTTCGGCTCGATATACGCGATGTCGTTCGACAGCGTGTAGGTGTGCACCGGCCGGTAGTCGAGGCGCACCGTCTTCTTCTCCACGTCCGCCCAGGCGAGCGTGTGCTTCATCCAGTTCTGGTCGTCGCGATTGGGAAAATCCTCGCGCGCATGTGCGCCGCGGCTTTCGGTGCGGTTGAAGGCCGACTCCATCGTGACCACCGCTTGCGCGACAAGGTTTTCGAATTCGAGTGTCTCGACGAGGTCGGTGTTCCAGATGAGGCTGCGGTCGCTGACGCGAAGATCGTTTGAGGCGCGCCATACCTCGCCGATCCGGCCCCTCCCCGCCTCCAGCACCTCGCCGGTGCGGAAGACGGCGCAATTTTCTTGCATCACCTTCTGCATGTTGAGGCGAGCCTCGGCGGTTGGAATACTACCATTGGCATGCCGCGCGCGGTCGAGGCGGAAAAGCGCCATTTCGTCGGCGTCCTTCGGCAGCTCGGCGTGGCGTTCGCCGGGCGCAATCGTCGCGGCGCAGCGCTCGCCAGCCGCGCGGCCGAAGACCACGAGATCGACCAAGGAATTTGAGCCGAGCCGGTTCGCCCCATGCACCGAGACGCAGGCCGCTTCGCCGACCGCCATCAGCCCGGGCACGACAGCGTCCGGATCGCCGTTCGCCTTGGTCAGCGCCTCGCCGTGATAGTTCGTGGGGATTCCGCCCATGTTGTAATGCACCGTCGGCAGCACCGGGATCGGCTCGCGCGTCACGTCGATTCCGGCGAAAATCCGCGCCGATTCCGAGATGCCCGGCAACCGCTCGTGCAGCACCGCCGGATCGAGATGCTCCAGATGCAGGTGGATGTGGTCGCGCTCCTTGCCGACGCCTCTCCCCTCGCGGATCTCGACAGTCATGGCGCGTGAGACCACGTCGCGCGAGGCAAGGTCCTTGGCGGAGGGCGCGTAGCGCTCCATGAAGCGCTCACCTTCGGAATTGGAGAGAAAGCCCCCCTCGCCGCGCGAACCTTCCGTGATGAGCATGCCGGCGCCATAGATTCCGGTCGGATGGAACTGCACAAACTCCATGTCCTGCAACGGCAGGCCGGCGCGCAAAACCATGGCATTGCCGTCGCCGGTCTGCGTGTGGGCGCCGGTGCAGGTGAGATAGGCGCGGCCGTAGCCTCCGGTCGCGATGATCGTCTTGTGCGCGCGAAAACGGTGCAGCGTGCCGTCGTCGAGCGAGATCGCCACGACGCCGCGGCAGGCGCCGCCATCCATCAGGAGATCGATGGCGAAATATTCGATGAAGAACTCCGCCGACTGGCGGAGCGACTGCCCATACATCGTATGCAGCATGGCGTGGCCGGTGCGGTCGGCGGCGGCGGCCGTGCGCTGCGCGATCCCCTTGCCGTAATGCGTGGTCATGCCGCCGAAGGGACGCTGGTAGATTGTGCCTGCTTCGGTGCGGGAGAACGGCACGCCCCAATGCTCCAGCTCGTAGACGGCCGCCGGAGCGTTGCGGCAAAGATACTCGATGGCGTCCTGGTCGCCGAGCCAGTCGGAGCCTTTTACGGTGTCGTACATGTGCCAGCGCCAGTCGTCCTCGCCCATATTGCCGAGCGCCGCGGCGATGCCGCCCTGCGCCGCCACCGTATGCGAGCGGGTCGGAAAAACTTTTGTGATGCAGGCGGTCTTGAGCCCAGCCTGGCTGGCGCCGACGACGGCGCGAAGCCCGGCGCCGCCGGCGCCGACCACGACCACGTCATAGTGATGCTCGGTCACCGGATAAGCGCGGCCATTCACGGCCGCGGCCGCCGGCTTGTCTCTCTTCGCGTCCCGCACGTCCTCGTCCAATTCAGCCTCCGAAGGCGAGCTTCAGCACGGCGAAGATGGCGACCAGCCCCACGCCCCAGGAAAAGAGCCAGTTCAGAATGAGCAGCGAAAGCTTGGGCATCTCGCTCTGCACATAGTCCTCGACGATGACCTGCATGCCGATCCGCATATGCACCACCGTCATCAGGATGCCGGCGATCAGGATAATGGCGACGAGCGGCGAGGAAAGCGTCGCCACCACAGTCTGATACGGCTCGCCGTTCAACCGGACGATGATGACGATGAACGCCGTCATGAGAACAACGAGCGCCACCGAAGTGAGCCGCTGCGCGATGAACTCGCCCGTCCCCTTCTTGGCGGAGCCGAGCCCCCGCACCACGGCGAGCGGCGTGCGGATGGACTTCATCTGACGGAATATCCGATGACCCAGACGAGGAGCGTGAGGACTACAGAGCCGACGATCGTCGCCCAGGCTAGCCGGTTGGCGACCGGCGGAGCAAAGCCGGCGCCGGTATCCCAGATGAGATGGCGAATGCCACCGAGAAGATGGTGGATCAGCGCCCAGGTGAAGCCAAAGAGGATAAGCCGGCCAAACCACGAGCCGAAGAACGCGTTGGCGGTGTCGAAGGCAGCCGGCCCGCTCGCCGCCGCGATCAGCCACCAGGCGAGGAAAAGCATGCCGAAATACAGCCCCACCCCGGTGATGCGATGCACGATCGACATCACCATCGTGATCAGCGGCCGAAAGATCGAAAGGTGCGGCGAAAGCGGGCGGGGACGTGCCGCCTTCAGATGAGTCTCAGCCATGGCGGCCAGACACATACCGCAGTGCGGGATGCGAGGCAAAGGCCGAGACGTCGGGGACACCGCGCTTGCGTTCCACAGCCGGAGGTCATCCAATTCGACTTCGAATAGTCCGCTTAGGTTGCCTCGATGGCTGTAGATCCGACCATTTTGAGCTTCTTCCAGTGCGATTGGGTCAACTGGCTGCGGCCAGCGCACGACGCTTGCGTGGCGCTTTCGAAAAAAGAGATATTGGATCAATGGACTTGGGCTGCGGCGCCATTGGTCGCCATAGTCTCGGGGACGGGCGCGGTGGTTGTCTTTGTCTGGAACAAGAACCGCTCAACCGAACCGACCGAGCAGAACGTAGAATCGAATGCTGCTCAGATAGTTCAAGCGCCGCAGCAGAACGTCACCGTCACTGTTCCCGACCGAAGGCCGCTCGCTTCGGAGGGCGATATTCTTGGTGCTTTCCACGATCTCCCCCCTGACCAGAAGAAGAGTCTATTCGATACACTGACCCGTCTTCATGGTGCTCCTTCCGGCGAAACTACCGCTGAGAAGCAAGAGACCCTCGAAGCCGTCGAAGAGGCGTTAGAAGGTAATCTCACGGACATTCAAGACGTCCTGCGTCGTCGCTACCAAGAGTTTGCTGCCGAGGCGGGCACGGTGGACAAGGCATTGGCGGAAGCGGCACGCGACTACGCCGCTGTCGTCTTTCCGACGAACCGCGGCAAGGCCTTGGCACTTTATAGCGAGGCAACAGAGCGCGATCCAGAGCATTTCTGGGGCTGGGTAGAGTACGGCCGCGCGGCCCGCGACTGCGGCACAACAGCAAAAGCAAGGCGAGCGTTTGGTCGTGCGTTGGAAATCGCCGAGCGCGAGGACGACAACCGCAACCGATCCGTCGCCCACGAAGCGCTGGGACTGATCGAAGAGCGCCTCGGGACATTAGCGCGCGGCGAAGAGCACTATTTCGCGGTTAAACTCATTTCTGAACGCCGCGCTCTTGCATCACCCGACGACCTAGGGAGGCAGCGAGATCTCTCCGTCAGCCACAACAAGATCGGCGACGTGCGCCGCGCGCAGGGCAATCTCACCGGCGCGCTTCAGAGCTACGACGCGGGCCTTGCCATCCGCGAGCGCCTTGCCACCGCCGATCCGGGCAACACCGAGTGGCAGCGCGATCTCTCCGTCAGCCACAGCAAGATCGGCGACGTGCGCGCCGCGCAGGGCAATCTCACCGGCGCGCTCGAAAGCTACGAGGCAAGCCTTGCCATCGCCGGGCGCCTTACCGCCGCCGATCCGGGCCACACCGAGTGGCAGCGCGATCTCTCCATCAGCCACAACAAGATCGGCGACGTGCGCCGCGCGCAGGGCAATCTCCTCGGCGCGCTCGAAAGCTACGAGGCAAGCCTTGCAATCGACGCGCGCCTTACCGCCGCCGATCCGGGCAACACCGAGTGGCAGCGAGATCTCTCCGTCAGCCACAACAAGATCGGCGACGTGCGCGCCGCGCAGGGCAATCTCACCGGCGCGCTTCAGAGTTACGACGCGGGCCTTGCCATCCGCGAGCGCCTTGCCGCCGCCGATCCGGGCAATACCGGGTGGCAGCGCGATCTCTCCGTCAGCCAAGAGCGGATCGGCGACGTGCGCCGCGCGCAGGGCAATCTCACCGGCGCGCTTCAGAGCTACGACGCGGGCCTTGCGATCCGCGAGCGCCTTGCCGCCGCCGATCCAGGCAACACCGAGTGGCAGCGCGATCTCTCCGTCAGCCACAACAAGATCGGCGACGTGCGCCGCGCGCAGGGCAATCTCACCGGCGCGCTTCAGAGCTACGACGCGGGCCTTGCCATCCGCGAGCGCCTTGCCACCGCCGATCCGGGCAACACCGAGTGGCAGCGCGATCTCTCCGTCAGCCACAGCAAGATCGGCGACGTGCGCGCCGCGCAGGGCAACCTCACCGGCGCGCTCGCAAGCTACCAGGCAGACATCACGATCGCAGGTCGCCTTGCCGCCGCCGATCCGGGCAACGCCCAATGGCAGCGCGATCTGATCGTTTCGCACATCAAGGTCGCCGAGGCAGGATCTGCGGCGACCGAGCACTATGGCACTGCGCTGCAAATGGCTCGTGGCCTGTAGGAGTCAGGCAGGTTGGCGCCTGTGGACGAGTCGATGATCAAGGATCTGGAGGAGCGCCTGGCGGCGGCACGAAGTGCGAAAGAGGCAAAGTAGCGGCCGCGCGAACAGAGCATCGGATACGCTCTCCCCACACGCCCTGAACCGCGCGCTGCTCGCGCGCCAGATGCTGTTGAAGCGCGAGGCGATGTCCGCCGCTGCGGCGCTAGAGCATCTCGTCGGCATGCAGGCGCAGTCGCCCTCGCCTCCGTATTTCGGTCTGTGGACGCGGCTCGAAAAATTTCGTGCCGAAGAGCTTTCCGAGCTGATCGAAAGCCGCAGGGCGGTGCGTACGTCGCTGATGCGCTCGACCATCCACCTCGTCACCGCGCGCGACGCGCTGGCGCTC
>CAYTTC010000144.1:0-6557 GCA_964440525.1 uncultured Propylenella sp. | reverse complement strand
CGCTCCCCGCGAGTGGATGTCGATCCGATTGATGCGGATCAAAGCAGCTGATGCCCGAGCGGCTAAGCAGGTAAGCACGGTCGCGGCGGCGCGGCCGGTGCTGAGGTGGAACATGGCAAGTGACTTTACGATTGGCACGGCGGTTGCAGCACCGCTTGCCAAGCCGCGCGCTCGGCGACTCGGGCTTACCGTCCTGATCGCGCTGGTGGTCGGTTCGATGATCGGTGGCGGCGTCTTCAGCCTACCCCAGAACATGTCGAAGGGCGCCGCGCCGGCCGCCATATTGATCGGTTGGCTGATCACCGGCGTCGGCATGTTGGCGCTCGCCTTCGTCTACCAGCGGCTGTCGATGCGCAAGCCGGAGCTCGATTCCGGACCTTATGCCTATGCCCGCGCCGGCTTCGGCGACTTCGTGGGCTTCAACGCGGCCTGGGGCTACTGGCTGAGCGCCTGGATCGGCAACGTCTCCTATGCCGTGCTGATCTTCGGAGCGCTCGGGCATTTCTTTCCGATGTTCGGGACCGGCAACACACTGCCGGCCATCGTCGGCGCCTCGATCTGCCTTTGGCTCATCCACGCGCTCATCCTGATGGGCGTGCGGGAGGCCGCGATCGCCAACGTGGTCACTACGATCGCCAAGCTGGTGCCGATTATCATCTTCATCGTGGCGGTTCTGATCGCTTTTCGGCTCGACACCTTCACGCTGGACGTCTGGGGCGCGGGGACGCCGAACCTCGGCTCGATCACCGAACAGGTGAAGAGCACGATGCTGGTGACGCTCTGGGTCTTCATCGGCATCGAGGGAGCGAGTGTGGTTTCGGCACGCGCCGCCAAGCGCGAGGATATCGGCCGCGCGACCATCCTCGGCTTCGGAACGGCGCTCGTCGCCTACATGCTGGTCTCGCTCTTGGCGCTCGGCGTGATGACGCAGCCTGAGCTCGCAGGGCTGCCGGACACGGCCTCCATGGCGGACGTTCTCGGTCAAGTCGCCGGGCCCTGGGGCGACCTCCTGATCCGCGTCGGGCTCGTCATCTCGGTGGCGGGCGCGTTCCTCACCTGGACCCTGTTCGCCGCCGAGATTCCCTTCGTCGCGGCACGCGACGGCGACATGCCCGCCTTCTTCGGCAAGGAGAACGGACGCGGCTCCCCGGCGAGCGCGCTGTGGATCACCAATCTGCTCGTGCAGGCGTTCCTGGTGCTCACCTTTTATTCGGAATCCACATACACGGCGCTCTTCTACATCGCCTCGGCGGCGATCCTCGTTCCGTACGTTTTCTCCGGCGGGTACGCCCTGAAGCTCGCGCTGACCGGCGAGACTTATTCGTCCGGAGAGTGGCGTGGGCAGGACATGCTGATCGGGGCGGTCGCCACGATCTACGGGCTGTGGCTCATCTACGCGGCCGGGCCCGCCTATCTCCTCATGTGCGCGCTTCTCTACGTGCCGGGCATCATCTTCTACGTCTGGACCAAGCGCGAGCGCGGCGAGACCCTGTTCCGGCCGTTCGAAGCATTGCTCGCACTCGGCCTCATCGTTGCAGCCGGAATTGCCGGCTGGATGATGTGGACCGGCGCGATCAGCCCGCTGTGAGCCGGAGCAGGATGATGGCGTTCGGCGTGCATTCCGAGGTGGGCAAGCTCCGCAAGGTGCTGGTCCACCGGCCGGATCTGAGCCTTCGGCGGCTCACGCCGGAGAACTGCAAAGCGCTGCTCTTTGACGACGTGATCTGGGTGAAGAAGGCGCGGCAGGAGCACGATGCCTTCTGCGATGCGATGCGCGAGCGCAGCGTCGAGGTGCTCGTCTTGCACGATCTCCTGGCGGCGACGATGGCGATACCGGAAGCGCGGACATGGCTTCTCGATCGCCGCATCGCTCCGGAGCGGATCGGCCTAGGCCTTGTCGACGATCTGCGGTTTTGGCTCGACGCGATGCCGGCAGGCGCGCTCGCGGAACTCCTCGTCGGCGGCATCGCCAAGGCCGATCTGCCGTTTCAGGCCAAGGGCCTCGTGGCGGAGACGCTGGAGCCAAGGGATTTCGTCCTCGCTCCACTTCCCAACCAGCTCTTCACGCGCGACACGACGGCCTGGATCTTCGGCGGCGTGTCGCTCCACCCGATGTACTGGCCGGCGCGCCGCGACGAAACGCTGAATCTGGCGGCGATCTACAAGTTCCACCCCCTCTTCGCGGCGGAGGTCTTCGACATCTGGTGGGGCGACGTAGACGCGCCCGCCGGCGCCATGACGCTGGAGGGCGGAGACGTGATGCCGCTCGCCACGGGAAAGGTCCTGATCGGAATGGGCGAACGCACGACCCCCCAGGCCGTGGGCGACCTCGCGCGCCGGCTGTTCGAGCGGGGGGCGGCGGAGGAGGTCATCGCGGCGCGCATGCCGCGCGACCGCAGCTACATGCATCTCGACACCGTCTTCACTTTCTGCGACCGCGATCTCGTCACGGTCTATCCTGCCGTCGTGGACCGCATCGCGTGTTTCTCCATCAAGCCGGGGAAGGCCAATGGCGGCATCGACGTCAGACGCGAGGAGGCCCCGCTTCCGACCGTGGTCGCCCGCGCGCTCGGTTTGAATGCGCTCCGCGTCGTGGCGACCGGCGGCGATTGCTACGAGGCGGAACGCGAACAATGGGACGACGGCAACAACGTGCTGGCGGTCGAGCCCGGCGTCGTCATCGGCTACGACCGGAACGTCTACACCAACACGGTGCTCCGCAAGGCGGGGATCGAGGTCATCACCATAGAGGGCGCGGAGCTCGGCCGCGGCCGCGGCGGGGCCCACTGCATGACCTGCCCGCTTCTCCGCGATCCGATCTGACGGGCAGGGACAATGTTCAACCTCAAGAATCGAAGCTTCCTGACGCTGACCGACTTCTCCCCGCAGGAGATCGAGTTTCTGCTCGCGATCTCGCGCGAGCTGAAGGCGGCGCGCTATGCCGGCACCGAGCAGCAGCGCCTGAAGGGCAAGTCCATCGCCCTCATCTTCGAGAAGACCTCGACCCGCACGCGCATCGGCTTCGAGGTCGCTGCCTATGATCAGGGCGCTCACGTCACCTATCTCGGCCCGAGCGGAACCCAGATCGGCCACAAGGAGACGATGAAGGACACGGCGCGCGTGCTTGGCCGCGTCTATCATGCGATCGAATACCGGGGCTTCTCGCAGGAGAACGTCGAGACGCTCGCCGCCTATTCCGGCGTGCCGGTCTATAACGGCCTGACGGACGAGTTCCACCCGACCCAGGTGCTCGCCGACCTCCTGACGATCCGCGAGCATTCCGCCAAGCCACTCCGCGAGGTCACGCTCTGCTTCGTCGGCGACGCGGGCAACAACATGGGCGACACGCTCCTGATCGGCGGCGCCCAGATGGGCATGGACGTCCGGCTCTGCGCGCCGGAAAGCCTCTGGCCGGAGCCGGATGTCCGCTACTTCGCCCAATCCATCGCGGCGGAGACCGGCGCGCGGATCACCATCTCCTCCGACGTCGAGGAGACCGTACGCGGCGCCGACTTCCTCTACACCGACGTCTGGCTCTCGATGGGCGAGGAGGAAGAGAAATGGGGGGAGCGGATCGAGCTGCTGAAGCCCTACCAGGTGAACCGGCGCATGCTCGACCTGACCGGCAAGCCGGACGTCAAGTTCATGCACTGTCTCCCCGCCTTCCATAACGCGGAGACGAAGGTCGCCGGCGAGATCAAGGAGAAGTACGGCATCGAGGAGATGGAAGTGACTGACGAGGTTTTCGAGTCCAGGAGTTCGATCGTGTTCGATCAGGCCGAAAACCGCCTCCACACGATCAAGGCCGTGCTTGTCGCCACGATCGGCGACTGAGCGGCCATGCGCATCGTCGTCGCACTCGGGGGAAACGCTCTCTTGAAGCGCGGCGAGCCAATGACCGCCGACAACCAGCTCGCCAATATTCGACGCGCCGCCAAGGCCCTCGCCCCGGTCTTGCGCAGGCATCCGGCGGTCGTCACGCACGGAAACGGGCCGCAGGTCGGACTTCTCGCGCTGCAGGCAGCTTCTTACGGGACCGCCACCGCCTTCCCGCTCGACGTGCTCGGCGCCGAGAGCGAGGGCATGATCGGCTACATGATCGAGCAGGAGCTTCGCAACGAGCTCGGGCCAGGGCACCCGGTCGCCGCCTTACTGACGCAGACCGTGGTCGACGCTTTCGACCCGGCTTTCGGAACGCCGACAAAGCCGGTCGGTCCGATCTACGAAAAGGCCGACGCGATGCGGATCGCGGCCGAGCGCGGCTGGACCGTCGGGCCGGACGGCGCGAGCTTCCGTCGCCTCGTGCCCTCGCCTGAGCCTAGGGAGATCCTGGAGATCCGCACCATCGAGATCCTGATGCAGGCGGCGATCACGGTGATCTGCGCCGGCGGCGGCGGCATCCCCGTCGTGAGAGCGCCGAACGGCACCTATCATGGCGTCGAAGCCGTCATCGACAAGGACCTCGCTTCTGCCCTGCTTGCGAGCCAGCTCGGCGCGGGTGCGCTGGTGATGCTGACGGACGTCGCTGCCGTCGAGGTCGATCACGGGACGTCATCGGCGCGGGCGATCAGCGTCGCATCGCCCGCTGCGCTTTCGAAGTTGCATTTCGAGGCTGGGACGATGGGACCGAAGGTCGCCGCGGCCATCGTCTTCGTCAACGAAACGGGCGGTGTAGCGGCGATAGGCAAGCTGGGGGAGGTCGAAGCCATCATCGATGGGCGCAGCGGCACGCGAATCCGTGCGGATGCCGACGGACTGAAGTTTGCATCGTAGCGGCGTCCCAGCGTTGGCGAGCAGCGGGGTGCCGTTCTGGGACTTCTCCCATTGAATGGACGGGCCGCGCTTCTATTTCGATACGGACCATCTAAATCGAGCGGGTCTGGAGGAGTTCTTTGCCCGCTGCCTGACGCAGAGCCGCTTTACCCTCGAAAGGATCTTTGGTGGGCCTGGTCCGACAGCCCGGCCGAGTGATCTGGCTCAAGGCCGATCTGCTGCATTGGGATATTTGTGTCCTGCCAGACTAGGGGGTGAAAATGTTGGTTCGCACATTTGCGGCAGGCTATCTTGCGCTCATCATGGCGGCATCGACTGCCGAGGCCGCTACCGGTTGGACCCAAGGGCGCAGTGAACCTGGCCGCTACGCCACGAATAGGTGGACTCAGCCCGCAGGACCGCCTCACTTGGAACCCGACCCTAGGCGTCGCGTCGCCACTCGACACGAACGAAGTAGATTTGCTCATCGTAGTGCACCTGCAACTCGCCGTGGAAGGCGCGGTGCATTGCCTCACCGATGCGTCGCGGCAGGTGGATGTCCGTCGTTTTGATGACAAGCACGTCATCTGCCCGGTTCCTCGATCGTCATAATCCGGTTCAGTGGATGCTCGCTCTTTTCTGCTTCCTCGAGGTTTCGCGCGAGAGCCAGGACTTCGGCCCTATGACTGCCCACAAAAAGGCCCTTTAATCGTGACGATGCCAGCGGGGTATTCGTCGCTGATGCGTTGGCACGCCGTACATTTCTCTTGGTGAGCTAACGCTGGTGGAATTGTCGTCCATTGCCAGCGGCCTTCATGGTAGATCGCGCCACAGTCGGGGCAGCGTGTCGGATCCGGAAGCTTTTTTCCGAAGCTTGTAGCTGTCGATGACATGGTCATCCTGCGCACGGCCGAATCTGCGCCGCTTGCTGGGCGCTCCCGGTGGAGGCAGGTCATGCTGCTTCATGTCATCCCCAAGTCAGTGCCAGACCAGAACGGCGGCTCTGCGGTTCCGTAACAAAGCGCCAGATCGTCAATGGATGCCTCTTAGGAGCGGCACCAGAGACTACTGTTCTACCGAAGGCGGACGAACCGCTTTGCGACAAACGTCGATCTCCCGGCCGTCGCCATGGGACTTCCAGCCTCCGCGATTCTACTTACGGACATCTGCGAGCTTTTCGGGTCACCGTACTGCTCCTAAGGTCTAGGCACGACTGGAGGATGTAACCATGGCTCATCAAAAGCCCGGCCGCGTGTCGGCTCAAACAATGAAGCTCAGATCTGCTGCCTCGAACGCTGCGCCTCTGGCGCTGCGCATCGCCGCCTTCCTCTTCCTTACGGCGTTGACGGCCGTGATCCTTTCCTTGCCCTACGCTTCTTCGGTAGCGGGCCAGCCAATTGTGGCGGGCGCTAAATCGCCCTAGCGGCCTTCGCGCGCTGCCGGCATATTGCGATGATGGCCAAACGTTCGGCAGATGAACAGCAGAAGGCGAGAGCGCTTAGCCGCTGGGAGAATGAAGGCGGTGCGCGCGGGCCAGCAAAGAAACCCAAACGCCCGCGCGATCTGAACCAATGGGCGAAGCACATTGTCGATCTCGCGACCGGCCGCGCGCAAGAGCCCGAACCCTACGAAGGCAAAGACACGGCGGCAGTCAGCCTTGGCCACCGTGGAGGATTGAAGGTCGGGAAGGCCCGCCCGGAAAGCATGACTCCGGATCAGTGGGCCGAGATAGCCAGAGGCTGCTCAGGTGCGGTGGTCGAAGCGGTCTGACCGCTGACGGATCAGACCGCGAACAAAGCCCCATC